>NZ_JANZNT010000001.1:311000-622000 GCF_025153455.1 Sphingomonas sp. BGYR3 | reverse complement strand
CTCTTCGATCGCTTCCTCGGCCTTGACCGGGTGCATGAAACACAGGGTCGCTCCCGGCACTTCGCGGGCGACAAGGCGCACCTCGCCGATGGAGGCGACGTCGAAATGCGTCACCCCGGCATCGAACAGGATGCGGAGCAGATCGGGCGACGGGTTCGCCTTGACCGCATACATCGACCGCCCCGGAAACTTCTCGACAAAGAAGCGGGCGGCACGCGATGCTGCGTGCGGGCGAACGAGCGTGACCGGAGCAACCGGCCGATTGGAGACAGCTAGCCCCAGCGCGCTATGATGCTTGTGCAATTCAAGGGACCTCCAAATGCCTTGCGGCAAACATTGACGAAAAGCTGCCTTGCGGTTGGAAGTCCCATGGGGCAGCGGAGGCGCGGACATATGCAGAATGACCCCGGCTGTAAAGACACATGCACCGGGTTTTTTCGGGTCAGGATGATGGTGTGACATTAATTAGACAGCCAACCCGGGCCGGGGTGCGCGACGCCGCCGCAAAAATTGCCGCAATCCTGCCGCCGACGCCGCTGTTTTCGGCGGACGTCCGGGGTGTGGAGGTGCAGTTCAAGGCGGAATGTCTGCAACCCATCGGCGCGTTCAAACTGCGCGGCGCATGGCACCGGCTGACCGCGATCGATCCGTCGGCGCGCGCTGCCGGGGTCGTCGCTTTTTCCTCCGGCAACCATGCTCAGGGCGTGGCCTGGGCTGCGCGGCGGCTGAACATGCCGGCCGTCATCGTGATGCCCGCCGATGCGCCGCGGGTGAAGCGCGATGCAACGCTGGCGCTGGGGGCAGAGGTCGTCACCTATGACCGCGCCACCGAATCGCGGGAAAAGATCGCCGCGCACCTTGCCCATGCCCGCGGCGCGACGCTGGTACCCAGTTTCGACGACCCCTGGGTGATCGAGGGGCAGGGCAGTGTGGGGATCGAGGCGATGAGCCAGATGGTCGAACAGCGGCTGCCCGATCCGTCGCATGTGCTGGTGCCCTGTGGCGGCGGCGGGCTGGCCGCCGGGCTCGCGCTCGCGCTGCCCGACGTGCCGATCACGCTGGCCGAGCCGGAGGGGTGGGACGATATGCGCCGCAGCCTGGAGGCGGGGTGGATCGAACCCGTCGGCCCGGATGCGCCGCCCACGGCGTGCGATTCGCTTCAGACGCCGCGCGTTGCCGAACGGACGTTCGAGGTGCTGGCCCGGCGCGGCGCGACCGGCGTTGCGGTCAGCGAGGCAGAGGTGCGGGCGGCGCAACGCTGGGCCGCGGCCCGCCTGCGGCTGGTCGTCGAACCGGGCGGTGCGGCGGCGCTGGCGGCATTGCTGGCCGGAAAGGTCGATCCGGTGCCGGGGATGCTGGTGATCCTGTCCGGCGGCAATACGGACATGGATGCGTTCGCACGGGTGCTGGCTGAATCGGACTGATCGGCTAAAGCGCGTTGATGCCGAACGCTGTCACCGCCATCGGAAATGCCGCGCCTGCCGTCGCGATGATCGCCGTCTTTGCGCTGGTGATCGGCGCAGTCGCCCTGTTGCGGCGGGGCGGACCGCGCCGGAAACCGGTGCTGATGCTGATCCTGGCGGCGATCCTGTTCGCCAATGTCCTGATCTGGTCGCTGCCCCCGCCCGCTGCGTGACGGGGACAGCCCGGGCGTCGGTCAGCGGATCGGGCAGGAAGGATCCAGCCGGAAATCCAGATACTTGTCCACGCTGCCCATCAGGTCGTCCATCTCGTTCTGAAAGAAATGGTTCGCCCCGCGAATCGTGTCGTGGTGGATGGTGATGTGCTTTTGCGTGCGCAGCTTTTCGACCAGCTTCAGCGTCGCGCCCGGCGTCACCACCTCGTCTGCATCGCCCTGAATGATGATGCCCGATGACGGGCAGGGGGCAAGGAAGGTGAAATCATACATGTTCGCCGGCGGGGCGATCGAGATGAAGCCGCGGATTTCCGGACGGCGCATCAGCAGCTGCATCCCGATCCACGCGCCAAAGCTGTATCCCGCGACCCAGGTGGTCTGTGCCTCGGGGTGAAAGCTCTGAACCCAATCCAGCGCGGCGGCGGCGTCGGACAATTCGCCGATGCCGTTGTCGAACACGCCCTGGCTCTTGCCGACGCCCCGGAAATTGAACCGGAGCGTGGCAAAGCCGCGCCGCTGGAACGTCTTGTACAATTCCTGCACGATGCGGTTGTTCATCGTGCCACCCGATTGCGGATGGGGGTGCAGGATCATGGCCACCGGTGCGCGGGGGCGCGGGCCGGGGGCAAAACGGCCTTCAAGACGGCCTTCGGGGCCGGGGAAGATGACTTCGGGCATGGCAACTCGCGAAAATGGCTGGGCACGCTGGCGCGGGCGAAGTGCCCGGCTATATAGGCGGTTGAGCCGCACACGCAATCATTGCCGGTGCGCGAATGGAATTGCCGATGGCTAGCCGCGTCTATCTGGATCATGCCGCAACCACGCCCATCCTGCCGGCGGCCCGGGCGGCAATGGCCGATGCGCTGGGCGAATGGGCCAATCCGTCCTCGCCCCATGCCGAGGGCCGCCGTGCCCGCGCGCGGCTTGAACAGGCGCGCGCGTCGATCGCCGCCGCCTATGCCTGGCCCCATGACGTGATCCTGACCAGCGGCGCGACAGAGGCGATCCGCATCGTCCTGCGCCGCGCTCAGGCCGGGCGACGACTGATCGGCGTGACCGAACATGATGCGGTGATGCGCGCGGCCAGCGATCCCGTGATGCTGCCCGTCGATCCGGACGGAGAGGTCGATCTGGACCGGCTCGAATCGCTATTGGCCGATGCCGGGGAACGGCCGCTGGTCGTGGTTCAGTGGGGCAACAACGAAACCGGCGTTCTGCAACCGCTGGCTGCGGTGGCGGAACGGGTGCGCGCCGTCGACGGCCTGTTGTTCGTGGATGCGGCACAGATGCCGTCGGGCTGGTCGGATGCCGATCGTCCGCAGGACCATGCCGATTTCATTGCGGTTTCGGGGCACAAGCGCGGCGGCCCGCCGGGCGTCGGCGCGCTGCTGGTCCGCAATCTCGGTCAGTTGCTGCCGACGGGCGGGCAGGAGCGGGGCTATCGTGGCGGGACCGAAAACCTGCCAGCCGCCCTTGGCTTTGCCGCCGCCCTGGCCGAGCCGGAGCCGATCGACCATCTGACCGATCTTCGCGAGCGGCTTGAAAACGCGATCCAGGATGCCGGGGGCGAGGTCATTGGCGAGGATGCCGGCCGGCGTTCGCCGCTGATCGGTGCCTATCGGATGCCGGGGATGAAGGCGACGACGCAGCTGATCCGGTTCGACATGGCCGGGATCGCGGTGTCGGCGGGCAGCGCCTGTTCGTCGGGATCGATGCGGCCCAGCCATGTGCTGGCCCATATGGGCATTGACGGGGACGAGGCGGGGGAAGTGATCCGCATCAGTTTCGGCCGGGATACCAGCGATGCCGATGTCGATGCCGTCATCGCCGCCTGGCGCGATATCGGCTGTCAGCCCGATTGCCCGGACGAGGACGATCAGGCGGCGGCATGATCTATCTGGATTATCAGGCGACAACGCCGCTGGCGCCGGAGGCGCTGGACGCGATGCTGCCCTGGCTGACCGGTGACGGCTTTGCCAATCCGCACTCGCCCCACGCGCCCGGCCGCCGCGCCCGTGCCGCGGTGGAGGTGGCGCGCGCCGAAATCGCCGCCCTGTTGCCGCCGGGCGGCAGCGTCAGCTTCACCAGCGGCGCGACAGAGGCGCTGAACTGGGCGATCCGCGGCACCAGCGGCCCGATCGTGACATTGGCAAGCGAGCACGCCGCCGTGCTTGATACTGTCGCGGCCGAACAGCGCGCTGGCCGGCCGGTCACCATCCTGCCGGTCGGCTCGGACGGGCGGGTCGATCTGGACCGTGCGGCACAGGCGATCCGGCCGGGCACCGGGCTGGTCGCGGTGATGGCGGTCAATAACGAAATTGGCGTCATTCAGCCGCTGGAGCCGCTGGCCCGCATCGCGGCCGATGCCGGCGCACTGATGCTGATCGACGCGGTACAGGCGGCGGGCAAGCTGTCGCTGCCCTCGGTCGGCGATCTGATCGCGGTGTCCGCGCACAAGATGTACGGGCCAAAGGGGATCGGCGCCCTGTGGATCCGGGATGGCGTGACCCTGTCGCCGCTGATCCATGGCGGGGGGCAGGAGGCGGCGGGCCGTTCCGGCACGCTGTCGCCCGCGCTGTGTGCCGGGTTCGGCGCGGCCGCCCGCGTGTCGGCCCAGCGGATGGGCACCGATGCGACGCGCATTGATGCCCTGTTCCGCCTGTTCCTCGAGCGGTTGGGGCCGGGCTGGACGCTGAACGGATCGGCCACGGATCGCTGGCGCGGCAATCTCAATGTCCGCCATGCCGGGCTGGATGTCGCCCGGTTGATGAGCGACCTTCGCCACATCGCCTTTTCTGCCGGTTCCGCTTGTGCAAGCGGGTCCGGACGGCCAAGTCATGTGCTTAAGGCGATCGGGCTTGACGATGCCGAGGCGCGGTCGAGCATCCGCATCGGCCTTGGCCGCATGACCAGCGAGGAAGAAGTGATGACCGCAACCGGCAATATCCTCGATGCAGTCCGCGCCCAGCGGATCGCCGCATGATTACCGTCCGCTTCGTCGCGCCCGACGGGGAAACGGTGCGCGAGGCTGAGGCCGCGCCCGGCGCCCGGCTGCTGGAGGTGGCGCAGGCCGCCGGTCAGCCGCTGGAGGGAACGTGCGAGGGGCAGATGGCGTGCAGCACCTGTCACGTCATCGTCGCCGCCGACCATTTCGATCGCTTGCCGCCCCCCGTCGAGGAGGAAGAGGATATGCTCGACCTTGCCCTTGGGGCGACCCGTCACAGCCGGCTTGCGTGCCAGATCGTGCTGACCGATGCGCTGGACGGCCTGACCGTCCGGATTCCGGGCGGCCATCGGGACATGCAGGGCCGATAGGAAAGGACGATATGATGCCGACCCGTCGCCAGTTGATCGTCGGGGGCGCGATCGCCACCGTTACCGGCCTGTCCACGCCCGCATGGGCACAGGCGCGCGATCCGATCGCGGCATTGCTGGAGGGGACGGACGGGCGCATCGGCGTTGCCGCGCTCAACACCAATACCGGCCAGCGGCTGATGATCGATGCAGAGGCGCGCTATCCGCTGCTTTCCACCTTCAAACTGGTGCTGGCCGCCGCCGTTCTGGCCCGCGTCGAACGGGGCCAGATGGCTCTGACGGACAAGGTGCGCTTTACCGCCGCCGACCTGCTCGAATACGCCCCGGTGGTCCGCGCGGCCGCCGCGACGGGGGAACTGAGCGTCGAAGCATTGTGCGCAGCCGCCGTCGAACAATCGGACAACAGCGCCGCCAACCTGCTGCTCATGAAAATCGGTGGGCCGGGCGGGCTGACCCGCTTCATCCGTCAATCGGGCGATCCGGCAACGCGCCTTGACCGGATGGAGCCGGAACTGAACCGCTTCGCCGCCGGCGGCGAGCTGGATACCACCATCCCCTATGCCATGGCCCGGCTGACCAAGCAGCTGCTGACCGGGGGCGAGGTGTTGAGCGCCGCATCCCGGCAAAGGCTGATCGGATGGATGGTCGCATCCCAGACCGGGCTGAAGCGGCTGCGCGCGGGGCTGCCCGCCAACTGGGTGGTCGGGGACAAGACGGGCACCAGCGGGCGGGGACAGTGGAACGATGTCGCCATCGCCACGCCGCCGGGCCGCAAGCCGATCATCATCGCCAGCTATCTCGACGCCCCCGGCCTTGACCCGGCAAAGGCGGATGCCGTGCATGTCGAGGTGGGCAAACTGATCGGCGCGATCTGGGCGCGATAGCGCCGCTGCCGGGCGGCCCGCGGGGGCGGCGCTTGCATCGCGCGCGCCCTTGGCCCATATGCCCGCACGGGAGTCGGGCGGACGTGGTCGTCGCGAACCGGGTCAGGTCCTGACGGAAGCAGCCACAGTGATTTCGCTACGGGTCGTTCCGGCTCCCACCCTATCAACATCCTTCGACATCATCGGCCGCTGTCGCTAGACAGTCGGGCAATGTCCGATTCCTTCGACCTTGGTGAGCCCCCACAGCCGCGCGACGCCGCCTATCGCGTGCTCGCCCGCAAATACCGGCCCCAGACGTTCAGCCAGCTGATCGGCCAGGATGCGATGGTTCAAACGCTGGGCAATGCCATCCGGCGCGACCGGCTGGCTCATGCCTTTCTGCTGACCGGCGTTCGCGGGGTCGGCAAGACATCGACGGCGCGGCTGATCGCAAAGGCGCTGAACTGCGTCGGCCCGGACGGGCAGGGCGGGCCGACCATCGACCCGTGCGGGGTGTGCAGTCATTGCATCAATATTGCGGCAGGTCGTGATATGGATGTTATTGAGATGGATGCGGCGAGTAATCGGGGCATCGACGGGGTTCGAGAAGTCATAAACATAGTACGCACCGGGCCAAATATAGCTCGATTTCTTGTCTACATTATTGATGAAGTCCACATGATGACAAAAGAAGCGTTTAACGCTCTTTTGAAAACACTTGAGGAGCCGCCGTCACGGGTTAAGTTTCTTTTTGCAACTACAGAAGTTGACAAGGTGCCGGTCACCGTCCTGTCGCGGTGCCAGCGGTTCGACCTGCGCCGGATTCCCGCGGAATTGCTGGCCGAACATTTTCAAAAGGTCACCGCGGCCGAGGGGTTCGAGGCGGAGCCGGAGGCGCTGGGCCTGATCGCCCGCGCAGCCGAGGGGTCGGCGCGCGACGGCCTGTCGATCCTGGATCAGGCGATTGCCCATGCCGGGATGGAGGGCGGCGGCGTGTCGGCAGAGGCGGTTCGCCAGATGCTGGGCCTGTCCGATCGCGGGGCGATCCGCGCACTGCTGGGGCACCTCTTGGCCGGCGATGCGCAGGCCGCGCTGGCCGGCCTTCGCGGGCAATATGATCTGGGCGTCGATCCGCTCGCCGTGCTGCGCACCCTTCTGGAAACGGTGCACGCCGTTACGCTGACCAAGATCGGCGCGGACAGCGGCGTTGCCCGTTCGGCGGAGGAACAGGCCGCGCTGGAGGAATGGGCGGCAGGCCTGACCCATGCCCGGCTCCACCGGCTGTGGCAGCTGTTGCTGCGCGCGCATGACGAGGTGACGCGCGCCGCCCTGCCGATCGAGGCGTGCGAAATGGCGCTGCTGCGGATCGTCCATGCCGCCGAACTGCCCGATCCCGGCACGCTGGCTCGGATGATCCGGGGCGGAGAGGTCACCCTGCCGGCCGAGGCGCCAGCCGTGCCCGCCGCCGCCGCCGCACCATCGGCCCGCGCGGCCGAACCGGCACCTGCCGCTGCCGCTACTGCCGCCACCGATCCGGCAATGCCTCCCTTGCCGGCGACGCTGGCCGACATGGTCGACCTCCTCACCGATCGCGGTTTTGGCCAGATCGCGGCACAGGTTCGCAACCTGTTGCGCCCGGTCCGCTATGCGCCGCCCGCGCTGGAAATCAGCAGCGCCCGCCCGCTGCCCGCCGAACTGGTCGGCGAACTGACCCGTGCATTGCGCGACAGCACATCGACTGCATGGTCGGTGACGCTTGTCGCGGCAGAGGGAGACCCCACATTGCGGGAGCAGGAGGAGCAGGCGGCCGACGCCCGGCGGGCGGCCATCCTGGCATCGCCGCTGGTTGCGGCGGCGATGGCGGCGTTTCCGGGGGCAAAGCTGGTCGATTGACCGCAAATCGGATGGACAGGTGAAGTATGAAATCGCTCGAAGACATCATGGCCATGGCGCAGAACGTCCAGAACGAACTGGAAAAGGCGCAGGCTAATCTGGACGGGATCGAGGTTGAGGGCGCCGCCGGTGGCGGCCTCGTTAAGGTGCGCGCCAGTGCAAAGGGCCGCATCATCGGCATCGACATCGACGATTCGCTGCTGGCCCCGACCGAAAAGACCATGCTGGAGGATCTGATCACCGCCGCCATGAACGACGCGCGAGCAAAGGCGGATGCGGCGGCACAGGGCGAAATGTCGAAACTCAGCGCGGGCATCCCGTTGCCGCCGGGTTTCAAGCTGCCCTTCTGATCGAAGGAACCATAACGGTTTGCCGGATGTTGCAACCTCCATCAACAAGGAGGGAACATCATGGATAATCAGACGAATCCGCAGCCGACGCATACGACGGTGATCGAAAAGCGCGGCGGCGGCGGCACGATCCTGATCGGCATCGCGCTGCTGCTGGCGGTCGTGATCGGCGCGTTCTATCTGATCAATCAGAACAACCAGGAATCTGCAAAGACCGAAGCAGTCACCGAAGCCGCCAAATCGGTCGGAGACGCCGCCGACAAGGCGGGTGACGCCATCGAAAAGGCCGTGCCCGGCGAATAACCCTTACGGACCGGGCGGGACGTACTGGCCGTCCCGCCCGCTCGACAGGTCGATTACGCAGACGATACGATACCGGCTGTGCGGCGCGCAGCCGACGCCCGCAAACCGGTTCTGCCGATCCAGCAGTGTGACCCGGTGCCCGCGGCGACCGACCCCATCATCGATCAATAGCGCCATGATCACGTCGCGCGCGCTGACATGGCCATAGCTGATCACTTCGGCGACAAAGATATCGCCGCCCAGTGCCCTAACCCGTTCGCCCGGCCCGCGCCCCATCCGGTCGCGATGGCCGATCGCGCCGCTTGCCGCCTGTTCGCGGGCAAGCTGCATCGCGCCTGCATTCAGTTTTGGCGACGGCGACAGCAGCGGCATCGGCGTCACCCGGCGCAGGGCATCCGCCGCTTCGCGCACCGCCGCTGGCCCTTCGAGCGTCAGGATGCCGACCGGATCGCCGGGCGGGCGATAGACGCGCGCATCCACGAACCAGCGGGCGCGCTCGCCAATCGCATCGCCATATCGCCCGGGATCGGAACGCATCCGGTTCAGTTCGGCCAGTACCGCCTCCCCGCTTGGCGGCTCGGGCGGGTCTTGCGCGACGGACGGTGCGGCCCATGCCAGCATCGCCGCCAATGCCGCCCGGCAAAGCGTCACCGCAGGCAGGAATCCATGCCCTCGTTCGCGACCACGCCGATTCGCGCCGCGATCCGGTTGCCATACCGGCGGGTCCAGCCGCTGGGCGCGCTGCCCGGCCGTTTTTTGGGCAGCGGCAGGACGGCGGCAATGCGTGCCGCCTCGGTCCGGCTCAACCGGTCGGCACCATGCTTGAAATATCGCCGCGCCCCCGCTTCGACGCCATAGGTGCCGATGCCGGTTTCCGCGACGTTCAGATAGACTTCCATGATCCGCTGCTTGCCCCAGATCGTTTCGATCAGCAGCGTGAACCACGCCTCCAGCGCCTTGCGAAACAGGCCGCCGCCCTGCCACAGGAACACGTTCTTGGCGGTCTGCTGACTGATCGTCGATCCACCGCGCAGGACGCCCCGGCCGGTTGCGTTGCGTGCCGCCGCAGCAGCAATCGCCTTGTAATCAAACCCGTAATGCGAACAGAAGCGCGCGTCTTCGCCAGCGATCACCGCGCGCGCCATGTCGCGGTCGATGCGGTCCAGCGATCGCCACTGCTTTTCCACCCCATGCCCGGCCAGTGCATCGCCGATCATCGTCCAGGTGATCGGGACGGGGACAAAGCGATAGATGACGACCATCAGCAGGGACAGCGCGACGAAGGCGCCAATGGCCATCCCGATCCAGCGGAGCAATCGCCCGAACCATCGCTGTTGCGCCACCCGTCCCACATCCCGCTCATAACGCGGCCGGGCACGCTCGTCACCGGCAAACTGACCCAAACAGCGGCACCAGGGCGCGCCGTAAACCCGGGAAAACTGCGTGCGAAATGGCTGAAATATGCGTATGATGCACTGCGAAATTGGGGGATTTCGATGGATCTGAATTTCTATCTGACCTGGTTCGGCGTCATTACGCTGGGCGAAACGGTGCGCTATCTGCTGGTGGCGGGGGGGATGTTCCTGGCCTTTCTGGCGCTGTCCCGCTGGCTGGCACCGCGCAAGATTCAGGACAAGCCACTGAAGTTCAAGGATGTTCGCCGCGAGATTGCAGCATCGCTGGTTTCCTGCGTCGTCTTTGCCGGGGTCATCACGCTGACCATCGTCGGCCTGTACACGGGCGTGCTGACTTGGCGGTCCTTTCAGCTGTCTGTCGGTGCGACGATCCTGTTTCAGATCGCCATGGCCATTGGTCATGACACTTATTTCTACTGGACCCACCGGATGATGCACGGACGGCGGCTGTTCCGCACCGTTCACCTGACCCATCATCAGTCCAAGGCGCCGACCGCGCTGGCCAGCTATGCCTTCTCGCCGATCGAGGCTGCGGTTCAGGTCGGTTTCGTGCCGCTTTGGGTGCTGCTGGTGCCGACGGCGCCCGAAAATGTCGGGTTTTTCGTGGCGCATCAGGTGATCCACAACGCGTTCGGCCATTCCGGATATGAACTGGCCTGGCCCGGCTTTGCGCGCGGCCGCATCACGCAATGGTTTGCCACGACGACGCATCACGACCTGCATCACAGCGAGGGGCGCTACAATTTCGGGCTGTGGTTCACCTGGTGGGACCGGATGATGGGCACCGAGCATCCCCACTATCGCGAACGCTTCGATGCCAATGCCCGCCCGCTGTTCCGCCGTCGCGGCACGGCTCAGGCGGCGCCGGTCGCCGCCGCCGGTTCGCAGGGCAACGCATGACCGCCGCCGCGCCCCAGCGCCTGTACGGGCTGGACGTTGCCCGGATCGTCCTCGTCATCCTGGTCGTCATGGCCCATGTCGGCATGACCTATATCTCGCTGCCCGTCTGGGCGGCGTATGACGGGTTCGACATGATCGTCGCGCTTCAGGTTTTCCTGGCGCAGCTGTCGATCATGATCACCTTTTTCCTGATCAGCGGGTTTGCCGCACGTGCCCTGTTCGTGGGAAAGGGGGAGGCGTTTTTCATCCGCGACCGGCTGATCCGCATCGTCCTGCCCCTGATCGTGTTCGGCCTTGGCTATTATGCGGTGGTGCCGTTCATCTGGCGGTTGGGCGACCGCGCCATCACCCGGTATGGCACGGGGGTTGCCGACGGCTTCAATCCCGTCATCCAGTTTCCGCTGACCCATTTGTGGTTTCTGTACGTCATCGCGATTTTCTATGCGCTGACCGTTGCGCTGGTGCGGGTCCGGTCGACCATCCCGGCGTGGATCGACCGCTGGATGGCGCTGGCCGTGAACAGCTGGATCACGCCGCTGCTGTTCGGCCTGCCGATCGCGGCGGCGATGACGCTGTTCCGCGGGTGGGACCCGATGACCTCAATCCCGCCATCGACCCTGGTGCCCAGCGTGCATGTGCTGGTCGCCTTTGGTGCTGCCTATCTGTATGGCTGGTACTGCCATCGCCAGCCCGAATTGCTGGGCGTGCTGGCGCGGCGCTGGGCCTGGCTGCTGGCGGGCGCGCTACTGATGCTGCCGCTCTATTTTGCGGTCGTGTGGACCTGGCCGATCGACATCTGGACGTCGCGAAAGCTGGAACGGCTGCCCTATGCGCTCGCGTTCGGCGTCCTGTCGTGGACCGTATCGCTGGCCGGCCTGTCCGCCGCGCTTCGCTTTGCCCGGCGGCCCGGCCCGGTCGTACGGTTCCTGTCGGCCAGCTCCTACTGGGTCTATATCGCCCATATGATCCCGGCGCTGCTGTTGCCCATCCTGATGCTGCCGCTGCCATTGCCGCCTTTGGTCAAATATCTGATCGCGTCGGCGGGCAGCATGGCGCTGTTGCTGGTCAGCTATCGCTGGCTGATCCGGGGTGGCCCCATCGACCGTTGGCTGAACGGACCGGCAAAGCTGGCCAGGCCCGCTACTCCGGCCGCCAGTCCTGCGACGGCTGCCTGACCGATCCGCCGCACAACAAAACGGCCGGCTGTTTCCGACCGCGAATGCGGGACTGGAACAGCCGGCCGGTATCGTCCGGGTTATCGGTTGACGGGCGTCAGGCGGTGATCAGCCGCCGCTCCCCGGCCAGCCGCATCATCGCCTTTTGCAGCTTTTCGAACGCGCGTACCTCGATCTGGCGAACCCGCTCGCGGCTGACGTTATAAACCTGGCTCAGCTCTTCCAGCGTCTTGGGATCGTCGGTCAGCCGCCGCTCGGTCAGGATGTGCCGCTCGCGCTCGTTCAGGTCGTCCATCGCCTCGATCAGCAGCGCGTGGCGAACATCCGCCTCCTGCGCTTCGGCGACCCGCTCGTCCTGCAACGGACCTTCATCGGCCAGCCAATCCTGCCACTGGCTTTCGGAATCGTCGCGCATCGACACGTTGAGCGAGGTATCCCCGCCCATCGCCATGCGGCGGTTCATGGAGGTTACTTCCTCCTCGGTCACGCCCAGGTCGTGCGCGATCTTGGCCACGTCCTCGGGCCGCAGATCGCCGTCCTCGAACGCGTCCAGCTTGGCCTTCATCCGGCGCAGGTTGAAGAACAGCTTCTTCTGCGCCGCCGTGGTGCCCATCTTGACCAGGCTCCACGACCGCAGGATGAACTCCTGAATGCTCGCGCGGATCCACCACATGGCATAGGTTGCGAGGCGGAAACCCCGGTCGGGCTCGAACTTCTTCACGCCCTGCATCAGCCCGATATTCCCTTCGGAAATCAGCTCGCTGACCGGCAGACCATAGCCGCGATACCCCATGGCAATCTTGGCCACCAGCCGCAGGTGGCTGGTCACCAGCTGCGCCGCCGCCTCTGGATCGCCATGCTCCTGAAACCGCTTGGCGAGCATATATTCCTGCTCGGGCGCCAGGATCGGGAATTTCTTGATCTCCGACAGATAGCGGCTCAGGCTCGCCTCGCCGCCAAGCGCCGGGATCGTCGCCGGGACATTGCTCGATTTTGCCATAACCAGGACTCCCTTTCCGCCGGATTAGGGCAGGTCCGCGATCTTCGCGCCACCTGCCTCTTCAGCCGTATTGAATTTCAACCGCCAAGATGAACGATCAGTTCCTGAATGTCAGCGGGAGCATCGCTATCGAACGACAAAGCGTTCTTTGTGACAGGATGAATGAACCCCAACCGCGCTGCGTGCAAGGCCTGACGCCTGAAACCGATGGTTTCCAGCATCCGATGATGCCGGCCACCCGCCCGGCCATACACCGGATCGCCGATCAGCGCGTGGCCGAGCGATGCCATGTGGACCCGAACCTGATGCGTCCGCCCGGTTTCCAGCCGACATTCGACCAGCCCTGCATGATCCAGCGGCCGGATCATCCGCCAATGCGTCACCGCCCGCTTGCCGCTGGCCACGATGGCCACCTTCTTGCGATTGACCGGCGATCGCGCCAGCGGCGCATCGACCGTCCCGGCCGCCGCCTTGGGTACACCGTTCACGACCGCCAGATAGCGCCGGTCGATTGAATGGTCCTTGAACTGCTTGGCCAGGCCGACATGCGCCCGGTCGGTCTTTGCCGCCACCATCAGGCCGCTGGTATCCTTGTCGATGCGGTGCACGATCCCCGGCCGCGCGACGCCGCCGATGCCGGACAGCGATCCCCCGCAATGATGGAGCAGCGCGTTGACCAGCGTGCCGTCGGGATTGCCCGCCGCCGGGTGCACGACCAGCCCCGCCTGCTTGTCGATCACGATCAGGTGCTCGTCCTCGAACACGACGTTCAGGGCAATGGCCTGCGCCTCGTTATGGGCGGGTGCGGGGTCGGGTATGGTCACCGAAAAGGGCGTGCCGGCCGCCGCCTTGCGCTTGGCATCGCGGACCGGGCCATCGGGTCCGATCACCGCACCGGCGGCAATCAGCGTCTTCAACCGTTCGCGCGACAAGGTGGGCAGGGCGTCCGCCAAAGCGCGGTCCAGCCGCCATCCATCGGCGTCTGCCGAAATGCGTGCTTGAAGAGTGGAGATCCCCCGATCCATTGTGAGCGCGATATGGGATCGAAAATCGCCATTTCAAGGATGATAGTGAACGCGATCGTTCACGAATCGGCTATGGCCGCGCCCGATGAGGCGTGCGGGCTTTTGTTCGGCAGCGTCGATCGCGTGACCGCATGGTCCGCAACGCCGAATGTGGCCGCCGAACCGCATCGCCATTTCGAAATCGATCCCGCCGCGCTGATCGCCGCTTATCGTGCCGAGCGGGCGGGTGGGCCGGTCCTCATCGGCTGGTGGCATTCCCATCCCGGCGGCGATGCGGCACCGTCGCCAACGGATGCCGCGATGGCTGTTCCCGACGGCCGGCTGTGGCTGATCGTGGGGGCGGGCGGGGTGGCGGCCTGGCGCGCGTTGAATGGCGGCACCGTGCATGGCCGCTTCGATCCCGTGACCATCGAACTGGCCTGATCGCTTGCGATTCAGGCGCACGGCGGACTAAGGACGGTCAAGGGGATCAGGAGTTTGCCAGTCTTGAACATCAGCGCCACCGATTTCGCCAGCCTGCTTTGTTCGCGCCTTTGCCATGACCTGCTGTCGCCGGTCGGCGCACTCAACAACGGTCTGGAACTGCTGGCCGACGAGACGGACCCGGAGATGCGGGCGCGCTGCATGGAACTGCTCAGCGACAGCGCGCGGGCATCGGCCAACAAACTGAAATTCTTTCGCCTGGCGTTCGGCGCGGCTGGCGGCTTTGGCGACTCGGTCGATGTGCGAGAGGCGAAACAGGCGCTGGAGGGGCTGTTTTCCGATCACAAGCGGCTGACCATCGGCTGGATGATCGACGCGCAGAGCCTGCCCAAGGTGGCGGTCAAGGTGATGCTGAACCTCGCGCTGATCGGCGGCGATGCCCTGATCCGCGGCGGCCAGTTGGATATCGGCGCGGAAATCGAGCGGGAGCAGGTGGAAATCGTGGTGCGCGCGACGGGTGACCGCATCGTCCTGGACAGCGAACTGCGCGCCGTCCTGTCCGGGGAACCAGTGGAAGCGGTGACGCCGCGCGCGGCCGCTGCGCATCTGGTCCGGCATCTGGTCAGCGATGCGGGCGGCACCGTGATGATTTCGCCCGCCGACGCCGATGTGCTGCTGTTCGGGGCATCGCTGCACGCCGCATAACGCGGAATTAACCCTCTCCCGTCCATGGTAGTGCCGCAAATCCGCCGCGGGGACCAATGGACGATCTGCTCGTAGAATTCATCGCCGAGACCCGGGAAACGCTTGAATCGCTTTCCGGGGAAATCATCGCGTGGGAAGCCAATCCCGATGATCGTGCCCGGCTGGATGCCATTTTCCGCTTTGTCCACACGGTCAAGGGAAGCTGCGGGTTCCTGGATCTGCCCCGTCTTGCCCGGCTGAGCCATGCGGCAGAGGACGTGCTGGCCGATGTGCGCGATGGCAAGCGGCGGCCGGACCCCTCGCTGGTCAACGCCGTGCTGTCGGTGGTCGACCGGATCGGAGAGATTGTCGAGGCGATCGATGCTGGCGCTGCGCTGGACGATTCCGGCGAAGACCTGCTGATCGCTGCCCTGGCCGAAGGGGGAATCGGTCCGCAGCCGCCCGCCATCCCGGTGGTTCAGGGCTTTCGCTCTGCCGCGCGCTCGGTCCGGCTCAACGTCGATCTGCTCGACCGGATGATGAGCGGCATGTCGGACATGGTGCTGGCCCGCAACGAACTTGCCCGGCGGCTGCGCGACCATGACGTTGATCCGGCGATCGAGGCATCGCTGGAGCGGCTGTCCGCCACCGTGGCCGAAATGCGCGACACCGTGACGCGCACCCGGATGCAGAAGGTGGAGGCGCTGTTTTCGCCGCTGCCACGCATGGTGCGCGACACGGCGGCTGCCTGCGCCAAGTCGGTGACGCTGAATGTCGAGGGGTCGGAGGTCGAGCTGGACCGCGAGATGATCGAGCTGATGCGCGATCCGCTGGTCCACATCATCCGCAACGCCATCGACCATGGCATTGAATCGCCGATGGAACGCCGCGCCGCCGGCAAGCGCGAGAACGGCCGGTTGACCGTCTCCGCCCGTCAGTCCGGCAACCAGATCGTGATCGACATTGCCGATGACGGTCGCGGCATCGACCCCGAACGGCTGATCGCCAAGCTGGTCCGGGCCGGGCGCAGCGAAAGCGAACTGCGCGCGCTGTCGCCGCGTGAACGGCTCGAACTGATCTTCGAACCCGGTCTGTCGACCAAGGACGAGGTGACCGAAATTTCCGGCCGCGGGGTCGGCATGGACGTGGTGCGCGCCTGTATCGAACAGATTGGCGGCCGCATCCTCCTCGACAATATGCCCGGCCACGGCCTGCGCGTGTCGATCCATGTGCCGCTCACCCTGTCCATCATCCCGACCATCGTCGTGGGCCTCGGCGGTCAGCGGTTCGCCATGCCGCGCCAGACGATCGAGGAAATCGTCATGCTGCGCGGCGACACCATCCGCATCGACCGGCTGGGCGATCAGGATGTAGCAACGGTGCGCGGCCGCCGCCTGCCGCTCGTCAATCTGTGTGCGATGCTCGGCCTGAACTGCACTGGGCGGATGGATGGCGATGGCAAGCTGGTGATCGTCAGCGTCGGGACCACCAGCTATGTCGTGGCGGTCGATTCCGTGCTCGACAACGAAGAACTGGTCATCAAACCTGCGGCGCCCGCGATCATGGCCTGCGGTCTGTTCGCCGGACAGACGCTGCCCGACAATGGCGTGCCGATGTTGATCCTCGACTGTGCCGGGATTGCCGCTGCGGCGGGGGTCGCCGGCAGCGGAACGGTCATGGCAGATTCCGACGGTGCTGCCGATGACGATGCTGGGGAGCGGGGCTATCCGGCGCTGCTGATCCACGATCTGGACGGCGCCCGCCGCATCGTCCCGCTGGCCGCCGTCGACCGGGTCGAACAGGTGACGACCGATGCCATCCGCGAAAGCGCCGGGCGGCTGCGCATGACGATCGACGGCACCATCATCCCGCTGGCCACGGTTGCGCCGGTCGACGGGCTGGATCGGGTCAGCGTCCTTCGGCTCCATGACGGCGCAACTGAAATCGGCTATGCTGTC
Source organism: Sphingomonas sp. BGYR3 (assembly GCF_025153455.1). NCBI lineage: Bacteria > Pseudomonadati > Pseudomonadota > Alphaproteobacteria > Sphingomonadales > Sphingomonadaceae > Sphingomonas > Sphingomonas sp. BGYR3. The sequence goes on along the minus strand of NZ_JANZNT010000001.1, from coordinate 605,060 downwards.
CGCGAAAGCGTGGACATCGTGCAGGTCACTGAACCGCTGGTCCCGGCTGCTGCGCCGGGCCATGTGGCTGGCGTCACTCTGGTCGATGGCGAACCGACCGAACTGCTCGACCTGATCTGGCTGTTCGCCACGCATGGCGATCATCACCATCCGGCGGCCGCCGTTCAGCCGCTGTGCCTGATCGGCGACGATGCCTCCGGCTGGACGCAGACCTTTCTGCGGCCGATCATCGAGGGGATGGGCTTTCGCGTGACCCAGCGGCTGCGCGGTGGAGAGCGGGCGGACCTGTTGATCCTGTCCGACGACACCCCCGTGCCCGCCGATGGTCCGGCGCAAACGGTCGTCACGCTTCGCGCTGCGCCCGAACCCGATCCGGCGCGGCCCGAAAGCGTCTGGCGTTACGACCGCGAAGCCGTGGTCGCTGCCGTGAAACAGTCGCTGCGGCGAAAGGGGGCGTGATGAACGAACGGCTTTACCTGCTGGCCCAGCTTGATGGCCGCACCGTCGCGATCGATTCCGACCAGGTGGAATCGGTGGTCGATCTTGGCGATATCACCCCGGTGCCCTGCGCCCCGGCCGGCGTCTGCGGCCTTGCTGCCCTGCGCAGCCGGGTGGTGACCGTCATCGACAGCCGCGTGGCGCTTGGTCTGGCCGGTGTCACTGAATCGCGACGGGCGATCATCATCCGGTACGACAATCACCACTATGCGATGCTGGTCGATGCCCTGGACGATATCGTGCCGCTGGCGATGACCGCGCTCAACGCCGCGCTTCCGATTGCGGGGGAATGGAGCCGTGCGGCAACCGGCGTCATCGATCATTCGGGCGAACCGGTGCTGGTGATCAACCTGGCCGCGCTGGTGCCCAGTCACGCGCTTGCCGCCTGAAGTGCGGCATCTGGCGATTAACGTCGTGGTTACTCCCGGCGTGCCACAAGAATTGACCGATAAGTATACGGGAAGCGACGCATGAAGACCTGTCTGGTGGTCGACGATTCCAAGGTGATCCGCAAGGTCGCCCGGCATATCCTCGAGACGCTGAACTTTACGGTGCGCGAGGCCGGGGACGGGCGCGAGGCGCTGGAATCCTGCATGGCCACGCCGCCGGACGTGATCCTGCTCGATTGGAACATGCCGATCATGAGCGGCATGGATTTCCTGCGCGCGCTCAAGGAAAGCGGCCTCGCCCAAAAGCCCAAGGTCGTGTTCTGCACCACCGAAAACGGCATGGCCTATATCCGCGCCGCGATCGAGGCGGGGGCCGACGAATATGTCATGAAACCGTTCGACCGCGACACGTTGCAAAGCAAGCTTCAGATCGTCGGCATGGCCTGATCGCCTTTTCCGGCAACGCACGGCAATGCACCCGCCCACACCCTTGAAGGCTCCAGAACCGGACGCTTCGGCCACGCTTCGGCGCGTTTTGATCGTCGATGATTCGGTTGTCGCGCGATCGGTGATCGAACGGCTGGTGCAAAGCCTGCCGGACTTCGTCATCGCCGGCGCGGTGCCGGATGCGGCGCGTGCCCTGCAATTCCTGGCGCAGAATACCGTCGACATCATCCTGCTCGACCTCGAACTGCCCGGTATCAGCGGACTGGCCGCCTTGCCCCGGCTGATCGATGCGGGCGTTGGCGCGCGGGTGCTGATCGTCTCGTCCGCCGCATCGGACGGCGCTGCATCGTCGCTTCAGGCGCTGGCGCTGGGCGCGGCCGACACGCTGGTCAAGCCGGGCCTGGGCAGCATCGGCAGCCGTTTTGCCGAACAACTGGCCGAAAAACTGGTTCGCCTGGCTGATCCCGCGCCGGTTGACGCGGCGGCACCCGATGCCGTGCTGCCCCTGCCACCCAACGCGATCGGACAGTTCGACGTGGTGGCCATCGGTGCATCGACCGGCGGCATTCACGCGCTCAGCGGGATGCTGCGCGAAATCCCGCCAAGCATGGATGCCCCCATCCTGATCACCCAGCATCTGCCCGAAAGCTTCATGACCTATTTCGCCGCGCAAATCGCGGTGATGGCCGGCCGCCCGTGCGAGGTGGCGTGCGATCACCTGCGCGTGCGGCCGGGCCGCATCGTGATCGCGCCGGGCAATGCCCATATCGAATGTGTAAAGATGGCGGATGGCGTTTCCATCCGCCTGTCGACCGCACCGGCGCCCAGCGGCTGCATGCCGTCGGTCGATCCGATGTTCCAGTCGGTCGGCGATGTCTATGGCGACCGCGCGCTCGCCGTTCTGCTCAGCGGCATGGGCCGGGACGGGACGCGCGGGGCAAAGGAGCTGGTGACGCGCGGCGGACGACTCATCGCTCAGGATCAGGCAAGTTCGGTCGTATGGGGCATGCCGGGATCGGCGGTTCAGGCCGGGCTGGCCCGCCTGGTCCTGCCGCCCGAAGAGATCGGGCGCATGGTCGCCCGTCGGCGGGCAGCGCAACGATGATCCAATCGCCCATCGCCTCGGTCCGGTCGATCTCGACCATCACCAACCTGCTGGAACAGCGAACGGGCCAGCAGATTGCGCAGGGGCGCGTGTGGCGCATCGAAACCGCGCTGAAACCGGTGATGCGCGATCACGGCGTGACCACGCTGGATCAGCTTGCCCTTGCCGTGTCCACCGGGCCGCGCTCGGTCGGCGATGCGGTGGTGGAGGCATTGCTGAACCACGAAACCTCCTTCTTCCGCGATGGCCCGCTGTTCGAACATCTGGTCGAGGCGGTGGCCGAACGGGCGCGCGCGTTTCCGGAACGACGGCTGCGCATCTGGTCGGTCGGCTGCTCCTATGGTCAGGAGCCGCTGTCGCTGGCGATGCTGTTTGCCGATCATCCCGACCTGTCCGGGTCCCGCTTTCCGGAAATTACCGGCACCGACGTGTCATCGGTGGCGATCGATCGCGCGCGGGAGGGGCGCTATACCCAGTTCGAGGTGCAGCGCGGCCTGCCGATCCGCCGGTTGATGCAGTGGTTCAGCGAAGGCGACACGGATCAGGAATGGCACGCCAATCCCGAACTCGTTGCCCGGATCCGCTATCGCCAGCATCATGTGGTGACCGACGAGCCGCCGGCCGGGCGGTTCGACCTGATCCTGTGCCGCAACCTCCTCATCTATTTCGCGCCGGACCTTCGCCAGCGGGTGTTCGATCGCCTGGCCGATGCGCTGCGTCCCGATGGCCTGCTTGTCCTTGGCGCGGGCGAAACCGTGATCGGTCAGACCGACGCGCTGGTGCCCAGCCGCCGCCATCGCGGCTATTACGAGCGTCGCCCGGCCTGACTTGCCTTTTCGGCACCGGCACCGCATCCCCCTGTGCCTGAGGGGAATGTGCTGCGTCATGGACTGGATTGAATCGCCGTCGCCCAACTTCAACGACCGGCTGCTGCCGATCACGATGATCGTGCTGCACTATACCGGAATGCCCGATGCTGCCGGTGCGCTGGCCCGGCTGCGCGATCCGGATGCTCAGGTGTCGGCCCATTATCTGGTCGAGGAGGATGGCCGCATCCATCGCTTGGTTGATGAGGAAAAGCGCGCCTGGCACGCCGGCCGATCGCACTGGCGCGGCGTGACGGACGTGAACAGCGCCAGCATTGGCATCGAAATCGTCAATCCGGGGCATGAATTCGGCTATCGCCCCTTTCCCGACGAACAGGTCGCATCGGTCATCCGCCTTGTCCACGCGATCAAGGATCGGCACGAAATCACGCGCGGCAATATCGTCGGCCATTCCGACATTGCGCCTGCCCGCAAACAGGATCCGGGCGAGCTGTTTCCCTGGGGCAAGCTCGCCCGGCTGCGGCTGGCGCTGCCGCGTCCGACGCGCAATCTGGTCGATCCCGGCTGGCCCGATGGCGGATTCCTGCTGGCGCTGGAACGGTTCGGCTATGACGTCAGCGATGCAGAAGCGGCTGTGACCGCGTTTCAGCGGCGGTTCAGGCCGGAAATGATCGACGGGATCATCGATGCCGAATGCCGAATGATCCTGCTCGCGCTGCTGCTTCCCAAACCGCAGGGAGACGATTAGGGAAGGCCGCGTCAGAGGGCCGGGCGGCCGCGGCCTCCGCATTGCGGGGGGCGAGGAAAGTCCGGGCTCCACGGAACGGCGATGCCGGGTAACGCCCGGCGGCACCGGCTTTCAGCCGGGGTCAGGGAAAGTGCCACAGAGAGCAGACGGCGCAGGGGCTTCGGCCCCGATGCTTCGGCAGCGTCACGGTGAAAGGGTGCGGCAAGAGCGCACCGCGCGCCCGGCAACGGGGGCGGCACGGCAAACCCCATCGGGAGCAAGACCGAATAGGGACGCCATATGGGCCTCGTTCCGGCCCGGCGTCCGGGTTGGTTGCTTGAGGCGGCGCGCAAGCGTCGTCCTAGAGGAATGGCCGCCCATCCCCGAAAGGGGTGGACAGAACCCGGCTTACAGGCCCTCTGACGCCTTTTACGCCGCCGGCGACAGCACCCGGTCCGGCGCGCCCAGCGTGTCCAGGTTGGTATCCGCCTCAATGTCCAGCAGCGGCTTGATCAGCCCGTCGCGCAGGTCATAGACCCAGCCGTGCAGATGCAGCCGCTGGCCCGATGCGAACGCCGCCTGCACGATATCCGTGCGGGCCAGATCGACCAGCTGATCGCGGACATTGCATTCGACCAGGCGGTTCAGCTTGGCCTCGGCATCCGGCTCGCTATCGATTTCGTGCCGGTGATTGGCATGGACGTCCGCCGCATTCTTCAGCCATTCGCCGATATGACCGTCGGGCGCACCGTTCAGCGTCGCGTGCAGGCCGCCACAGCCATAATGGCCACAGATGATGATATGCCCGACCTTCAGCACCGTGACCGCGAATTGCAGGACGGACATGAAATTGTCGTCGGTCGTATGGACCAGATTGGCGATGTTCCGGTGGATGAACAATTCGCCCGGCTGCGTCCGCGTGATCTGTTCCGGCGACACGCGGCTGTCGGAACAGCCGATCCACAGCACGTCGGGCTTCTGGCCCTCGGTCTGACGCAGGAAATAATCGGGATCCTGCTCGGTCAGTTCCTGCGACCAGGCACGATTGGCGAGGATCAGCTGATGATAGGTTCTCATGCGTACACCACGTCCTTGGGTTCGGCCTTGATCTGCGGGCCGGCGCGTCGCGGCGTGTCGCCGCGCACGAACAGGTCGATATTGCGGAACCGCGCGCCCTCGCTGAACCCGTTGATGATATCGATATTATCGGGATCGACGAAATCTGCGGCGGTCAGGTCGATGATGACATTGGCACCGTCGGGCACCCGGTCGAACGCCTTCTGCAATTCGTACTTGTGGATGAAATACAGGTTGCGGCGGGCGCGGACCAGCACATTGCCATGCTCGTCATCGACATAGGTGACGGCCGGGCGGAAATTGCGCGCGATGACAAAGGCGAAACCGATGGCCAGACCGACGGCAATCCCCTTCAGCAGGTCGGTAAACAGGATCGCTGCGACGGTGGCAAAGAACGGGATGAACTGCGCCCAGCCCAGTTTCCAGAACTTCACGTACAGCGCCGGCTTGTTCAGCTTGTATCCCGTCTGGATCAGGATCGCGGCCAGCACCGACAGCGGGATCAGGTTGATGATCGTCGGAATGACGACGACGCTGAGCAGCAACCAAAAGCCGTGCAGGATCGTCGACAGCTTGGAATTGGCGTTCGAATCGACATTGGCCGACGACCGGACGATGACTGACGTGACCGGCAGGCCGCCGATCAGTCCGGAAATCAGGTTGCCGCTGCCTTGTGCCAGCAATTCGCGGTTCTTGTCCGTCGTGCGCCGTTCCGGATCGATCGTGTCGATCGCCTTGACGCTCAACAGCGATTCAAGGCTGGCGACCAGCGCCAGCGTGACCGCGGCGGTCCACACGGCGGGCAGGGTGATCGCGCTGAAATCGGGGAACGAGAAAAAGCTGAAGAACTCGGCCACCGACCCGGCGACCGGCACCTGCACCAGATGGGTCTTTTCGATGACCAGGCCGGGTGCGGCCGATGCGAACACCGCATTGGCGACGACGGCGAACACCACCACGACCAGCGGGCCGGGCAACAGGCGCAGCATCCCGTCCTTGGGCTTGTTCGCATCCCACCAGAACAGGAATATCAGCGATACCAGCGCGATGATCGCCGCGCCCCACTGAATGCTGTTCGCCAGCGTGTACCAGATGGTCGACAACGTGTTCATGCCGTCCGTCTGCAGGAACGCGAAATCCCCCTCGACATCGCCGTCATAGCCGAGCGCATGCGGGATCTGCTTCAGGATCAGGATCAGGCCGATCGCGGCCAGCATGCCCGTCGTCACCGACGTCGGCACGAATTCACCCAGAATGCCGCCCTTGGTAAAGGAAAACGCGATCTGAAGCACGCCGGCCAGCACCACGGCCAGCAGGAACGCCTGATAGCTGGGCACCGATTCGATCGCCGTCAGGACGATCACCGTCAGGCCGGCCGCAGGGCCGCTGACCGACAGCGGGGATTTGGAAATGATACCGACGACGATGCCGCCGACGATCCCGGCGATCAGTCCGGAAAAGAGCGGCGCACCCGATGCCAGCGCAATGCCGAGGCAGAGCGGCACCGCGACCAGGAAAACGACGATGGAGGCGGGAAAGTCCCGACGCCAATTTTCAGCCAGGGAAGCGAGGTTCTGCGACATAAACACTCATCGGCAATAAGGGGCCTTATGGGATGATTGCATTCCATGCCCGGATCAAGCGCCGCGATTGCAATTCCCGGCATTATAGCGGTGGGCTATCGGTCAAATAACGCACCGCTATAAAATGTCTTTGGCCGGACATCGCTTGGCGATCCCGCCCCGCGTGCCTATGTGCGGGCCAAGATGGTACGATCCACCCGCTCCAATGACTGGGGATTTCCGCGCTGGCGCGGTTATGGCTCCTCGCGTGAGGCAAAGCCCGTTCGCCTGTGCGACCGGGACGGTTGCGACCGGCCGGGCGACCGCCCCGCGCCAAAGGCACCGAATTTGCCCGACCGCTGGTATTTCTGCGAAGAGCACGCCGCGGAATACAACCGCAACTGGAATTACTTCGAGGGGCTGAACGAGGCGGAGGCCCGCCAGCGGGAGGAGGCCGAACGGCGCACCGCCAATGGCTATGCCGAATCGTCGCATTACGCCTGGTCCGGTCCGGGCGATGGCACGCGCAGCCGCGATGAAATGCGCGCGCTGTCCGTTCTCGAACTCGATCCCGATGCCGATTTCGATGCGGTGCGCGTCGCGTGGCGGCGGATGGCCAAGGCCAATCATCCCGATGTGTGCCCCGGCGATGCGGATGCGGCCAAGCGGTTTCAGGCGATCCAGACGGCGTACGAGGTGCTGAAGGCGGCAGAGGACCGGCGTCAGCTGCGCCCCGCACCGTGAAGGACCGGGTTCGCGCCAACTGGTCGGACGCCATCCTGGTCTGCGCAAAATGTTCGAAAAAGCTGGACGGCGGCTTCGGCGACAAGGGCCGCCAGCCGCTCGCCAAGGCGCTGCGCAAGCATCTTGGCACCGGAAAGGGGCGCAAGGGCAGGCTGGGGATCGTCGAGGTCAAGTGTCTGGGCGTCTGTCCGCGCGGCGCGGTGACGGTCATCAACGGACGGGAACCCGGCGTGTGGCAACTGGTCCCTGGGGGCACTGACCTCGATGATGTCGCCGATGCCCTTGGCCTCGGCACGCAGGAGGGCGGGGATTAGGGCAGGGCGCTGCCGCCCGGATCGGCCAGCACCGACCGTACTGCCGCTGCCCATCCGGTCAGCCGCTCCCGCCGTCGTTCCTCGTCCAGCATCGGGGTGAACCGGCTGGCCGTGCCGCGCATCGCCGCCGCCGCATCCGGCAAGGACGGGTAAAGCCCCGCGCCGACCGCCGCCAGCATCGCCGCGCCCAGCGCCGTCGTCTCCACCATCGCCGGCCGCTCGACCGGCACTGCCAGCATGTCGGCCAGATCCTGCGCCATCCAGTCGTTTGACGCCATGCCGCCATCGATGCGGATCGTCGCCCAGTCGGCATGATCGGCGGCAAAGGCGCGTTTCAGGTCGTGCGCCTGATACGCCATTGCCTCCAGCGCCGCCCGCACCAGATGCGCGCGCCCCGTGGCAAAGCTGAGGCCGGTCATCGCGCCGCGCGCCTCCGGCCGCCACCATGGCGCACCCAGCCCGGACAGGGCAGGCACGCAGTAGACGCCGCCGGTATCGCTGACCGATGCGGCCAGCCCGGCGGTCTGCGCCGACGCCTCGATCAGGCCCATCTGGTCGCGCAGCCACTGGATCAGGCTGCCTGCGACAAAGATCGACCCTTCCAGCGCATAGGCGCGCGTCCCCGCCACCTGCCACGCCACGGTGGACAGCAGCCGGTGCCGCGATACCGGGGGCGTCGTCCCGCTATGCGTCAGGATGAATGCGCCCGTGCCGAATGTCGCCTTGGTCTCGCCCGCCTTCAGGCATGCCTGCCCGATGGCCGCCGCCTGCTGATCGCCGGCCAGCCCGCAAATCGGGATGGGCGCGCCGAACAGCCGCGTTTCGCCACATCTGCCCGCACTGTCGATGATCGCGGGCAGCGCGCGGCGGGGCACGCCGAACAGGTCGACCAACCCGTCGTCCCACGCCCCCGATCCCAGCCCCATCAACAGCGTGCGAGAGGCATTGGTCGCATCCGTCACATGCGCCCCGCCGGTCAGTTTCCAGACCAGCCAGCTTTCCACCGTACCGATGGCCAGCCGCTCGCCCGCCTCTGCCACCGCGGGCCAGTGGTCCAGCGCCCACCGGATCTTGGTCGCCGAAAAATACGGATCGAGCAGCAGGCCGGTGCGCGCCTGCACCCCGGGTTCCTCGCCCGCCTCGATCAGCTGGCGACAGGTGGCGGCCGTCCGCCGGTCCTGCCACACAATGGCCGGGGCCAGCGGGGCGCCGCTGATGCGGTCCCAGAACAGGATCGTCTCACGCTGGTTGGCGATGCCGATGGCCGCGATTCCCGCAGCCCCGCCCGCATCCGCGATGGCCCGTTCGGCGGCATCGCGCGTCAGGCGCCAGATCTCGTCCGCATCCTGCTCCACCCGGCCTGGTGCCGGGTAATGCTGGGTAACCGGATGCGCTGCGCTGGCGACTACTGCGCCTTGCGGATCGAACACCAGCGCGCGGGTAGAGGTGGTGCCTGCGTCCAGCACCAGGATCAGGGGATCGGCCATCGCACAACGCTAATCGGGATTACAGCCGCTGGGAATGGCGGTAGGGATGGGGGCATGGTTGCACAGCCCCCGCCCGACCCGACCAATGGCGACGCGAAAGCGGTGCAGGCCCCGCCGCCACTGGCGGGCGACGAAACCCGGCGGGATCGCCTGCTTGCCGCGCTGACGCTGATCGCCGGCATGGGGCTGATGCTGGCGACACCCTTTGCATTGCAGGCGGGCGCGCCCTTCTTTCTGCCGCTCACAGCCGCGCTGGTGATCGCGGTTGCGCTGGTGCCGATGCTCGAATGGCTGGAACGGCGGCGGGTGCCGTCCGGCCTTGCCGCGTTCCTGTGCCTGGTGCTGTTTCTGGCCATTGCCAATGTCGCGCTGGCATCGATCGTCGTGCCGGCATCGGGCTGGGTGCGCGAACTTCCCGCCCGGATCGGCCGGATACAGGCCAATGTGAAACCGGTGATCGACACCTATGCCCAGCTGGAGGCGTTCGTGAACCGCCTGATCGCCGAAGTGGCCGCCGCGCCCGCCCGCACGGCACAGGCGAATGTCGGCACGCCGCCCACCTCGCTGATCGATCTGGTCGGCACCAGCGCGCCGTCCGCGCTGATCGAGATGTTCTTTGCCATCCTCGTCATCTACTTCGTGCTGTCGGGGTGGAGCCGGCTGCGCGCCCGCGCGATCACGGCGCGGCGCAGCTTTGATGGCGCGATGGCGACCGCGCGGGTGATCCAGAATGTCGTCGACGATACCTCGGCCTATCTTGGCACCATCACCGTCATCAACCTGTCGCTCGGTCTGACCGTGGCGGCCGCCCTGTGGGCGATCGGGATGCCGACCCCGTTGATGTGGGGCGGGATCGTCGCGCTGCTCAACTACATCCCCTATCTCGGCCCCATCCTTGCCGCCGCGCTGCTGGCGCTGGGCGGGCTGATGACCTTTGATGACCTGTTCTGGGCGCTGCTGCCATCGGCGATCATGATCGGCGCCCATCTGATCGAGGCGAATCTGGTGACGCCGATGATCGTCGGGCACCGGCTGACCATCCATCCGGTACTGATTCTCGTCTCGCTCAGTTTCTGGGGATGGGTATGGGGGCTGACCGGGGCGCTGCTGGCCGTGCCGCTGCTGATCATCATTCAAACGGTGCTGAACGCCGCTGGAAAGCCGGATATCGCGGGATTTCTGTTCGAACGCGGGATGCTGGTGCGCCCTCCGACGGCCCCCGGATCGATTGATCGCAATTCGGTCGATCAGGACGGTTGACAGGCCCCGGCCCCTCCCTTAGAGGCCGCGCTCTCGCAAGCGAATGCGGGTGTAGCTCAGTTGGTTAGAGCGCCGGCCTGTCACGCCGGAGGTCGCGGGTTCGAGCCCCGTCACTCGCGCCATCCCCCTTGGGTGGCGCATCGCACGATCCCCCGAAAACAACGTCCTGCCGCTTCGGCGCGGTGCCACGCAACCCGTCGGCATTGCACGGGTTCCTTGATCATCACGCCAGTTCGGGCGTGCAACATCGAGGAGGGAAGCCGATGGATATCGATACGCGCGAAACGTCGCAGCTTATTGCTTCGGACAAGGTCGAGGGGACGTCCGTCTACAGTCCCGATGGCGAAAAGCTGGGCCATGTCGAACGCTTCATGGTCGACAAGGTGTCGGGCAAGGCCGAATATGCCGTGCTCGCCTTTGGCGGCCTGTTCGGCATCGGCCACCGCCATTACCCGCTGCCGTGGCAGGCGCTGGCCTATGACACGGCAAAGGGCGGCTATGTCGTCAATGTCAGCCGCGACCAGATCGAAGGCGCGCCGTCCTATGAGGATGAAGAACCCGCCTTCGACCGTGCCTATGGGCAACAGGTCTATGGCCATTACGGCATGACCTATATGTAAGGCGCATCGGCCCTCGCCCCAACCGGGCGGGGGCCGCTTGTTCCTACCGCCAGCGGCCCGTTTCCATCCAGCGGAGCAGCGGCTTCAGCGGCAGGATCCAGACGATCCCCGCGATCAGGTAAAATACGGCCTGCACCGGCCACCACAGCATCGCCAGATACTCCGACAGGCTGGCGATCAGCACGATCCAGATCAGGATGATCCCGATGATCGACAGGGCGCCGACCGGCTTTCGCCAGCTGGGAAGGTCGTCGTCGTTCATTCGGCCATCTCCTGGTGGCGGATCGATCCCTGTTCGGTCACCACGGCGTGCAGCGGCACGTCCCATGGATCGGTCGGTACGGCCGGCACCTGTTGCACGGACCAGGCGACGCCGATGCGCATGGCATCGGGATATCGGGCAAAGGCGCGGTCATAATGGCCGGCCCCCTGGCCCAGACGGTGCAGGCTGGCGTCGAACGCGATCAGCGGGGCGAGGATCATCTGCGGCTCCACCTCTTGTGCACCCTCATCCGGCTGCAACAGGCCGAACGGCCCCTCGATCAGCGGGTCGCCCGGCACCCAGGACAGGAACCGGATGGGCGATGCACGGCCGGTGACATGGGGCAGGGCGATCCGCGCCTGCCGGGCCATCGCCGCCTCGATCAGCAGCTCGCATCCCGCCTCGCTGCCGATCGCGCGATAGGCGGCGACCACCATGTCGCGGTGAATCTGCTCGATCATCCAGTGCGGCGCGACAATGGCGGAAGGGCAGGCGGCGACGAAACCGTCGCGGCGATCGCGCAGCGTGGCGCGCAGATCGCGTTTGCCAATCGTCATCCCGGTCTCCGCCCGCTGCCGATGGGGTGGCGGAACCACCATGGGCCGTTTGCTTGAATATCCTCTGACGCCAGTAACGTCAGGTGGGGGCCATATGCATCGGACCAGGGTCCGAACAGGGACAGCTCCCATGGAGATTTAATCGCCTCAGGGATAATCGCTAAAGCGCGCACCGGGCAGTCCCGCCATCATCCTATCTAGGGGGTCGGCGCCGGTTCCTCAAGCACTTCGGCAATCCGTTCCAGCCGCTCGGCAATCTGGTCCAGCAGCGCGGGCGGCAGGCCGGTGGGCGGGTTACGCTCCGTCTCGACCAGCTTGTCCGCCATGATCAGCGCCAGCAGCAGCAGCGTGCGCTCATTGGCGATGCCGCCCGATGCGCGGATGGCGACATCGGCTTCGGCATTCAGCCGGTCGGCCAGCATCTTCAGATGCCCTTCCTCGCCATCGCGGCACTGGACGATATGGGTCTTGCCCGCGACGGTCAGCGATATCTGGCCCATCAGTCGCGGCCCTCCGCCTCGGCCTGACGCGCGATCAGGCTGTCCAGCGCGGTCACCGCCTCGGCCAGTCCGTCGCGCAGGGTGGCGTGGCGGCGCGCCAGCTGCTCGGTCGCTGCGGTGCGCGCGGCGGCGGCGCGTTCGATGCGCGCCAATGCGGCATCGATCCGGGACAGGTCTGCTTTGGTCGGGGTTTCGGACATGGTCGTCCGATAGGGCGGGGCGAACCTGCCTGCAAGCCATCCTCTTGGCGGCGGCGCGGCAGGTTGACGTTGGCACACGCCGGTTCCAAAGGGGCGGCGTTCACGACTCGCCGATCCCGCCGGGGCCGGGGCGGCGATTGTTCCGGGCACTGCCGTGCCCCGCGCCGATGGGAGAAAACCACGCCGATGTCCGTGCAACCAAGCGCAATGGCGAACGCCATCCGGGTGCTGACCATGGACGCGGTTCAGGCGGCCAATAGCGGTCATCCGGGCATGCCGATGGGCATGGCCGATGCCGCAACGGTCCTGTGGACCCGGTATCTGAAATTCGATCCGGCCGATCCGCACTGGGCCGACCGCGACCGCTTCGTCCTGTCCGCCGGCCACGGGTCGATGCTGATCTACAGCCTGCTGCACCTGACCGGCTTTGCCCGTCCGACGATGGACGACATCCGCTCGTTCCGCCAACTGCACAGCCCGTGCGCCGGGCACCCGGAAAATTTTGAACTGCCGGGCGTCGAAACGACCACCGGTCCGCTGGGTCAGGGGCTGGCCACCGCGGTCGGCATGGCGATTGCCGAACGGCACCTCAATGCCTTGTTCGGCGACGATCTGGTCGATCACCGCACCTGGGTGGTCGCCGGTGACGGCTGCCTGATGGAAGGGATCAATCACGAGGCGATCGGCCTGGCCGGGCATCTGGGCCTTGGCCGTCTGATCGTGCTGTGGGACGATAACGACATCACCATCGACGGCAATGTGTCGCTGTCGTCCAGCGAGGATATCCCGGCCCGCTATGCCGCAACCGGCTGGCATGTCGAGGCGTGCGACGGGCACGACATGGCCGATGTCGCCCGCGCGATCGAGGCGGCGATGGCTGATGACCGCCCCAGCCTGATCCGGTGCAAGACCGTGATCGGCAAGGGCGCACCGAACAAGCAGGGGACGAACAAGACGCACGGCGCTCCGCTGGGCGCGGACGAGGTGACGGCCACCCGCGCTGCCCTTGGCTGGGATCTGCCCGCCTTCGAAATTCCCGGCGACGTGCGCGCTGCCTGGCTGGATGCCGGAAAGCGGTCGGCGGATGTTCGCGCCGCATGGCAGGAACGGCTGGCAAGCCATTCCGATCGTTCGGAATTTGAGCGCCGCATGGCCGGCGATCTGCCCGCGTCCTTCTCGATGCAGGCGCATCTCGACGGCCTGATCGCCGCCCCGCAAAAGGTGGCGACGCGCAAGGCGTCGGAACTGGCGCTGGCGGCGATCAATGCGCAGCTGCCCGAAACCATCGGCGGGTCGGCCGATCTGACCGGATCGAACCTGACGCAGACCAAGGAAACGACGGCCTTTTCGCCCGCCGACTATGCGGGCCGCTACGTCAACTATGGCATCCGCGAATTCGGCATGGCCGCCGCAATGAACGGCATGGCGCTGCACGGCGGCGTGATCCCCTATGGCGGCACGTTCCTGGTCTTTGCCGATTATTGCCGCGCCGCCATCCGCCTGTCCGCGCTTCAGGGCGCGCGCGTCGCCTATGTGATGACGCATGACAGCATCGGGGTGGGCGAGGATGGCCCGACGCATCAGCCGATCGAGCATGTGATGAGCCTGCGCCTCATCCCCAATCTCGACGTGATGCGCCCGTGCGACACGATCGAGACGGCGGAATGTTGGGACCTCGCGATCCGCCGCGCCGACGGCCCGTCGCTGCTGGCGCTCAGCCGCCAGAACCTGCCGCAGCTGCGCACCGATGCCGCCGAAAACCGCTCGGCGCGCGGTGCCTATCGGCTGGTCGCCGCCACTGCCCCGCGCCGGGTCGTGCTGATCGCCAGCGGGTCAGAGGTCGAGATTGCGGTCGGCGTCGCTGCCCTGCTTGAAGCGGACGGCGTGGGTGCCGATGTGGTGTCCATGCCCAGCTGGTTCCGCTTCGACGCGCAGGACGCGGCCTATCGCCGCGACGTCCTGCCCGCCGACGCGCTCAAGGTGTCGATCGAGGCGGGGGTGACGACCGGCTGGCAACGCTATACCGGGCTGGATGGCCTGAATATCGGCATCGACCGGTTCGGCACCTCTGCGCCGGGCAGCGATGCCTACGCCTATTTCGGACTGACGCCGGCCGATATCGCGCCGCGCGTGCTGGCGGCGCTGAACGGATAAGCGCGGCCACCGCCAATCAAGGGAGAAACTGCATGACCAGAGTTGCGATCAATGGCTTCGGACGCATCGGCCGGCTGGTGGCGCGTGCCATCCTGGAACGGGCGGACAGCGGCCTTGAACTGGTGACGATCAACGACCTGGCCGATGCCAAGGCGAATGCCTGGCTGTTTTCCCGCGATTCCGTGCACGGCCGTTATCCGGGCGAGGTGTCGGCCGATGGCAGCGACCTGATCGTCGATGGCAAGCGGATCAAGGTGACGGCGGAGCGTGATCCCGCCAACCTGCCGCACGGCGACAATGGCGTCGACATCGTGCTGGAATGCACCGGTTTCTTCACCGACCGGGCGGCCTGCGAAAAGCATCTGGCGGGCGGCGCCAAGCGCGTGCTCATCTCTGCACCCGGCAAGAATGTCGACCTGACCGTCGTTTATGGCGTCAATCATGACAAGCTGACCGCCGATCACGTCATCGTTTCCAACGCATCGTGCACCACCAACTGCCTGGCCCCCGTCGCCAAGGTGCTGAACGACAGCGTCGGCATCGAACGCGGCCTGATGACGACGGTCCATGCCTATACCAACGATCAGAAGATCCTGGATCAGATCCACCCCGATCTGCGCCGCGCACGGGCGGCTGCGATGAACATCATCCCGACCACCACCGGCGCTGCCCGCGCGGTGGGCGAAGTGCTGCCGGAACTGAAGGGCAAGCTGGACGGATCGGCCGTGCGCGTGCCCGTGCCGGACGGCAGCCTGGTCGACCTGACGTTCCAGCCCAAGCGCGATACCAGCGTCGAAGAGATCAACGCGCTGCTCAAGGCCGCTGCCGATGGTCCGATGAAGGGCGTGCTGGAATACAGCACGGATCCCCTGGTGTCGGCCGACATCGTCCACACGCCGTTCTCGTCCACGGTGGACAGCCTGGAAACCGCGGTGATCGACGGCAAGCTGGTCCGCGTCGTTTCGTGGTACGACAATGAATGGGGCTTTTCCAACCGGATGGTCGATACCGCCGGTGCCATGGCAAAGTTCCTGTAATCCCGATGGGCCGCATCGCCGGCATTGCCCGCCATGCGCGCTCGCGCGGCCCGATCGAGCGGATCGATCGGGCCAGCGTGTCGGTCGAGGGCGGCATCGCCGGCGACCTGCGCGGCGCGCGCAAGCCCGGCGGCACCGGCAAGCGTCAGGTTTCGCTGATGGAGGCGGGCGACTGGGCCGCCGCCATGGCGGAAACGGGCCACAACCTGCCCTGGTGGCACCGCCGCGCCAATTTGCTCGTTGAGGATTTCGACCTGCCGCAGACGCCCGGCACGCTGCTGGCGATCGGCGACACGGTGCTGATGGAACTGACCGTCGAATGCGATCCCTGTTCCCGGATGGACGAGATTGTCGACGGCCTTCGCGCCGCGCTGACGCCGGACTGGCGGGGCGGGGCGCTGGCACGGGTCATCCGCGGCGGGGACATTGCGGTGGGCGATGCGATCCGCATTGTTGAAAAACCGCCCATCTGAACGATCCGGCCGGACCGGTCCGGCCACATGACAAAGGGAACAGCCGACATGGCACGCAGCTTCAGCACGCTCGACGACATGGGCGACATCACCGGCAAGCGGGTGCTGGTGCGCGAGGATCTGAACGTGCCGATGGCCGATGGCTCGGTCACGGACGACACCCGCCTGCGCGCTGCCGTATCGACCATTGCCGAACTGGCCGATCGCGGCGCGCGCGTGGTCGTGCTGGCCCATTTCGGCCGGCCAAAGGGACGGCCCGACCCGACCCAGAGCCTGAGCCAGGTGACCGGCGCGCTTGCCGCCGTGCTGGGCCGCGAAGTGCGCTTCATCCCCCACAGCGCCGCGCCGGAAGCGGTCGCCATGCTCCGCCCCGGCGATATCGGCCTGCTGGAAAACACCCGGTTCGATCCGGGCGAGGAAAAGAACGCGCCTGAAACCGTTGCATGGCTGGCCGCGCTTGGCGACCTGTACGTCAACGACGCCTTTTCCGCCGCGCACCGCGCCCATGCCTCGACCGAGGGGCTGGCCCGCGCGCTGCCCGCCTTTGCCGGGCGGCAGATGGAGGCGGAACTGGACGCGCTCGACAAGGCGTTGGGCAATCCCGAACACCCCGTCGCCGCCGTGGTCGGCGGGGCAAAGGTGTCGACCAAGCTCGATGTGCTCAAGCATCTGGTCGCCCGCGTCGATCATCTGATCATCGGCGGCGGCATGGCCAACACCTTCCTTGCCGCGCGCGGCGTGGATGTGGGCAAAAGCCTGTGCGAGCATGACCTGACCGGGACGGCCGAGGAGATCCTGGACGCAGCCGATGCGGCCAACTGCACCGTTCACCTGCCCTATGACGTGGTGGTGTCAAAGGAATTTGCCGCCAATCCGCCGTCCCTGCGCACCGTCAATGTGCACGAGGTCGCGGCCGATGAAATGATCCTGGATACCGGCCCCGCCGCCACCGAGGCGCTGGCCGATGTCCTGAAAACCTGCCGCACGCTCGTCTGGAACGGGCCGATGGGCGCGTTCGAAACTCCGCCCTTCGATGCCGCCACGGTGGCGCTGGCCCGCACGGCGGCCGCGCTGACCAAGGAAGGGTCGCTGGTGTCGGTCGCCGGCGGCGGCGATACCGTTGCGGCGCTCAATCAGGCCGGGGTGGCGGGGGATTTCACCTTCGTCTCCACCGCAGGCGGCGCGTTCCTGGAATGGATGGAGGGCAAGGAATTGCCCGGCGTCGCCGCGCTGTCGCGCTGAATCCCCAGCAATGATGGTTTACGCTGTTGCGGCGCAGCACCAGTCCGGCTAGGGGCATCCGCATACGTATGTGATCCAGCCGAGGGATGCGCCATGAGCCTTGATATGACTGCCAAGATCGCCACCGGCCACGGCTTCATCGCCGCGCTGGATCAGTCGGGCGGTTCGACGCCAAAGGCGCTGCAGGGCTATGGCATCGACGCGGGCGCATGGTCGTCGGATGAAGAGATGTTCGCGCTGATCCACGACATGCGCGCCCGGATTATCCGCTCGCCCGCGTTTGGCGGGGACAAGGTGATTGGCGCCATCCTGTTCGAACGGACGATGGACGGCGATGTCGATGGCGTTCCGGTGCCGACGGCGCTGGTGCAAAAGGGGATCGTCCCGTTCCTCAAGATCGACAAGGGGCTGGAGGCAGAGGCGAACGGCGTTCAGTTGATGAAGCCGATGCCCGGCCTGTCCGATCTGCTCGCCCGTGCGGCCACGCTTGGCGTGTTCGGGACCAAGGAACGCTCGGTCGTCAATCTGGCCAATCCGGTCGGCATCGACGCGGTGGTGGATCAGCAGTTCGAGGTGGCGCGCCATGTCCTGGCCGCTGGCCTTGTCCCGATCATCGAACCGGAAGTGAACATCAAATCGCCGGAACGGGCCGATGCCGATGTGCTGCTGCGCGATGCCATCCTGCGCGCGCTGGATGCGATGCCGGGCACCGACCGGGTGATGCTGAAACTGTCCATCCCGGCACAGCCCGGCCTGTTCGATCCGCTGGTCGATCATCCGCGCGTCCTGCGCGTGGTTGCGCTGTCCGGCGGCTTTGCGCGGACCGAGGCGTGCGCCGAGCTGGCGAAGAATCGGGGCATGATCGCCAGCTTCAGCCGCGCGCTGCTCAACGATCTGCGTCACGGCATGACCGATGCCGAATTCGATGCCGCTCTGGGTCAGGCGATTGACGAAATTTACACCGCTTCGGTCGAAAAGGACGCGGTTGCGGCCTGAACGGTTTGGAGAGGGAGCGGAGCACGCGCGCGGGCATGGCATCCGCGCGCGGCTCTCGCTACAGCGTCGGCATGACGCTTGATGATGATCCGCTTGGCCCGCTCGATCCCAATTTTGCCGCGCAGTTCGTGCGCGATGATCGCCGCCCCGCCTGTCAGCTGTATCTGATCTCTCCGCCCGATGTCGGCGGCGATTATCCCGACCGGCTGGCCCGCGCGCTCGATTCCGGGCCGGTTGCGGCCTTTCAGTTCCGGGTAAAGGGGGTGGACCAGCATCAGGCCGCGCGCCTTGCCGAGCCGCTGCAACGGCTGTGTGCCGACCGCGATGTCGCGTTCATCGTCAATGATTCGATCAGCCTGGCCAAGCGGCTCGGCGCCGACGGCGTGCATCTGGGCCAGGGCGACGGCGATCCGCGGGAGGCGCGGGCGATGCTCGGGCCACAGGCGCAGATCGGGGTCACCTGTCACGACAGCCGCCATCTGGCGATGGAGGCGGGCGAGGCGGGGGCCGATTATGTCGCGTTCGGCGCGTTCTATCCCACCACGACCAAGGCGGTTCGCCATGTCCCCGAACCGGTGATCCTGTCCTGGTGGACCGCCCTGTTCGAACTGCCCTGCGTCGCGATCGGCGGCATCACGCCCGACAATGCAGCGCCGCTGGTTGCGGCGGGCGCGGATTTCCTCGCCGTATGCGGGGCGGTGTGGAACGGGGACGAGGCGGCGGCCGTGCGGGCCTTTGCCGACCTGCTGGGCGGCGGCGATGCTTGACCGGGTGTTCACCCGGCTCGCTGGGCTGACCTCCCGGCTGGCGGGGCAGCCCGTCACCTTTGCCGCGGCGCTCGGCGTGATCCTGCTATGGCTCGTCACCGGGCCGCTGTTCAACTATTCCGACACCTGGCAGCTGGTGGTGAACACCGCGACCACGATCATCACCTTTCTGATGGTGTTCCTGATCCAGAATTCGCAGAACCGCGATGCCGCCGCCATGCAGGCCAAGCTCGACGAGCTGATCCGCGCCAATGCGGAGGCGCGCAATGCCTTTATTGGCATCGAACACCGCACGGACCGGGAGATCGAGGCGATCCGCACCGCACTGGAGCGGGAAGTGGGCGATTCGATGCCCGATGACGAACATCCTGCAACCAGTGTGGAGCGGCTAAGGGAACGGTTCTAACGTGCCCCGCGCCAACGCCGGTCGGGGCTGGCAAAGTAGGATTTGGCGTGCTTGATCTGGCTGAATGACAGCCTTGCCGCCCCGTTCATCCCGTCCCGCGACAGACGCAACGACTGTCAGCCGTGGTCCTGTAAAACCGGGTCATTCTGTCCAAACTGTCAACCGTCCTGTCAACCGGGGCCGCTCCGTCAACCGGTCCGCGCCCGTCTTGCCCCGCCGCGCGCCAGCCGCTATGGCCCCGCCTTCTTTCTCATCCTTGGCAGGCAGGCGATCGCTATGAAGATCAGCGGTGTGGACATCCGTCCCGGCAACATCATCGAATATGAAGGCGGCATCTGGCGCGCTGTGAAGATTCAGCACACCCAGCCGGGCAAGGGCGGTGCCTATATGCAGGTTGAGCTGAAGAACCTGCGCGATGGCCGCAAGAACAACGTCCGTTTCCGCTCTGCCGAAACGGTCGAGCGTGTCCGCCTCGACACCAAGGATTTCCAGTTCCTGTATCCCGAAGGCGACGGCCTCGTCTTTATGGACAAGGAAACCTATGACCAGGTGACGCTGCCCCGCGATCTGCTGGGCGATGCGGCCGCGTTCCTGCAGGACGGCATGGACGTCGTCATGGAACTCTATGACGAAGAAGCGATCAGCGTTCAGCTGCCCGACACGATCGAGGCAACGATTGTCGAGGCGGATGCGGTGGTAAAGGGGCAGACCGCCTCGTCCAGCTACAAGCCCGCGGTGCTCGACAATGGCGTGCGCATCATGGTGCCGCCGCACATCGCATCGGGCACGCGCATCGTCGTCGATGTGTACGAACAGACCTATGTCCGCCGCGCGGACTGACGCCTCATTCCCTCTCCCGACCCTCTCCCCGCCGAAAAGCGGGGGAGGGGGCTAAAGGTTTATCATGGTAGCCCATTCCGGCCTGATCACTGTCATCGACCGCGCCGCCCGTCGGGCAGCGCCGCGCCTGCGCCGCGATTTCAACGAGGTGCAGCAGCTTCAGGTCAGCCGCAAGGGACCGGCGGACTTCGTCTCCATCGCCGACAAGCGCGCCGAACAGACGATCGTCGAGGAACTGCAAAAGGCGCGGCCCGACTGGGGTCTGGTGCTTGAGGAAGGCGGCGTGATCGCCGGCGATCCCGACAAGCCCCGCTTCATCGTCGATCCGCTGGATGGCACCAGCAATTTCCTGCACGGCATCCCGCACTTCGCGATCTCGATTGCGGTCGAGGATCCGCGCGGTGCGGGCGGCAAGCCGGAAATCACCCATGGCATCGTCTATCAGCCGCTGACGGACGAAAGCTTCTGGGCCGAAAAGGGGCGGGGCGCCTGGGTTCAGTCGGAACGGCTGCGCGTATCCGCCCGCCGCGATCTTGCCGATGCGCTGATCGCCACGGGCATCCCGTTCCTCGGCCATGGCAATTTTGCCGAATGGACCCGAATCTTCGGGGCGGTCGCCCCGGAAGTGGCGGGCATCCGCCGCTTCGGCTCCGCCGCGCTCGACCTCGCCTGGGTCGCTGCCGGCCGCTATGACGGCTTCTGGGAAAGCGGGCTGAAAAGCTGGGACATCGCGGCCGGCCTGTTGCTGGTCAAGGAAGCGGGCGGCTTTGTCACCGACTTCCGCGGAACCGATCAGGCGCTGGCCAAGGGCCAGGTGCTGGCCGCCAACGACACGCTCCATTCCAAGCTTCACAAGCTTGTGGCGGGCTCGCTGCGGAACCTGTGACCGGTTTGCATCCGGTCATCGGATTTTCCGTTCAACGCCGGACGGAAATACCAGCGATTATCGCTGGTCCGGCCCTTGCGGGGCGGGGGGCATCGGCCTAGAAGCCACCCCAATCCATACCGCAAGCGCGAGAAGAAAGTTGGTCGATCTCAGCCAATATCTGCCGATCCTGTTGTTTCTGGGTGTCGCGCTGCTCCTGTCCGGCGCATTCGTGTTCCTGCCGATGCTGGTGTCCCGCCTGACCGGCGCGCACAAGCCCAGCCCGGAAAAGCTGACCGAATATGAATGCGGTTTCCCCGCGTTCGAGGACAGCCGGAGCCAGTTCGACGTCCGCTTCTACCTCGTCGCCATCCTGTTCATCATCTTTGATCTGGAAGCGGCCTTTATCTACCCCTGGGCAGTCAGCGTGTTCGACCTCGGCTGGGTCGCCTGGACTTCGATGATGATCTTCATCGCCGAACTCGCGCTGGGCCTGGTCTATGCGTGGAAGGTCGGCGCACTGGATTGGGAATAAGCCATGAATCAGACCTCTCCCATCCTGATGCCGCAGGGCGGCGCCGTGACCCCGCCCGATCAGCAGTTCTTCAACGACCTGAACGGTGAACTGACCGACAAGGGCTTTCTGGTCACATCGACCGAAGACCTGTTCACCTGGGCGCGCACCGGCTCGCTGTGGTGGATGACGTTCGGCCTCGCCTGCTGCGCGGTCGAGATGATCCACGTCAACATGCCGCGCTATGACATGGAGCGGTTCGGTGCCGCGCCCCGCGCCTCTCCGCGCCAGTCGGACGTGATGATCGTGGCCGGCACGCTGTGCAACAAGATGGCCCCTGCGCTGCGCCGCGTCTATGACCAGATGTCTGAGCCGAAATACGTCATTTCGATGGGCAGCTGCGCCAATGGCGGCGGCTATTATCACTACAGCTATTCGGTGGTGCGCGGCTGCGACCGTATCGTTCCGGTGGACATCTATGTCCCCGGGTGCCCGCCGACTGCCGAGGCGCTGCTGTACGGTGTCATGCAGCTGCAACGGAAAATCCGCCGCGTAGGGACGATTGAACGTTGAGCACGCTGACCGCCCCCCGCTATGCCCCGAATGACGGGGTGATCGACACCGCCCGCGCGGCGCTTGGCGATATGCTGGTCGATGCGATCGATCATGTCGGCGAAGTGTCGTTGACCGTGGTCCGCGACCGGCTGATCGACGCCATGGTCGTCCTGCGCGATACGCCCGGCCTTGAATATCAGCAATGCATGGAAATCGCCGGGGTGGACTATCCCGAGCGGGCCGAGCGGTTCGATGTGTGCTATCACCTGCTCAGCCTGACGCGGAACCACCGCGTCCGCGTGCGCGTGACCACCGATGAGGTGCAGGCCGTGCCCAGCGTCACCGGCATCTGGCCCGTCGCCGGATGGCTGGAGCGCGAGGTGTACGACATGTACGGCGTGCTGTTCAGCGGCAACCCGGACCTTCGCCGGATCCTGACCGATTACGGGTTTCGCGGCCATCCGCTGCGCAAGGATTTCCCGCTGACCGGCTATGTCGAGCTGCGTTATTCCGAGGAATCGAAGCGCGTGGTGTATGAGCCGGTGCAGCTGGCCCAGGATTTCCGCAGCTTCGATTTCATGTCGCCCTGGGAAGGGGCGCAGTATGTCCTGCCCGGCGATGAAAAGGCGCCGCAGCCAGAAGCAAAGGGTGCGCCGACTCCTGCGCCCGCCGCTGCCGTTGCCAAGGCGGACGACAAGGGGCCGACCCCGGCCGCTGTCGACAAGCCCAAGACCACGGATGGCCCGGCCGATACGGGCGCTGGCAAGGCTGATCCGGGCGACAATGCCGCGGACAAGCCGGCGGCTGACACGGCTGCCGAACCGGAAACGCCGAAGGCCAAGCGTGCGCCGCGCGCCAAGGCCGCTGATCCAGACGCCGCTGCCGAGCCGGCGGCAAAACGCACCCGCAAGCCCAAGGCTGAACCGGAAGGGGGCGAATGATGGCTGAAACCATGGAAGCCCAGTCGAGCAACGCCGTCGTTGCCGAAGGCGGCGATGTCGAAATTCAGAACTACACGATCAACTTCGGGCCGCAGCACCCGGCCGCGCACGGCGTGCTGCGCCTGGTCATGGAACTGGACGGCGAGATCGTCGAGCGGCTCGACCCGCATGTAGGCCTGCTCCATCGCGGCACCGAAAAGCTGATCGAGTACAAGACCTATACCCAGGCGCTGCCCTATATGGACCGGCTGGATTACTGCTCGCCGCTGTGCATGGAGCACAGCTTTGTGCTGGCGGTGGAAAAGCTGCTTGGCCTCGAAGTGCCGCTGCGCGCCCAGTATCTTCGCGTGTTCTTTGCCGAACTGACGCGCATTTCCAACCATATGCTGAACCTTGGTTCGCATGTGATGGACGTTGGCGCGATGACGCCGAACCTGTGGATGTTCGAAGTCCGCGAGGATTGCCTCAACTTCTTCGAACGCGCATCGGGCGCGCGGATGCACTCCAACTATTTCCGCGTCGGCGGTGTGCATCAGGACGTGCCGCTGAAGTTGCTGACGGACATTGCGGAATGGCTGGATACGCGCCTGCCGCAGCTGTTCGGCGATGCGATCAGCCTGGTCGCGGAAAACCGCATCTTCAAGCAGCGCAATGTCGATATCGCCGTGGTCAGCCGCGACGACGCGATCAAATGGGGCTTTTCCGGCCCAATGATCCGCGCCGCCGGCATCCCGTGGGATATCCGCAAGGCGCAACCCTATGACGTTTATGACCGCATGGAGTTCGACGTGCCGGTGGGGACGAAGGGCGATTGCTATGACCGGTTCATGGTCCGCGTCGAGGAAGTGTGGCAGTCCGCCCGCATCATGAAGCAGTGCCTGGCGCAGATGCCCGAAGGCCCGATCATGACTGAGGACCGCAAGGTCGGCCCGCCCAAGCGCGCCGAGATGAAGCAGTCGATGGAAGCCCTGATCCACCACTTCAAGCTCTATACCGAGGGATATCACGTCCCCGCCGGTGAAGTGTATGTCGCGACCGAAAGCCCCAAGGGCGAATTCGGCATCTACATGGTGTCCGACGGGTCGAACAAACCGTATCGCTGCAAGATCCGTCCGACCGCGTTCAGCCACCTTCAGGCCATGGACTTCATGTCGCGCGGCCACATGCTGGCGGATACGACCGCGATCCTGGGCGCGATGGACATCGTGTTCGGGGAGTGCGACCGGTGAGCCGTGCAATGAACGGGAAGTCGGTTTCTCCGGAAGTTCAGCGTTTCCGCGATCGAAACAATCGTATCGCCTTGTGGGGACTGGCATGTCTGGTGCTGCTCCTCGGTGTCGTAAAGACCTTTGGGCTGGCTGAGCACGGCGACGGCACAACCGTGATCTTGTCCGCGCTTGGTTGTTTGAGTTTGGCTGGGCTGTTTGCCTGGCAGGCACACCAGTTGCGTGACACGGGAAAAATCGATGGCTGACGCACCCAACATCCCCTCCGAGGCCGAGACCCGCGCGCGCTGGGGCGCGTTTGCGTGGAACGAGGCGAACGCCGCCAAGGCGAAGGAGATCATCGCCCGCTATCCCGCCGGTCGGCAGATGTCGGCCACGCTGCCGCTGCTCGATCTGGCCCAGCGTCAGGTGGGGGCGGAAACGCAGACTCAGGGCTGGCTGCCCGTGCCGGTGATCGAATTCGTCGCCCGTACGCTCGACCTGCCCTATATCCGCGTGTTCGAGGTCGCGACCTTCTACACCATGTTCAACCTCGCGCCGGTCGGCCGCTATCATGTGCAGGTCTGCGGCACGACGCCGTGCATGCTGCGCGGATCGGACGACGTAATGGCGGCGTGCAAGAACAAGGGGCTGATCAAGGGCAAGACGACGCCTGACGGCCTGTTCACGCTGACCGAGGTCGAGTGCATGGGCAATTGCTCATCCGCGCCGATGGTCCAGATCAACGACGACAATTACGAAGATCTGGACTATGATCGCACGGTCGCGATCCTGGATGCGCTGGCCCGCGGCGAAAGCCCGAAGACCGGGACGCAGGAGCCGGGCCGGCACACGGTCGAGCCGCTGGGCGGGCCGACCACACTGACCGCGATGGTGACCGAAAACCACGATTACCGGGGTGAATGGGCATGAAGAACCAAAGCCTGCTCGTCACCATCCTCGCCATCATCGGCGGGATCGTGGTGCTCGGTTGGGCGCTCAAGCTGACGTTCAAGCTGATGGGGCCGCTGCTCATCATCGGCCTGGGCGTCGTGATCTACCTCATGTTTTTCAAAGGCAAGGGCGGCGTACGATGAGCCTGTCTGACAAGGATCGGATCTTCACGAACCTCTATGGCTATCAGTCATGGCGGATCGATGCGGCCATACAACGTGGCGACTGGGACAATACCAAGGCGCTGCTGGCACTTGGCCAGGATACGATCATCGAAAAGATCAAGGCATCGGGCCTGCGCGGGCGCGGCGGGGCGGGCTTCCCAACAGGCATGAAGTGGAGCTTCATGCCCAAGGAGCCGAAGCCGGATCGCCCGAGCTTTCTGGTCATCAATGCCGATGAATCCGAACCCGGGTCGTGCAAGGACCGGGAAATCATCCGCCACGATCCGCACAAGCTGATCGAGGGTGCGCTGGTCGCTGGTTTCGCGATGCGCGCGCGCGCCGCCTACATCTACATTCGCGGTGAATATATCCGCGAGGCGGAGACATTGTTCGCCGCCGTGGCTGAGGCGTATGACAAGGGCTTTCTGGGCAAGAACGCCTGCGGCTCCGGCTACGACTTCGACGTGTTCGTCCATCGCGGCGCGGGCGCCTATATCTGCGGTGAAGAAACCGCGATGATCGAGAGCCTGGAGGGGAAGAAGGGCCAACCGCGCCTGAAGCCCCCCTTCCCGGCGGGTGCTGGCCTGTATGGCTGCCCCACCACGGTCAACAATGTGGAATCGATCGCGGTTGCGCCGACGATCCTGCGGCGCGGGCCGGAATGGTTCTCCAGCTTTGGGCGGGAGAATAACAAGGGCACCAAGCTGTTCCAGATCAGCGGCCATGTGGAAAAGCCGTGCGTGGTCGAGGAAGCGATGAGCATCCCGTTCCGCGAGTTGATCGAAAAGCATTGCGGCGGCATTCGCGGAGGCTGGGACAATCTGCTCGCCGTCATCCCCGGCGGGTCGTCCGTGCCGCTGGTGCCGGCGGAGCAGATCATGGACGCGCCGATGGATTTCGACGGCCTGCGCGCGCTCGGTTCGGGCCTGGGCACCGCCGCGGTCATCGTCATGGACAAGTCCACCGATATCGTCCGCGCCATCAGCCGCCTGTCCTATTTCTACAAGCATGAAAGCTGCGGCCAGTGCACGCCGTGCCGCGAAGGCACCGGCTGGATGTGGCGCGTGATGGAGCGGATGCGGACTGGGGATGCCGATGTCAGCGAAATCGACACGCTCTATAACGTGACCAAGCAGGTGGAAGGGCACACGATCTGCGCCCTTGGCGATGCCGCCGCCTGGCCGATCCAGGGCCTGATCCGCCACTTCCGCCCCGAAATGGAGCGTCGCATCGCCGAGCGCCGTGGCGGCAGCGACATGCTGGAGGCGGCGGAGTGATCGCCGCGCTTCTTCTGTTGGCCGCTGTCCAGCAGCAGGCTTCACCGCCGCTGCGGACGGATGCACGTCCTGCAACCTGGCCCGATCCGGTCAGCGATGGTCAGGATGAACGGGCGACGATGGATCGCGGCCGTCGCCGGATTTTCGAATTCGGTACCTGTGTTGCTCGGCGCAGTCCGGAAAAGGCGGCTGCGACCCTTCGCCAGGATTTCCGTAGCAAAAGCTATGCGTCGGGCATGGCGCAGCTGGTGGAATCGAACATGGATGCCTGCCGGACGGCTCGCCGTGGGCGGTTGCGGGCGGCTAATTTGCTCGGTGCGGGTGCGATGGCCGAACAATTGCTGGAATCCAGCCCGGTCGCGGTGAATGTCCGCCTGGCCCGGGCGGCCGCGCTGCCTGCCGTGGCTTCGTTCAGCCCGTCGGATGCGATTGCGGTTTGCGTGGTTCGCTCCGTGCCCGATGAGGTCGCCGCGCTGTTCGGGACGGAAATCGAAACTCCGGCGGAAAGTGCAGCCGCCGCCAAGCTGAATTTCGCCATGACGCGCTGTTCGAGCCCGGCGACCCGGGTGGAAACGTCCGTTTCGGGATTGCGATCAATGCTGGCCACGGCCGCGTTTCGCAGCGCCGATGCGGCGGAGAAGAAGTAAGCCATGCCTAAGCTGACTGTAGATGGTATCGAAGTGGAAGTGCCGCAGGGGGCAACCGTGCTCCAGGCGTGCGAGGCCGCGGGCAAGGAAATCCCGCGCTTCTGCTATCATGAACGGCTGAGCATCGCGGGCAATTGCCGGATGTGCCTTGTCGAGGTGAAGCCCGGGCCGCCCAAGCCGCAGGCGTCATGCGCCCTGCCGGCGGGTGAGGGACAGGAAATCCGCACCGACAGCCCGATGGTCAAGGCCGCGCGCGAAGGCGTGATGGAGTTCCTGCTGATCAACCACCCGCTCGATTGCCCGATCTGCGATCAGGGCGGCGAGTGCGACCTGCAGGACCAGTCCGTCGCCTATGGCAAGGGGCAGAGCCGCTATGCCGAAAACAAGCGGGCGGTGACCGAGAAATATATGGGTCCCATCGTCAAGACGGTGATGACCCGCTGCATCCATTGCACCCGCTGCGTCCGCTTTTCCGAGGAAGTCGCGGGCGTCGAGGAAATCGGCGCGATCTATCGCGGCGAAAACATGCAGATCACCAGCTATCTGGAAAAGGCGGTTACGTCCGAACTGTCGGGCAATGTCGTCGATCTGTGCCCCGTGGGCGCGCTGACCAGTCGCCCCTATGCGTTCGAGGCGCGGCCATGGGAGCTGAAAAAGACCATGGCGATCGACGTCATGGACGCGGTTGGCACCAATATCCGGCTGGACAGCCGCGGGCGGGCGGTGCTGCGCGCGCTGCCCCGGATCAATGAGGACGTGAACGAGGAATGGGCGCACGACAAGACGCGCCACGCCGTTGACGGGCTGGCGCATCGCCGCCTTGACCGGCCGTTCGTCCGTAAGGACGGCAAGCTGCAGCCGGCAAGCTGGGCAGAAGCATTCGCCGCGATCAAGGCGGTTGAAGCAGGGTCCAGCGTCGCGGCGATCGCGGGCGACCTGCTCGACTGCGAAACCATGTTTGCGGCGAAGAAGCTGGTTCAGGCGATGGGCTCCTCGCTGCTTGAGGGGCGTCAGACGGGCATGGCCTATGACGTCACCAGCCTGGGCGCGGTGGCGTTCAATTCGACCATTGCGGGCATCGAGACGGCGGACGTCATCCTGATCGTCGGTAGCAACCTTCGCTGGGAAGCGCCGCTGATCAACACCCGGATTCGCAAGGCGGTGCGCAAGCGCGGGGCAAAGGTGTTCGCGATCGGGCCGCAGGTCGATCTGACCTATCCGGTCGAATGGCTGGGCAATGATCTGGGCCTGCTCGGCAAGCTGCCGGCAAATGTCGCAGAGGCGGTGGATGGTGCCGAGCGTCCGGCAGTGATTGTCGGCCCCGGCGCGCTGAAGAACGGCCATGGCGCAGCGCTCAAGCTGGCCAGCGACGGCAAATTCGTTCGCGATGGCTGGAACGGCTTCAACGTTGTGCATACCGCCGCTGCCCGCATGGGCGCGCTGATGCTGGGCTATGCACAGACGGGCGGCATTGCCGATATCGTTGCGGCCAAGCCGAAGCTGGCCTTCTTCCTTGGCGCGGACGAGGTGGATTTCACCGCCTTTGCCGACAGCTTCAAGGTGTATGTCGGCCATCACGGCGACAAGGGCGCGGCGCGGGCCGATGTCGTCCTGCCCGCCGCCAGCTATGCCGAAAAGCCCGGCACCTATGTGAACCTGGAGGGGCGCGTTCAGCGCGGCGACCGCGCCGTGTTCCCGCCAGGCGATGCACGCGACGACTGGGCGATTTTCCGCGCCCTGTCCGATGTGCTGGGCCATACCCTGCCGTTCGACAGCTTTGACGGGCTGCGGTCTGCAATGATCGCCGAAGTGCCCGCGCTGGGCGAGGAAGGGCTTGTCGGCTATGACTGGAGCCCGCCGTCGCTGCCCGCTGAGGCAAGCGGGGAAGTGACCTATCCCGTCGCCGATTTCTACCTGACCAATGCGATCTGCCGGGCCAGCCCGACGATGCAGCGTTGCTCGGCCGAACTGGTCCACGGCCAGGATTTTGCGGAGGCGGCGGAATGACCGAGTTTTTCCAGTCGCTCGGCCTGAATTACGAGGCCGCTTGGTTCACTGCGACCATCGCAGGCATCCTGCTGATTGCGTTTCCCGTCATGCTGGCGGTGGCGCTGATCATCTATGCCGATCGCAAGATCTGGGCGTCGATGGCGTTGCGCCGTGGGCCGAACGTGGTCGGCCCGCTGGGCCTGCTTCAGTCGTTCGCTGACGGTTTGAAGGTGTTCCTGCAGGAAACCATCATCCCGACCGGCGCGAACAAGGGGCTGTTCCTGCTTGCCCCGATCATCACCTTCACGGTCGCGCTGATCGTATGGGCGGTGGTGCCGTTCGACGTCGGCGTTGTCCTGTCCGACATCAATGTCGGCCTGCTCTACATCTTGGCCGCATCGTCGCTGGGCGTGTATGGCATCATTCTGGCCGGATGGGCATCCAACTCCAAATATCCCTTCTATTCCGCTATTCGCGCCGCGGCGCAGATGGTCAGTTATGAAGTCTCCATCGGCTTCGTTCTGATCGCGGTGGTGCTGTGGACCGGCAGCTTCAACCTGTCGGAGATTGTCGGCAATCAGCAGGGGCATGTACTGGGCGTCATCAACGCCTATGGCCTCAATCCGCTGTTGTTCCCGATGGCGGTGGTGTTCTTCATCTCCTCGCTGGCCGAAACGCAGCGCGCGCCGTTCGACTTGACCGAGGCGGAGAGCGAGCTGGTCGCGGGATATCAGACCGAATATTCGTCCATGGCGTTCGCGCTCTACTGGCTGGGCGAATATGCCAATGTGATCCTGATGTGCGCGCTGAACGCCATCTTGTTCTGGGGCGGCTATCTGCCGCCGCTGAACATCGACCTGATCCCGTGGTTCGATATTCCGGGCATCATCTGGCTGTTTGCCAAGATCCTGTTCTTCTTCTTCCTGTTCAGCTGGGTGAAGGCGACGGTGCCGCGCTATCGCTATGACCAGCTGATGCGGCTGGGCTGGAAAATCTTCCTGCCGCTCAGCCTCGTCTTTGTGTTCCTTGTCTCCGGCTATCTGATGCTGGACCGGGTTGGAGTTCCCGCATGAGCGTCGCACAGACCCTCAAATCCTTCACCCTCTGGGAGTTCGTGAAGGCGCACGCCCTGACGCTGAAGTACTTCTTCAAGCCCAAGGCGACGATCAACTATCCGTTCGAAAAGAACCCGATCAGCCCGCGTTTCCGCGGCGAGCACGCGCTGCGTCGCTATCCCAACGGGGAGGAACGCTGCATCGCGTGC
Organism: Sphingomonas sp. BGYR3; assembly: GCF_025153455.1. Lineage (NCBI taxonomy): Bacteria > Pseudomonadati > Pseudomonadota > Alphaproteobacteria > Sphingomonadales > Sphingomonadaceae > Sphingomonas > Sphingomonas sp. BGYR3. The sequence continues at coordinate 574,194 of NZ_JANZNT010000001.1, read as the reverse complement.
AAGCTGTGCGAGGCGATCTGTCCGGCGCTTGCGATTACGATCGAGGCCGAACCGCGCGACGATGGCAGCCGCCGCACCACGCGGTACGACATCGACATGACCAAGTGCATCTATTGCGGCCTGTGTCAGGAAGCCTGCCCTGTGGACGCGATTGTCGAAGGCCCGAATTTCGAGTTTTCGACGGAAACACGCGAGGAACTGATCTACCAGAAGGAAAAACTTCTGGAAAATGGCGACAAATGGGAACGCGCGATTGCGGCGAACCTTGCCGCCGATGCGCCCTATCGTTAATGGGCGCGCCAACCGCATTCGACGGTGCCCCGCAGACCGCGCAGGGCATCGTCGAGACTTCTGTGTCAACGATCACGTCGCTCGACTTCGCTCGCGACGAACGGGGGAATGAGTTTCAGCCGTGATCCAAGCCATCGCCTTTTATCTGTTTGCGGCCATCGTGCTGATTTCGGGCGCGATGACCATCGCGTCCCGCAACCCCGTTTATTCGGTCCTGTGGCTGATTCTGGCGTTTTTCAACGCCGCCGGCCTCATGGTGCTGGTGGGGGCGGAATTCATCGCGATGCTGCTGGTCATCGTTTATGTCGGTGCCGTCGCCGTGCTGTTCCTGTTCGTCGTGATGATGCTGGACATTGACTTTACGGAGCTGCGCGCCGGGGTCGTCCGCTATTTCTGGATTGGCATGACGCTGGCGGTTGCGCTGGCCGCGGAAATCATGATCGCCATCGGCGCGTGGAGCGCGGGCAAGATCGACCTTTCGGGCCGGCTGGCGCCCATCGATCCGTCGGTCAGCAATATCGAGGCGATCGGTCGGCTGCTCTATTCGCGCTATCTGTTCGCGTTCGAGGCGGCGGGGCTGGTCCTGCTGGTCGCGATGATCGGCGCCATCGTGCTGACGCATCGCCAGCGCACCGGCGTGTTCAAGCAGAATGTGGCAGCGCAGGTCGCCCGGCGTCAGAAGGACGCAACGCGCCTGGTCAATCAGCCCGTGGGGCAGGGGGTTCAACTGTGATCGGCCTGACGCACTATCTCGTCGTATCGGCGATCCTGTTCACGCTTGGCGTGCTGGGCATCTTCGTCAACCGCAAGAACCTGATCGTCATCCTGATGGCGATCGAATTGATCCTGCTTGCGGTGAACCTCAACCTGGTCGCCTTTTCCGCCTTTCTGGGCGATCTGGTGGGACAGGTGTTTGCCATGTTCGTGCTGACCGTCGCCGCTGGCGAGGCAGCGATCGGGCTGGCGATCCTGGTCATCTATTTCCGTGGCCGGGGTACGATCTCGGTCGAAGACGTCAACCGGATGAAGGGGTGATCATCTGGTGATCTACGCCATCGTATTCCTGCCGTTGCTGGCATCCATTGTCGCGGGCCTGTCGAACAAGTCGTTCGGGACCACGCTGCCCAAGGTGCTGACCACCGCCGGGCTGTTCATCGCCGCTGGCTTGAGCTGGCCGATATTCATCGATTTCCTGACGGGAACGCAGGCAGCGCACGTCTATCCCGTGCTGACCTGGGTCGCATCGGGCGACCTGACGTTCGAATGGGCGCTGCGGGTCGATTCGCTGACCGCTGTCATGCTGGTGGTCATCACCAGCGTGTCTGCGCTCGTCCACCTGTATAGCTGGAGCTATATGGAGGAGGACCCCGATCAGCCGCGGTTCTTCGCCTATCTGTCGCTATTCACCTTTGCCATGCTGATGCTGGTGACGGCCGACAATCTGGTTCAGATGTTCTTCGGCTGGGAAGGGGTGGGCCTTGCGTCCTATCTGCTGATCGGTTTCTGGTTCCGCAAACCCAGCGCCAATGCTGCTGCGATCAAGGCGTTCGTCGTCAATCGCGTCGGTGACCTTGGCTTCATGCTTGGTATCTTCGGCACTTTTCTGGTGTTCGGCACGGTTTCCATCCCGGAAATCCTGGCGACGGTGCCCGACCATGCTGGTTCGACCATCGGTTTTCTTGGCTATCGCGTCGATACGATGACGGTCCTTTGCCTGCTGCTGTTCGTCGGCGCGATGGGCAAGTCGGCGCAGCTTGGCCTACACACCTGGCTGCCGGACGCGATGGAGGGGCCGACCCCCGTTTCCGCGCTGATCCACGCTGCCACCATGGTGACGGCCGGTGTTTTCATGGTGTGCCGCCTGTCCCCGATGTTCGAGGCTAGCCAGACCGCGCTGTATGTCGTGATGTCGGTTGGTGCCGCGACCTGCATCTTTGCCGCGACGATCGGCACGGTGCAGACCGATATCAAGCGCGTCATCGCCTATTCGACCTGTTCGCAGCTCGGCTACATGTTTTTTGCCGCTGGCGTCGGCGCCTATGGCGCGGCGATGTTCCACCTGTTCACCCACGCCTTCTTCAAGGCGCTGTTGTTCCTGGGCGCGGGTTCGGTGATCCACGCGATGCACCATGAACAGGATATGCGCTTTTACGGTGGCCTGCGGCGTGAAATCCCGGTCACCTTCTGGGCGATGATGATGGGTACGCTGGCGATCACCGGCGTTGGCATTTACGGCATTGGCGGCTTTGCCGGTTTCCATTCGAAGGACGCGATCCTTGAGGCGGCCTATGCGTCGGGCACGGGTGTCGGCGCCTTCTGGGTCGGCACGTTGGCCGCGCTGCTGACCAGCTTCTACAGCTGGCGCCTGATGTTCCTGACCTTCTGGGGCAAGCCGCGCTGGGCCGCGTCGGAGCATATCCAGCACGCGATTCATGACGCCCATGGCCATGACGATCATGTCGACGATCACGGCCATGGCCATCATCATGCGGTGCCCAACCATGCCAGCCAGATTGCGGAAGGCACCGGTGGCTATCATCCGCACGAAAGCCCATGGCCGATGCTGGTCCCGCTCGCGCTGCTCAGCGTCGGCGCGGTGGCTGCCGGGTTCGTCTTCTTCCCCTTCTTCCTTGAAGCGGGCCATGCCGAAGCATTCTGGAAGGGCGCGATCTTCTTTGATGCCAGCCTTGCCCATGCGATGCATGAAGTGCCGTTGTTCGTGAAGCTGGCGGCCAGCATCGTGATGCTCATCGGCCTGGCGGTAGCGTTCTACACCTATATCCTGCGGCCGCGCACCTCGGCAGCGGTTGCGGGCGAACTGCGCATCCTGCATCGCTTCCTGATGAACAAATGGTATTTCGATCAGCTCTATGACCTGTTGTTCGTCCGTCCGGCGATGGCCTTTGGCCGGTTGTTCTGGAAGGCGGGCGATGAAGGCACCATCGACCGGTTCGGCCCCAATGGGTCGGCAGCGGTCGTGGCGCTGGGCAGTCGCGTCGCGGCGCGGGTGCAATCGGGCTATCTCTACAGCTATGCCTTTGTGATGCTGATCGGCCTGACCGCCGCCGTCACCTGGGCCATTGCGGGTTGATGGGGGCAATGAACGGTTTTCCAATCCTTTCGATCATGCTTGCCGTGCCCGCATTGGCGGCGGTGGCGTGCCTGTTCGCGGACGCACCGCGCGCCCGCATGATCGCGCTGGTCGCGACGCTGATCGACTTCGCGCTCGGTTGCCTGTTGTGGGCCAATTACGACGTTGGCGGCGCACAGTGGCAGTTTCAGGAAAGCTCCGCGATCTTTGGCCAGTTCAACTGGGCGCTCGGCATTGACGGCTTTGCCCTGATGCTGATCATGCTCAGCGTGTTCCTGATGCCGATCTGCATCGGGGCCAGCTGGGAAGCGGTGCAGAAGCGCGTGCCGGAATATATGGCCGCGTTCCTGGCGACCGAAGTGCTGATGATCGGCACCTTTGCCGCGCAGGACCTGCTCCTGTTCTACATCTTCTTCGAAGCCGGCCTGATCCCGATGTATTTGATCATCGGCATCTGGGGCGGTGCCAACCGCATTTACGCCAGCTACAAGTTCTTCCTCTACACGCTGCTCGGCTCGCTGCTGATGCTGATCGCCATGATCTACATGATCGGCACGGCCGGCACGTCGAGCATCCCGGATCTGATGAACTACAACTTTCCGGCAGAGGTGCAGACCTGGTTGTGGCTGGCGTTCTTTGCCTCGTTCGCGGTGAAGATGCCGATGTGGCCGGTGCACACCTGGCTGCCGGATGCGCACGTTCAGGCACCGACCGCCGGATCGGTGATCCTGGCCGGCGTGCTGCTGAAGCTGGGCGGATACGGGTTCCTGCGGTTCAGCCTGCCGATGTTCCCCGAGGCGACAGCACAGCTTGCCTGGCTCGTCCTCGCTCTGTCGGCGGTGGCGGTCGTCTACACGTCGCTGGTCGCGCTGGTGCAGAGCGACATGAAGAAGCTGATCGCCTATTCCTCGGTCGCGCACATGGCGATCGTGACCATCGGCCTGTTCGCGTTCAACCAGCAGGGGATCGAGGGCGCGATGATCGTCATGCTCTCGCACGGTCTGGTGTCGGGCGCGCTGTTCCTGTGCGTCGGCGTGATCTATGACCGGCTGCATACGCGGGAGATTGCGCGCTATGGCGGCCTGGCCATCAACATGCCGCGCTATGCGCTGCTGTTCCTGCTGTTCACCATGGCGTCCATCGGCCTGCCGGGGACCAGCGGCTTTGTCGGCGAGTTCTTGAGCCTGGCCGGCACGTACCAGATTTCGACCACCATTACGCTGATCTGCACCACCGGCATCATCCTTGGGGCTGCTTATATGCTGTGGCTCTATCGCCGCGTCGTGTTTGGCGAGATCAAGTCGGACGATGTCCGTGCCATGAGCGACCTGTCGGGTCGCGAGATTGCACTGCTGGCGCCTGTCGCCGCCGTCGTTCTTTGGATGGGCGTCTATCCCGAGCCGTTTATTGCGCCGATGCGGGCGGACACCACCGTTCTGCTTGCGCGGGTCAACCGCTCGGCGCCGGTCGGGGATAGCCAGCCGACGCAGGGCACCGCCGCAGGGCGCGCGGAATATGCCGAACGGGTCAAGGTGGCGCAGGGTCACCACGGATCGAATGAAGAACACGGGTCGGCGGGTGAAGCCGCCGCCGAAGGGGCGCATTGATGAGTTACGCCAGCCAATTGATGTTTGTCCTGCCGGAGCTGGTACTGACCATTGCCGCGCTGGTCCTGATGCTGTTCGCGGCCTGGGGCGGCCCGGCTGCGACCCGGACGGTGACGTGGGTTTCGGTCGCTGCGCTGATCGGCGCGGGCATCGCCCTGATCGGCCCGGCGTCTTCGGGTGGGGAGGCGTTTGACGGCCTGATCCGCGCCGACGCTTTTTCCGCCTTTGCCAAGGTGCTGATCTATGCCGCTGCGGCGGTCGCCATGGTCGTTGCCCCGCGGTTTTTCGAGGCCACGGCCGGCGAGAATCTTCGCCCGGAATATCCGGTGCTGATCCTGTTGTCGGCGGTCGGCATGGGCATCATGGTGTCTGCGGGTGACCTGATCACCCTTTACGTCGGCCTGGAGCTGCAGTCGCTTGCCGCCTATGTGCTGGCCAGCTTCATGCGGCGGGATACCCGTTCGGCCGAAGCGGGCCTGAAGTATTTTGTGCTGGGCGCGCTGGCGAGCGGCATCCTGCTTTACGGCATTTCACTGGTGTACGGGTTCAGCGGAACGACCCTGTTCGACGGGATCGCTGCCGCTTATGCCGCGCCCGATGCCGGTCTTGGCCTGCTGTTCGGGCTGGTGTTCGTGTTCGCCGGTCTTGCGTTCAAGATCAGCGCCGTGCCGTTCCACATGTGGACGCCGGACGTGTACGAAGGCGCGCCGACGCCGGTTACGGCCTTCTTCGCCTCTGCGCCCAAGGTCGCGGCCGTTGCGCTTGCCCTGCGCGTCGCGATGGAGGCGATGGGCCCGGCTGTCGATCAGTGGCGGCAGATCGTGATCTTTGCCAGCCTTGCCTCGATCCTATTCGGCGCGGTCGCCGCGATCGGACAGACGAACATCAAGCGGCTGCTCGCCTATTCCTCGATCAATAATATCGGCTTTGCACTGGTCGGTCTGGCTGCGGGGACGCAGGACGGCATTGCCTCCGTCCTGTTCTACATGGCCGTTTATGTCGTAATGACGCTTGGGTCGTTCCTGGTCGTGCTGCAGATGCGGCGCGAGGACGGCAGCCAGGTTGAGGATATCGCCAGCCTTGCCGGCCTGTCGCGCACTCGTCCGGGCCTTGCGCTCGCGCTTGCCATCTTCATGTTCTCGCTGGCAGGCATCCCGCCGCTGCTTGGCTTTTTCTCGAAGCTGGCGGTGTTCAACGCAGCAGTGGCAGCCGGGCTGTTCCCGTTTGCCGTCGTCGCGGTGCTGGGATCGGTGGTCGGCGCCTATTATTATCTGAAGATCGTCAAGACGCTTTATCTCGACGAGCCGGCCCCCGAGTTTGCACGGGGCGGCGACGCTGTTGAGGGCGGTTTGATCGCGGTGACCGCTGCAGCCATGTCGCCCATCGGCTGGTTCGCTCTGCCGGCGCTGACCGCCTGGACCAGCGCGGCGGCAGGGGCGCTGTTCTGACGGCGGATATCCGCACGGTCCTGGAAACGGGATCGACCAATGCCGATTGCCTGACCATGGCCGGGGCGGGAGCGCCGGAGGGATCCTGGCTTCGTGCTGATCGGCAGACCGGTGGGCGCGGGCGACAGGGCAGGGCGTGGCAATCGCCGCCGGGCAACCTGTATGCCAGCACCATCGTCCGGCTGCGGTCGTGGGATCCTTCTCCGCCCAGCCTGGCGTTGGTCGCCGCCGGGGCGCTGCATGAAGCAGTTGGCAGCCTGGCGCTGCTGGGCGAGCGGCTGCGGATCAAATGGCCAAATGACCTGCTGATCGACGGGGCGAAGCTGTCGGGCATCCTGATGGAGCGATCCGGCGATGCCGTCGTCATCGGCTTTGGCGTGAACCTGGTCCATGCGCCCGTGCTGACCGATCGGGCAACCATCGCCCTGTCCGCGACCGGATTTGACGTGGCCCCGCAGCAACTGGTCGAGCTGCTGGCGGAAACCTTTGCCCGGTGGCTGGGGCGGTGGCGTGATCGTGATCTAGCCGAAACACGGTCGGACTGGTTGGCCAGAGCTCATCCGGTCGGGACCGCGCTGTCCACGCACCTGCCGGACGGATCCCGAATAACGGGGCTGTTCAAAGGCATCGACGCCGCCGGTGCGCTGATGCTGGCAACCCCGGATCAGGGGATCGTGACAATCCATGCCGGGGACGTGTTCCTTGTGTGATCCGCTCGCAATCGGGCAAGGAAGGAGCTAGGGGTTGGCCATGCTGCTTGCGATCGACGCCGGGAACACCAATATCGTTTTTGCGCTGATGGCGCCTGAGCCTGGCCCGGATGGTCGGCACAGCGTGCTCGCGCGCTGGCGGATCGCAACGGACCCGCGCCGGACCGCGGACGAATATGCCGTTTGGCTGAACCAGCTGTTGCAGCTGAACGATCTGGACCGATCGGCCGTTGATGCGGTGATCATCGGCACCGTGGTTCCCCGCGCGCTCCACAATCTCCAGATGCTGGCCAGCAAATATTTCGGCACCGAAGCCGTCATCGCTGGCAAGGGGCCTGCGGCATGGGGCTTTGCCCTGGATGTTGACGAGCCGGAAAGCCTTGGCGCGGACCGGGCGCTCAATTGCATTGCGGCCCATGCGCTGCATCCGGGCGATGCGGTGGTCATCGATTTCGGCACGGCGACGACGTTCGAGGTCATCGATTTTCGCGGCACGTACAAGGGCGGGGTGATTGCGCCGGGCATCAACCTGTCGCTGGATGCGCTGTTCACGGCCGCCGCCAAGCTGCCGCGCATCGCGATCGAGGCACCAGCCAGCACCAGCGTGATCGGCCGCACGACGGTCGAACAGATGCATATCGGCATTTACTGGGGCTATATCGCGATGATCGAGGGGATGATCGCGCGGACGAAGGCAGAGGTTGGCCGGCCGGCCAAGGTGATCGCAACGGGCGGGCTGGCCGTTCTGTTCGAGCGCCACACCAGCGTTTTCGATGTGATTGAGCCGGACCTGACGCTTCAGGGGCTGGCGATGCTGTGGTCGCGGACCCGGCAATGAACGATGGCGGCGTGATCCGCCTTTTGATGATTGGACGAATGTGACTCCAGGTAACGAACTGCTTTTCCTTGCGCTCGGTGGATCCGGCGAAATCGGGATGAACGTCAACCTTTATGGGACGCAGGGCAAATGGGTGATGGTCGATTGCGGCATCACCTTCAGCGGCGGTGAATATCCCGGCGTCGATATCGTCCTGCCCGACCTTCAGTTCATTGAGGATCGGCTCGACGACCTGCTCGGCATCGTCCTGACCCATGGGCATGAGGATCATATCGGCGCGCTGCCCTATCTGGCCGCCGATCTTGGCGTGCCGCTTTACGCAACGCCGTTCACCGCCGGGTTGATCCGGGGCAAGCTGGATGAGGAGGGGGTGAGTGACCGCGTCGAACTGAACGTGATCGACAATCAGGGCAGCTTTGACCTCGGACCGTTCCGGTTCACCTATGTCCCGCTGGCCCATTCGATTCCGGAGGGCAATGCAGTCCTGATCGAAACCAAGCACGGCGCCATCTTCCACACCGGCGACTGGAAACTCGATGACGCGCCGCAGATCGGTGTGCCGAGCACCGCTGAGGAACTGAAGGCGATTGGCGATCAGGGCGTACTGGCGCTGGTTTGCGATTCCACCAATGTCTTCAACCCCGAACCGTCGGGGTCGGAGGGCGATGTTCGCGCCGGCCTCGCCGAAGTGATCGGCGCGGCCGAGGGGCGCGTGCTTGTCACCACCTTTGCCTCCAATGCCGCACGGCTGAAGACGCTTGCGGACGTCGCGCGGGATACGGGGCGGGAGCTTTGCGTGGCTGGACGGTCGCTGGACCGCATCCTGCGTGTTGCCAAGCAGACGGGATATCTGCGCGATTTTCCCGAAACGATCGATTTTGACGCAGCGATGCGGCTGCCGCGCAGCAGGGTGATGATCGTGGCGACCGGTGGGCAGGGCGAACCGCGCGCGGCACTGGCGCGCGTGGCGGAGGGCACGCACCCGATCAAGCTGGAGAGCGGCGATACGGTCGTGTTTTCGTCCAAGCAAATCCCCGGCAACGAGATCGCGATCGGCCGCATCCAGAACATCCTGGCCGGCAAGGGCGTGGCGATGATCACTGACCGTCAGGCCCATGTCCATGTGTCCGGCCACCCGGGCCGTCCGGAACTGGCCGCCATGTATGGCTGGATCCGGCCGAATTTCGTCGTGCCGGTGCATGGCGAAATCCGCCACATGGCCGAACAGGCGCGGTTTGCGGTCAGTCAGGGTGTGCCGGGCGCCGTCGTGCAACAGAATGGCGAGATCATCCGCCTGGCACCGGGGCAGCCGGAGCGGGTCGGCTTTGCTCCCGCCGGTCGGCTTGTCCTCGACGGTGATGTGATCCTGCCCGCCGATGGCGGCACGATCAACGAACGGCGCAAACTGGCGCTGAATGGCCAGATTTCGCTGGCCGTGGCCGTGAGCCGTGCTGGCAAGCTGATCGGCCGGCCGCAGGTCCGGCTGAACGGCGTTCCGGTCGAAGAGGAACGCGACAGCTTTCTGGATGAGGCGGAGACAGCCGTGGAAAAGGTGGTAGCCGATCAGGGTGCGGGCAATCCCGACAAGCTGCGCGAGGCGCTGCGCCTGGCGGTTCGCCGCGTTGCCACCCGCTGGACCGGCAAGAAGCCGGTCGTGGACGTGCTGTTGATCGGGGGCTGACCAGATGGCGTGGCAATCGGCCCTGGCGATCTATTTCCTGTTCTGGATGCTGTGCCTGTTCATCGTCCTGCCGTTCATGCGGCGACAGGGGGATGAAGGCGTGCCGGTACCGGGTCAGGCCGACGGCGCGCCCGCGCGGTTCAGCTTTGGCAAGCTCGCCCTGTGGAACACGGTGGTGGCAACCATCCTGTTCACGCTGTTCGTGCTGAATTACCGCAATGGCTGGGTGACGATGGAAATGCTGGATATCACCCGGCTGATGGGGCCGCCGCCGCGCTGAGCGGGCCGGCCGACCCCGCGATCAGATGCGCAGCCGTTCGATCGCCTGCGCCAGCGCGACATACAGCTTGCCCATGTCGGACGACAGCAGCGTGACGCCCAGCGGCGATCCATCGCGCAGGCCAAGCACCTGCCGCAGCATCGATTCGAAATCGTGGATGTAACGGTTGATCTGTTCCCGCACCGTGTCGTCATTGTCGTACAGCTGGGCAATCTCGCGCGCCTGGCCGGGTTCGAGCAGGCGCACGGCACGGCGCGTAAAGACCCCGCGATCCCCCTTCAGATAGGCGGACCAGGCGCTGTCGGTCACGTCCTGCGCAAAGATCTTGGCAATGTCGATCGAGGTCGAATTCAGCGCCTCGATCAACAGGGACACGCGGCGGGCAAACTGGTCATGGTCGTGCTTGTCGCGTTCCTCGCGCGCGCTTTGCAGCCGGGTTTCGACCGTTGCCGTCGCCTCGGCAATCGCGAAAATCTGCTGGCTGAGCCGTTCCGACGCGCGGGCCACGGCCATGCTGGCCGCGTCGCCCGCCTCTGCCAGTTCGTCGATCTGCCGCCGGACGGTGCGGTCGACGGCGTTTTCCAGCGCGGCCGTCCCCTCGGTTTCCAGCTGCCGGACGGCCGACGGGATCACATCGCCCAACGTCTTGCGGGCATGATCGCTGGCGGTCTGTGCCGTTTCGCGGATACGGACCAGCGTTTCGATCAGATGCGGCGCCGAATCCTCGGCAAAGCGGCGGGTCGTTTCAATCGTTGCATCGGCAATCGCCCGCACCCCGTTGATCCGGTCATGCCCGGTGTCCAGCGTCTCCAGAAGATGCTGTGACAGTGCGGCCAGCGTATCCCGCTGCGTCGCAATGACCCCGGCGATCGCCTCGATTGCGTCGTGCGTGCTTTCGGCAGCGGTGACCAGGGCAAGCAGCTCCGGTTTGGCATCCATGACGACGCGGCGGCTTGCGGCAATCCGATGATCGAGCCGCGCCAGCGCCTCAGGCAGGGTTTCGTCCACTTCGCGTGCCGCGGCCTCGAGCGCCAGCAGCAGCGATTCGGACGTCACGATGACCGATCGGGCCATGTCGTCGCCGCTTTCCAGCGTGCGCGTCATCGCCTGAGCCGATTGGTCCAGCGCGCTGATCGCAGCGGCCAGCGACTGGCTGCGCTCCAGGCCGAAACTGTGCATGGCGGCCATCCGCTGATCGGCGTGATCGACGCCGCGATCCAGCCGTTCGAACAGGGCATCGGTTGCGCCGCGCTGCTCGCCAAGCCGCTCGGCAACCCGTTCAATCGACTGTTCAATCGCCGAAATCCGGTCGGCCAGCGCGGCGCTGCCCTCCAGCCCGGTGCGTTCAATCGCCGCCTGGTTGGTGGACAGCATGGCCAGCATGGCCTCGCCCTGAGCGGAGATGCCCCGACGCGCCTCTTCGATCGCGGTGGCGGCGCGGTCGAGCACGCCATCCACGGCGTCCGACATTTCACTGGTTACCGCCTCCAGACGGGCGCCGGCAACTTCGCTGGTCGCTTCCATGCGGCCGATGTGGGCGGCCAGCCGTTCGGCCGCGCCGCCCGCAATCTCGTTTGCTTCCCGGCCGCGCTCGGCAACCCGGGCCAGTTCGGCGGAAAGCGATGCGACATGCTCGCCAGCGCGCAGCCCGGCCGTATCGAGGGCGGCGGTCATCTCCTCCGCCTCCGCCTTTGCCTTGGGCATCAGGGACATGACGAGGTTCAGCCGCTGATCCACCCGGTCCATGCTCTGGTCCAGGCGATCGGCGCTGTCGATGATCGTGCGGCTCTTGTCGGCTGCCAGTTCGCTGGCACGGGCCATGCCATCGCCCGCGCGCTCACCCATGGCAATCAGCTCGCCGGTCTGACGGCTCAGTTCCTGCCTGTTGGTCTCCAGCGTCGCGCTGATCGCCGCGATCGCCCGTTCCAGCGCCGCCGCCTCGGCCCGCATCCCGGCAGATGTCGCGGCAAACCGGCGTGCTTCCGCGCGGCTGGTCCGCATCAACAGCAGGCAGAGCGTGGTGATGAGGACGATCGGCACGCACAGCGCCGCAATGAACTGAACCAGCGCAACCGGTGCCATACCCGCGGCCAGGACGGGCGCCGACAGCCACAGCATCGTACCCAGCCAGCCCAGCGACAACAGGACGGCAAGCGCGATCAGCCAGCCGTGCCGCACGGGTTCGGCCGCAGGCTGCTGCCCGTCGGTCGTCCAGACCGGTTCATCCGACTGTTCCGGCATTTCCACCTGGTCCGCGACCGCATCCGACCGTTCCGGGCGAATGTCGATGATCCTTGAGCCCCCGTTCATGGCAATATGGTTACCACATTATCGGGGGACGGACACCCTGGTTTGGTAACATTTGATTAACTGTGGCGCGATACCATCGGCTTATGGCCTATGATCCCGGAGCAATCGACGCGACATTGGCGGCAGCGGTCGGCGACGAGCCTGCACTGATCGCGGAACTGCGCGAGGCGTTTCTTGATGGCGTCAAGCGGTGCATCGCCGTGATGGAAGATGCCGACGAGCGCGATGGATGGCGGGTCGCGGCGCTGCGCCTGAAAGGTTTGGCAGCCAGCTTTGGTGCCGTCCGCCTGATGGCGCTGGCCGGTGAAGCGGCGGATGCGACGCCGGGCGACGCCACGCTGCTGCGCCGGATGCGACGGGCGGTGGAGCGGCTCTGACCGCTATTTCCTGCGACTGAGTTCCCGCATCGCATCGTCAAGGCCAGCCAGGGTCAGCGGATACATCCGGTCCCGCATCGCATCGCGAATCAGCCGCGTCGAATGGCTGTATCCCCAATGTTCCTCGGCCACCGGGTTGATCCACGCCGCTGATTTCCACATCCCGGTCAGGCGGCCAAGCCACGTGATCCCGGCCTCCTCATTGAAATGTTCCACCGAACCGCCGGGATGGGTCAGCTCATAGGGGCTCATCGCGGCATCGCCGACCAGCACCAGTTTGTGATCCGGGCCGAACCGGTGCAGCAGTTCCAGTGTCGGGATGCGTTCCGATGTGCGGCGGCGATTATCCTTCCACACGCTTTCGTACGGGCAGTTGTGGAAATAATAGAATTCCAGATGCTTAAACTCGCTCGTCGCCGCTGAAAACAGCTCTTCGACCAGGCGTATATGCGGGTCCATCGATCCGCCGACATCGAGCATCAGGATCAGCTTGACCGCATTGTGCCGTTCCGGGCGCAGCCGGACGTCAAGCCAGCCCTGTCGCGCGGTGCCGCTGATCGTCGCATCAAGGTCAAGCTCTTCCGCCGCGCCTTCGCGGGCAAAGCGGCGCAGCCGGCGCAGCGCCAGCTTGATGTTCCGCGTGCCCAGTTCCCGACTATTGTCGAGATTTCGAAACTCGCGCGCTTCCCACACCTTTACCGCGCGGCCCTGTATCCCCTCGCCGCCGATCCGCACCCCTTCGGGATTGTATCCGCCATTGCCGAACGGGCTGGTGCCGCCGGTGCCAATCCATTTCGACCCGCCCTCGTGCCGTTCCTGCTGCTCGGCGAGCCGCTGGCGCAGCGTGTCCATGATCTCGTCCCAGCTGCCCAGCGCCTTGACGCGGGCCATTTCCTCCGGGGTCAGAAACGCCTCTGCCACGGCGCGCAGCCATTCTTCGGGCAATTCGGCTTCGGGCGGCAGCGTGGATCCGGCCGCACCGCGAAAGATCCGTGCGAATACCTGATCGAACCGGTCGATCAGTCCTTCGTCCTTCACAAACGTGGCGCGGGCCAGGAAGTAGAATTGTTCCGGCGTACGGTCGATCACATCCTGTTCCAGCGCCTCCAGCAGGATCAGGTGTTCCTTCAGGCTGGCCTGGATACCGGCGGCGCGGAGGGCGTCGATAAAGCCGTGGAACATCGGGTTCAGCGCCCCTGCCGCTGATACAGGCGCCAGTGCGTGCCGGACATGCCCGTTGCGATGCGCCCGGCGATCGGGCGGTACGTGCCGCCGCACAGGGTGATGTCAGCGGGGAAACGCTCGCCCTTGTACCGATCGGCCAGGATGAAGGGCGCAGCCGGGCAGGGCGTATGCTGAAGCGTGACCGGATAGCGCGCCTGAGCCGCCGCCACCTCTACCATCGCATCGGCGGTGGGCCGCTCCAGAAAGACGCGGGTGCCGCCGGGCGCGCGCTGTTGCATGACGGCAATGGCGATGGCCGGATCGGCACGTCGGTTGCGGATCAGCTCGATATTCTGAACCATCGCACCGACCAGCATCGCGATCAGCGCACCGGCTCCAGCGACGCGGCGCCAGCCAGCCGAAGCGATGGCGCTGCCGGTCATCTCCCCCAACATCAGCAGCAGCGCGATGCCTGCGACAAGGTAATAGCGCGGATGGCCGACATTGCCCGACTGAAGCAGCGCCAGCATTGCAGGGAAGGCCAGGATAGCCAGGCGATAAAAGGCCATGCGGCTGGCCCCTGCGGACCGCGCCACGATGACCGCCCCGCCGACCAGCGGCAGCAGCCAGAGCGAATTGACAGGCCAGCCGATCGTATAGCCGAACATCTCGATGATGCCGTGCAGGAACAGCTTGAGGTCAAAGGGTTCGTAGCTGCCGAACTGAAACCCGCGCGGATCGGCCGCCGCCGCGCCCGCGATGATCGCCAGCGCAAGCAACGTCGCCAGCAGGGCGGGCCAGAACAGGCTCAGCGATCCCGTGAACGCACTTTTAGGACCGCCACGCTGCCACAGCGCAAAGAACACCCAGCCGCCCATCGCGACGATCCCGAACAACATGGTCATCTGACTGAAAATGCCGAGGAAACAGCACAGCGCGATCGCGATCTGGGGCCGATATGCCGCATCGCTGCGCGCCAGCCATCGGTCGACGAGCAGGATGGCAGTGAGGAACGCCAGCGCCATCGGGGCATAGCCCCGCGCTTCCGACCCCATGGTGACGAGGATCGGCGATAGTGCGAACAGGATGGCGGTTGCGATCATCGGCCATCGGCCGCGCGGCGCGGCGATCATCGCGGCGACCGGGACGGCAAGCGTGCCGGTGACGATGGCGGGCAGCCGGGCAAGCCATGACGGTGCGCCAAGCCCCACGGTCTGCAGCCATAGTGAGTTCAGGTGATGGCTATTGTCGTGGTTGATATTGAGAAAGATGCCAAGCGGCGTGCCGACATCATGCGCCAGGCGGGCCGACCATGCCTCATCCAGCCACAGCCCGCCGCGGGCGGACAGCAATCGCAGGACCAGGCCGGCCAGCGTGATGCCGGCGATCGCAAGCCAGGATTGCCGCATTGCCATGTCCTGCCCTGCCATGCCGACAGCCTTAGGCGCTGGCCCCATGGTCCATCAAGTCCCCCTGCCTAGCGGGCATAGGCGTCAATGAGCGACCCGACAAAGTCCGGTGCCTCTGCCGTCAATTCGGGCGAGGGGCGGGCAGGGGGCGTTCCGGCGCCAACCGGGCGGCCATGGATGAACCCGGCGATCGGATAGCGGCTGGAGCCCAGACCGTCATTGTCGCGGTACCACACCTTGACCTCGCTCCAGTCGCCGCGGGCCGACACGTCGAACAGCGTGACGTCGCGTTCCGCGCGCCCGCGCTTGCCGCCGAACCGGGACCAGTTGGCATGGGTAACCATCAGGACGCGGCGCTCGACGATGCGACTGACAACCGCGACATGGCCAAGGCGCAGGTGCGCCGCGCGCTCGAAGACGATCACCGATCCCACGCGCGGCGTGCGGCTGCGCTCATAACGGCCCTTTGCCGCATCCCACCAGGTCCAGGCATCGCCATAGATCTGAATACCGGACATCTGCCGGGCAAAGGGAACGCATTCGCCGACATAGCTGGACCAACTGCCCGCGCGGACGGGCGTGGCGACGGGCACGGCCATGACCAGGCCGCACAGCACGGGAAGGGACAGGAATCGGGCGACGCGCATCGCCATACGCTATGCCCGTGATGGTTTACATCGGGTTGCTGGCTGCGGTCAGTTGCCCGATCGGCGGGCCATGAAGGCCAAGCGTTCGAACAGCATCACATCCTGTTCGTTCTTGAGCAGAGCGCCATGCAGCGGCGGGATCGCCTTGGTCGGATCCCGGTTCTGCAGCACCTCCAGCGGCATGTCCTCGTGCAGCAGCAGCTTCAGCCAGTCGAGAAGCTCGGACGTGGACGGCTTTTTCTTGATGCCCGGCACCTCGCGCACCTGATAGAACAGGTCGAGCGCGCGGCTGACCAGCAGCTGCTGGATGCCGGGGAAGTGCACGTCGATGATCGCCTGCATCGTTTCCCGGTCCGGAAACCGGATATAGTGGAAGAAGCAGCGGCGCAGAAACGCGTCGGGCAATTCCTTTTCATTGTTCGACGTGATGACCACGACCGGCCGTTCGGCGGCACGCACCGTTTCACCGGTTTCATAAACGTGGAACTCCATCCGATCGAGTTCCTGAAGCAGGTCGTTCGGAAACTCGATGTCCGCCTTGTCGATCTCATCGATCAGCAGAACCGGCAGGCGATCGCTGACAAAGGCGTCCCACAGCTTGCCCCGGCGGATGTAATTGCCGATGTCGTGGACGCGCGGATCGCCCAACTGACCATCGCGCAACCGGGCCACCGCATCATATTCATACAGGCCCTGCTGCGCCTTGGTCGTCGATTTGACGTTCCATTCGATCAGCGGCGCATCCATGGCGCGGGCGATTTCCTGTGCCAGCACGGTCTTGCCCGTGCCCGGCTCACCCTTGACCAGCAGGGGGCGGCGCAGCGTGACTGCGGCGTTCACCGCGACCCGCAGATCGTCGGTCGCCACATAGCGATCGGTGCCGTCAAAACGCATCAGCCACTCCGTTCCGTTCTGCAACGGACCCGTGCATAGCGGCGCGTCAGGTCATGGCAAGCGAAACGGGGTCAGATCCGGCTGCGCGCATCGGCGCGCGCGGCAAGCAGATCCCACAGGCCGCGATGCTGACTGATCAGCTGTTGCGCACCGAACAGAAGCGCGCGCTCCACCGGCGTGCTGCCGGCAACCTGCTCGACCATCGCTGCGGTTTCATAGCGTTCGGGAAGCGCAAGGCGGGGCGGGGTGACGCCCAGCCGGTTGGCGACATTGTCCATCACCAGGCGCAGCCCAGGCCAGTCCAGGGTGAGGGCAACCGCAGCGCCCAGCGCGCAGCCGCGACGATCGGACCGGCCCAGCATGTCCAGCGCGTGCCGCTGGGCCGCAACGGCAGCCTCTGCCTCGGCCTGGCCCGGCGTGCTGGGCAGGGGGCCGACCGCGGAAACCAGACGGGCAAGGAAACCGCGCTCTGCGGCAAAGGCGCCGGCGGCATCGGCGGCCCATTGGGCTGCTTCGGCGGGATCGCCATGGCTGGCGGCCAGGTCGATCAGCCCCGGATAGCGCCCGTGCAGCACGCACAGATGGTGCACGATGTCGGCCAGATCGCGTTCGGGAAAGCCGGATTCGCTGGCTCGGCCGATGAACCGGTGCGTATGCGCTCCATCCGCCTCGATCAGCGCCGACAGGGCATCCCAAGCGTTACCGAAACCGTGAACTGCCGCCTGTGCCATCGTGTCGTCATGCTCCCGCAAGCCGGCGTCCATCGCGCCGACCGCCTCGTTCTGCGCGGCGACCATAGGCAATGGCGGTAAAGAGGGGGTTTAAGCAGGCAGCATTTTGTCGCCCTGACGCACGGCCAGTACGGCCTGCACCGACAGGATGGTCGCGCCGCCGAAGATCGGGCCGAGCGCGACCATCACCGCAACCGGATCATGGCCATTGGCCAGCAGGGTCGCCCCGATCACCCGGGGGGCACCATCGGCAAACACCGCATTGACCGCATCGGTAACGGCCACGCGGGAGCCGATATCGAACAGGCTGGCCACCCGAACCTGTTCCAGCGCCGGCGCGGAAAGCCCGGTCAGTCTAGCCAGCGATGCCGTCGATCCCGCGCAATAACCGCGCGGATTGATCCGCAGCGTTGCGACGCCGGGCAGCATCGCCATCGCCTCGTCGAGCGCGCCGAGCGCAGCCTGGGCCGTGGCGAGCGCATGGTGCAGGCCCATGTCGCGCGCGATCAGGGCGACCCCGTTGGCAATCGGCTGCATCGACAGGGACAGCTGCCGTTCCCGGCCGATTTCGCCGACAGCCAGCTCCATCGCGTCGGCCATGCGGGTAAGGGCAACGCGCCGCAGGATCGCGGTGGGATAATCATTGCCCGCGAACATTGGCAGTTCATCGAACCGCGCGCCGATCATCGGGGCATCGCCATCGCCGAACAGGTCGCGCGCCGCCCGGTTATGCCAGCGGATGATCAGGCGATCGTCCATCAGCAGGACGGGAAGGGGCAGCGCCTCCATCACCGGATGCCCTGCATCC
Source organism: Sphingomonas sp. BGYR3 (assembly GCF_025153455.1). NCBI lineage: Bacteria > Pseudomonadati > Pseudomonadota > Alphaproteobacteria > Sphingomonadales > Sphingomonadaceae > Sphingomonas > Sphingomonas sp. BGYR3. Next base: position 555,908 of record NZ_JANZNT010000001.1, on the reverse strand, counting down.
GATCCATCGCCCGGCCGGTCGGCCGCATCGCTGCGCGCAGCGTCCAGCAGCTCGCTGGCCATCAGGACCAGTCGCGAACGGCCACGCTTGTTGATGAATACCGGGCGGTTGAGCGCCCGGTCCTGCCACTCGCCAAAATTTCGGACCAGTTCGGACGCAGATACCGTAACCGGTGCATTAGCGCCGTTCGCGCCCGCAAGAGCCGACATGCCGTCCCTCCCATTCTGGTTGAGGGGAGGATCGCACAGATGCCGGATCAGTCCAAACCCGTCTTGGTCCGAAATCGCACCAAATGCGCAGCAGGACCGCGCAATTTGCCGAACACCGGCTATGCCGGAATACGGCATTTCAGCAATTTACCGAAATGATGCGGTCACCGAACAGGTCCGGTTAACGCATCCGATTCGGATGCGATTGCCTATTGATCCAGGAAACTACGCATCTTCCGACTGCGGCTGGGATGCTTCAGCTTGCGGAGCGCCTTGGCCTCGATCTGCCGGATACGCTCGCGGGTCACGCTGAATTGCTGACCCACTTCTTCCAGCGTATGGTCGGTATTCATGCCGATGCCGAACCGCATGCGAAGAACGCGCTCCTCACGCGGCGTCAGCGAGGCGAGCACGCGGGTGACGGTTTCCTTGAGGTTTGCCTGAATGGCTGCATCCACCGGGATGACGGCATTCTTGTCCTCGATGAAATCGCCCAGATGGCTGTCTTCCTCGTCGCCGATCGGCGTTTCGAGGCTGATCGGCTCCTTGGCGATCTTCATCACCTTGCGAACCTTTTCGAGTGGCATGGACAGGCGCTCGGCCATTTCCTCCGGCGTCGGTTCGCGGCCCTGCTCGTGCAGAAACTGGCGGCTGGTGCGGACCAGCTTGTTGATCGTTTCGATCATGTGCACCGGGATGCGGATCGTCCGCGCCTGATCCGCGATCGACCGGGTAATCGCCTGACGAATCCACCACGTCGCATAGGTGCTGAACTTGTAGCCGCGGCGATATTCAAACTTATCGACCGCCTTCATCAGGCCGATATTGCCCTCCTGAATCAGATCCAGGAACTGAAGCCCGCGGTTGGTGTATTTCTTGGCGATGGAGATGACGAGGCGGAGGTTCGCCTCAACCATTTCCTTCTTGGCGATCCGCGCTTCGCGCTCGCCCTTTTGCACCATGTTCACGATGCGGCGGAACTCCGCCAGGCTCATGCCCGTCGCCTGCGAGATTTCGGCGATTTCGACGCGGATGCGATCAACGCCGTCGGATTCGTTCTCGGCAAACGCCTTCCACTTCTTGTCGATCCCGGCGACCGAGGTCAGCCAGTTCTCGTCAAGCTCGCTGCCCATATAGGAGGCGAGGAAAGCGGCGCGCGGCACCTTGTGCCGTTCGGCAAGGCGCAGCATCTGGCCGCCCAGCGCGGTCAGGCGCCGGTTATAGCTGTACAGCTGATCGACCAGATATTCGATCTTGGCCTGATGGAACTGCACGCTTTCGACCTCTGCGGTCAGGTCTTCGCGCAGCTTCTGATATTTCTTTTCATCGGCCGACGAGAATTCGGCACCGGCAGCCATGGCGTCGATGCGCGCCTGCTGCACCTTGGAAAACTTCTTGTAGATGGCCGTGATGTTGGCGAACTTTTCAAGCGCCTGCGGCTTGAGCTGTTCTTCCATCTGGGCAAGGCTGAGCGTGTTGTCCTCGTCCTCATCGTCGGACGGCCGGCGCGCGCGCCGCTCGGTCATCGATTCGTCATCGTCCTCGTCGGCCGATTCCTCCTCGATATCCTCTTCTTCCTTGAACGACGGACCAGCGGTCTTTTCGCTGATCTCGCCATCGCCTTCCTCGTCCTCGTCGGAGAGCGATTCGGGCGCCGGATCCTTGGACAGCATGGCATCGAGATCCAGGATCTCGCGCAGCTGCATCGTCCCTTCGTTCAGGGCCGTGGACCAGCCGATGATCGCGTTGAAGGTGATGGGCGATTCGCACAGGCCCAGGATCATCGTGTCCCGACCCGCCTCGATCCGCTTGGCGATGGCGATTTCGCCCTCGCGGCTGAGCAGTTCGACCGCGCCCATCTCGCGCAGGTACATCCGGACGGGATCGTCCGTGCGGTCGACGGTTTCCTTCTTCTTGGTCTCGACGATCAGCGTGCCATCATCGCCGCCATCGCCCGAATCGAGATCATCGGCGGGATCTTCCTCCGCCTCGCCGTCCTCGCCGGCATCCTCGTTCTCGACCACATTGACGCCCATGTCGGACAGTGCCGACATCACATCCTCGATCTGTTCGGACGAGAACTGATCCTGAGGCAGCATTTCGTTGAGCTGATCGACGGTGATGTAGCCGCGCTTTTTCGCGCGCGCGATCAGCTTTTTGATCGAACCTTCGTTCAGATCAATCAGCGGCGCGTCACCAGCCTCGATCGTGTCATCCCCGCCGCCATTCGACTTCGCCATCAAAAACCCTCGAAACTCATCCCGCGCTGCCCGAACGCGGTGATTCTAAATCGTCTTTGTCCGATACCATCAGATTTGCAAGCCGTGCCTTCAAGGCAATCGACTCGCGCAGCAAGGCCTGCTGGCGGTCGAACGCGGCGGGATCGTCACTGGCGGATGCCGCAGCGGTCGCCTCTGCCAGTGCTCGTTCCACCCGTGGCCCTGCGGCCAGGATCGCGATCGCCTCACCCAGATCGGATGCGGCGCGGCGGCGCTGGTCGTCAATTTCGGCATGCCGGACCGGATCGTCCGCCTCGCCATTCGCGATCGGCCGGGTGAAACTGAACGCAAGACCGTCCGCACGCAGCATGTCGGTTGCCATCTGATCGAAACCGGATTTCGCCAATATGGTGCGCAGGCGTTCGGTATCAAGCGCCTGATCCTCCAGCGCGACATCGATCACCGCTTCGAACAGGCGGGACAGGGCGGTGTCGGCGCGGGCAAGCGAATGCAGCACCTCCAGATGCCGGGCAATTTCGGCCGGATGGCGGATCAGGCCGGCCAGCACAGCCTTGGCCAGCACCCGGTCGATGCCGCCGGCACCGATCGCCCGCGCCTCGTCCACCGGGGGCGGATCGGGCGGGGTCCACCACGGCTTGCCCCGCTGGCCGCGCATCTGGGGACGGCGGGGCGCGCTGCCGCCGGGATTGTCGCGGCGGGGCGGGGCGAAATGCGCGTCCGCCCGGTTGCGAAACTCGGCCAGATATTCCTCGCCCACGCCGCGATCGGCAATGGCACGGGCATGGGTGGTCAGCCGCCGCTTCAGCCCGGCGCGCTGTTCCGGCGTATCAAGCGGCTCGGCAGCCAGTTCGTGCCGCCACAACCGGTCGACCAGCGGTTCGGGCTTGGCCAGCAGCGCCTCGAACGCAGCCGGTCCGGCAGAGCGGACCAGGTCGTCCGGGTCCTGACCCTGGGGCAGGGTGACGAACGACAGGCTGCGCCCCGGCGCCAGCATGGGCAGGGCGCGGGTGGCGGCGCGGATCCCGGCCTTTTGCCCCGCACTGTCGCCGTCGAAGCACAGGATGGGGACATCCGCCATCCGCCACAGCCGTTCCAGCTGATGCTCGGTCATCGCGGTGCCAAGCGGGGCGACCGCCTCCTCAAACCCGGCCTGGGCGAGCGCGATCACGTCCATATACCCTTCGACCGCGATGATTCGCCCCGTCCGGCGCGCGGCGGCGCTGGCGCGGTCGAGGTTGTACAGTTGCCGCCCCTTGTCGAACAGCGGGGTTTCGGGCGAGTTCAGATATTTGGGCTCCCCATCCCCGATGATGCGGCCGCCGAACGCGATGACGCGGCCGCGCGGATCGCGGATCGGGATCATCAACCGGCCGCGGAACCGGTCATACGGCTCCTTGCCCTCCACCTCGATCAGCAGCCCCGCCTCGATCAGCAGACGGTCGCCATAGTCCTTCAGCGCGTCACGGATGCCCCGGCGGCTGTCCGGCGCAAAGCCCATGCCGAATGTGCGCGCCGTCTGTGCCCGGATGCCGCGCCGCTCCAGCAGGGCGCGGGCCTCCGCCCCGTTCACGCCCCACAGCTGATCGGCGTACCAGGCGGCGGCATCGGCGCACGCCTCGTGCAGCCCCTTGGCCCGCTCCGCCTTTTCCGCCGCGCGCGGGTCGGGCGCTGGCATCTGCATCCCGGCGGCGTCGCACAGTTCCTTGACCGCATCGATAAAGCCAAGGCCGCGCTGATCGGTCATCCAGCGGATGGCATCGCCATGCGCCCCGCATCCGAAACAGTGGTAAAAGCCTTTGTCGTCATTGACCCAGAAACTGGGCGTCTTTTCGTTGTGGAACGGACAGCACGCCTTGTATTCCCGCCCCGCCCGGACAAGCTTGACCGTCCGCCCGACCAGCGCAGACAGCGTGGTGCGTGCGCGTAATTCGTCGAGAAAGGCGGGGGTCAGCGTCACCCCGCCAATGCGGCCTTTACCAGGCCACTGGCCTTGCTCATGTCGAGTTGCGTGCCGTGGCGCGATTTCAGTTCCGCCATCACGCGGCCCATGTCCTTCATCCCCGCCGCGCCGATATCGGCCTTGATCGCCTCGATCGCCGCGGTGGTTTCGGCCTCGCTCATCTGTTGCGGCAGGAAGCGTTCGATCACCGCGACCTCCGCCGCCTCGATCGCGGCCAGCTCCGCACGGCCGCCCTGTTCATACATGGCGATCGATTCGCGGCGCTGCTTGACCATTTTCTGAAGCACATCGACGACCACGGTGTCATCGTCGCCCTGTGCGGTGGCGGTGCGCAATTCGATGTCGCGGTTCTTGATCGCGCTTTGTATCATGCGGATTGTCGCGGTTGTCGGCTTGTCGCCGCCCTTCATCGCGGTGACGAGCGCGGTCTTGATATCATCCCGAATCATGGGGCTTCCCGGCAAAGGTGGAAACGTCCCCGATAGCCTGAACATTGTGGGATTAACAGATTGACGCGGTCGATCATCGAGTCTAGCCGCCGACACTTAGCGACATTGCCGGAACCCAGATAAGGAGCGCCCACCCCCATGGCCGAAGCCTCGACTATCCCTGCACCTGAAGGAGCGACGGGGGTGCTGGTATTGGCGTCCGGCGACGTAATCTGGGGCCATGGTTTCGGCGCAGAAGGATCGGCGGTGGGCGAAGTATGCTTCCACACCGCGATGACCGGGTATCAGGAAATCATGACCGACCCGTCCTTTGCGGGTCAGATGATCTGCTTCACCTTTCCGCATATCGGCAATGTCGGCGCGAACCCGGAGGATTTCGAGGCGGACGATCCCCATGCCCTGGGCATGATCGTGCGCGAGATGCCGACGCAGCCGAGCAATTTCCGCAGCGTGGAAACGCTGTCCGAATGGATGGCAAAGCATAACCGCATCGGCCTGGCCGGGGTGGATACCCGCGCGCTCACCCGGCGCATCCGCGGCGGCGGCGCACCGAACGGCGTGATCGCCCATTCCGCAACCGGCGAGTTCGACATTCCCGCCCTGCTGGAACAGGCGCGCGCCTGGCCGGGGCTGGAGGGGATGGACCTAGCCAAGAGCGTGACGCGCGAAACGCACGGGACGTGGGATGGCGGCGTCTGGCGCCTGGGCTTTGGCTATGGCGCAGCGGGGGAGGGCGAGCGGCCCCATGTCGTCGCCGTGGATTACGGCGCCAAGCGCAACATCTATCGCAACCTGGTCGCCGCGGGCGCAAAGGTCAGCGTGGTGCCGGCCGAGGCGACCTATGATCAGATCATGGCGCTGAACCCCGACGGGGTGTTCCTGTCCAACGGCCCCGGCGATCCGGCGGCGACCGGCGATTATGCGCTGGCCCCGATCAGGCGGCTGCTGGACGAAAAGGTGCCGGTGTTCGGCATCTGCCTGGGTCATCAGCTGCTGGCGCTGGCGGCGGGGGCGAAGACGACCAAGATGTTTCAGGGGCATCGCGGCGCCAATCATCCGGTCAAGCGGCTGGACGACGGCGTCGTGGAGATCACCAGCATGAACCACGGCTTCGCGGTGGACCGCGACACGCTACCCGCGAACGCGCGCGAAACGCACGTATCGCTGTTTGACGGCAGCAATTGCGGGATCGAACTGACCGACCGCCCGGCGTTCAGCGTGCAATATCACCCGGAGGCCAGCCCCGGCCCGCAGGACAGCTTCTACCTGTTCGAGCGGTTTGTGGGGATGTTGGGGAACGCAGCGTGACCCGCTGGGCGTTTGGTCCTCGTGGGGCACAGACGCATCTTAGGCGTGATTTTCGCAATTTGCGCAACAATCCGTCATCTTTCTTTCATACCACTTATAGTCACCGCTTTCTTAAGCGGCGTGGTCTTCAGCGCATTCTGGCGCATTATGGGTTCTGCTTTGAACGGCGCGGCAACTCGGTGCGAGTTATCGCGCGCGATAACCTAAGCGCAGATCGCCTTCGAAGAGCAGCTGATCACTTTCTCAGACAGCCAGCCCTTAAGTCACTTCGCCGCGTCGCGGTTCGTGTTCTCCGTAGCACTGCTGCTCCGAACAAGATTGGTTACTAAATGCCCAAAAGAACAGACATCTCCTCCATCCTCGTCATTGGCGCAGGACCCATCGTCATCGGCCAGGCGTGCGAGTTCGATTATTCGGGCACGCAGGCGATCAAGGCGTTGAAGGAGGAGGGCTATCGCATCGTCCTCGTCAACTCCAACCCGGCGACGATCATGACCGATCCGGAGCTGGCGGACGCGACCTATGTCGAACCGATCACGCCCGCCATCGTTGCCAAGATCATCGAGAAGGAGCGGCCCGACGCTGTCCTGCCGACCATGGGTGGTCAGACCGCGCTGAACACCGCGCTGGCGCTGTTCAACGACGGCACGCTTGAAAAGTTCGGCGTCAAGATGATCGGCGCGGATGCAGAGGCGATCGACAAGGCGGAGGACCGGCAGAAATTCCGTCAGGCGATGGACAAGATCGGCCTCGAATCCGCCCGCTCCGCCGTCGCGCACACGGTGGAGGAGGCGCTGGCCGCGCTCGACATCACCGGCCTGCCCGCGATCATCCGGCCCAGCTTTACGCTGGGCGGCACGGGCGGCGGCGTTGCCTATAATCGGGAAGAGTTCATCCGCATCGTCACCGGCGGCCTGGATGCGTCGCCCACCACCGAGGTGCTGATCGAGGAATCGCTGCTCGGCTGGAAAGAATATGAGATGGAGGTCGTCCGCGACCGGAACGACAACTGCATCATCGTCTGCTCCATCGAAAATGTCGATCCGATGGGCGTCCATACCGGCGATTCCATCACGGTCGCGCCCGCGCTGACGCTGACCGACAAGGAATATCAGATCATGCGCAACGCCAGCATCGCGGTGCTGCGCGAAATCGGCGTGGAAACGGGCGGGTCGAACGTCCAGTTCGCGGTCAATCCAAGGGACGGCCGCCTGATCGTCATCGAAATGAACCCGCGCGTGTCGCGTTCCTCTGCGCTGGCGTCCAAGGCGACGGGCTTTCCAATTGCCAAGGTCGCGGCGAAGCTGGCGGTCGGCTACACGCTGGACGAAATCACCAACGACATTACCGGCGCGACCCCGGCATCGTTCGAGCCGACCATCGATTATGTCGTGACGAAAATCCCGCGCTTTGCGTTCGAGAAGTTCAAGGGATCAGAACCGCTGCTCTCCACCGCGATGAAATCGGTGGGCGAGGTGATGGCGATCGGCCGCAACATCCATGAATCGATGCAAAAGGCGCTGCGCGGCCTGGAAACCGGGCTGTCCGGGTTCAACGATGTCGACCATCTGGTCGGCGCGCCGCGCGCGGAGATCGAGGCGGCGCTGGCCCAGGCGACGCCCGACCGGCTGCTCGTCGCGGCACAGGCGCTGCGCGAGGGCTTCACCGTTGCCGAGGTGCACGCGATTGCGAAATACGATCCGTGGTTCCTTGAACGGATGAAGGAGATTGTCGACGCGGAAAACGAAATCCGCGCCGACGGCCTGCCGCGCGATGCGGCGGGGATGCGCCGATTGAAGGCGATGGGCTTTTCCGACAAGCGGCTCGCCTATCTGGCGGTGCAGTCGGCGGGCCTGCGCGACCGGTTTCAGGCGCGCGGCGGCCTGATCAACGAAGCGGTCAAGGCGATGACCGGCGGGGTGAACGAGGGCGACGTCCGCGCGCTGCGCCATAAACTGGGCGTGCGGCCCGTGTTCAAGCGCATCGACACCTGCGCCGCCGAGTTCGAGGCGAAGACGCCTTATATGTACTCGACCTATGAAGCGCCCAGCTTTGGCGAGCCGGAGAATGAGGCGATGCCGAGCGAGCGTCGCAAGATCGTGATCCTGGGCGGCGGGCCGAACCGGATCGGGCAGGGGATTGAGTTCGATTATTGCTGCTGTCATGCCTGTTTCGCGCTGGCCGATGCCGGGTTCGAAACGATCATGGTCAATTGCAACCCGGAAACGGTGTCGACCGATTACGACACGTCGGACCGGCTGTATTTCGAGCCGCTGACGGCCGAGGACGTGCTGGAAATCCTGGACGTGGAACGCTCGACCGGCGAACTGGTCGGCGTGATCGTGCAGTTCGGCGGGCAGACGCCGCTCAACCTGGCTAAGGCGCTGGAGGCGGCGGGCATCCCCATCCTGGGCACCAGCCCCGACGCCATCGACCTGGCCGAGGACCGCGAGCGGTTCGCCGCGCTGGTCGCCAAGCTGGGGCTGAAGCAACCCGCCAACGGTCTGGCGCGCAGCCGGGACGAGGCGGTCGCCGCTGCCGAACGCATCGGCTATCCCGTGCTGATGCGGCCCAGCTATGTGCTTGGCGGCCGGGCGATGGAGATTGTGGATACGCAGGCGCAGCTGGATGACTATATCCAGACGGCGGTGCAGGTGTCCGGGGACAGCCCCGTCCTGATCGACCAGTATCTGCGCGACGCGATCGAGGTGGATGTGGACGCGATCTGCGACGGCACCGACGTCGTCGTTGCTGGCGTGCTTCAGCATATCGAGGAGGCGGGCGTCCATTCGGGCGACAGCGCCTGTTCCCTGCCGCCCTACAGCCTGCCCGCCGACATCATTGCCGAGATCGAGCGTCAGGCAGAGGCGCTGGCCCATGCGCTGAAGGTCAAGGGGCTGATGAACATCCAGTTTGCGGTCAAGAATGGCGAGGTTTACCTGATCGAGGTCAACCCGCGCGCCAGCCGCACGGTCCCCTTTGTCGCCAAGGCAATCGGCGCGCCGATCGCGAAATATGCCAGCCGCGTGATGGCGGGCGAGATGCTGCGCGACATGCCGGCCGTGAACCGCCATATCGATCATATCGCGGTGAAGGAGGCGGTGTTCCCCTGGGCCCGCTTCCCCGGCGTCGATCCGGTGCTCTCCCCCGAAATGAAATCGACGGGCGAGGTCATGGGCATCGACCGCGATTTCGCCACTGCCTTCGCCAAATCGCAACTCGGCGCCGGCGTAACCCTGCCCCAGGGCGGCACAGTGTTCGTCAGCGTGAAGGACAGCGACAAGGCGGTGATCCTGCCGGGCGTCCGCATCCTGTCCGATCTGGGCTTTGCCATCATCGCGACGGGCGGCACCGCCGATTACCTCGCGGAGCAGGGCATCGCCGTGGAGCGGGTGAACAAGGTGGCGCAGGGCCGCCCGCACATTGTCGACCGGATCCTGGACGGCAAGGTGACGCTGGTGTTCAACACGACCGAGGGGTGGCAGTCGCTGAAGGATTCAGCGTCGATCCGCGCTTCGGCCGTTGCGCAGAAGGTGCCGTATTTCACCACGGCCCCCGCCAGCGTCGCCGCCGCACAGGCAATCGAGGCAATGCGCGGCCACTCCCTTGAAGTGCGCCCCCTGCAGGCCTATTATTCGCCTTCGCACAATTGATCCCGGATCGTTGGTGACTGGTGCGGGCGGCCAGGGGATGGGCCGCTTGGGACAAGATAGTGATGTAAAGGGTTTGAGGGATGGCGACCGTCGAGAAGATGCCGATGCTGGCGCGGGGCTACGAAATGCTCAGCGAGCAGCTCAAGGCGCTGAAGGCCGAGCGGCCGCAGATCGTGGATGCGATCGAGGAAGCGCGCGCACACGGGGACCTGTCTGAAAACGCCGAATATCACGCCGCCAAGGAGCGTCAGGGACAGATCGAGGCGTCGATCGCGGATATCGAGGACAAGCTGTCCCGTGCTCAGGTGATCGACCCGCGCGACCTGTCGGGCGACCGTATCGTTTTCGGCGCCACCGTCACCCTGATCGACGAGGATGAAAAGTCGGTCCGTTACCAGATCGTCGGTCTGGCCGAAGCCGACGCCAAGACGGGCATGATCAGCTATAATTCGCCGCTGGGCCGTGCGCTGATCGGCCGCAAGGTCGGCGACGAGATCGAAGTGACCGTGCCCGCCGGCGACCGCTGGTACGAAGTCAGCAACATCGAGTTCATCTGATCCCGCCGGATCTGTCCAAACAGAAAAGGGGCCGTTTCCATCCCGGAAAGCGGCCCCTTTTTCATTGGGTCAGGCGTCGGGTTCCAGCAGGCGGTGCAGATGGACGACCACGTATCGCATTTCGGCATCGTCCACCGTGCGCTGCGCCGCTGCCCGCCAGGCTTTTTCGGCGGCGGCGTAATCCGGATAGATGCCGACCACGTCCAGCTTTGACGGATCGGCGAAATCAAGGGTCTGCGGGTCGCTGACGCGGCCGCCGAATACCAGGTGCAGTTTGCTCATCGGCTGTTTCCCGGGGCTTGAGAATGATCCGTCCCGCTTACCGCAATGCGGCGCAGTCTCAACCCCGGGTAACCGGGGTCAGCCGGATTTTTTCGCTGCGTCGCGTCCCGCTTCCTTGGCGGCGAGCAGGACGTGCTCGACGATCGAGCCTGCGCGCGCCTTGGCCCTGCTGGTGTCGGGCGTCAGCGCGCTCAGCTCCTGCTTGCCGACTTCACGGGCGGCGGCAACAGCCGCACCGGCGGTTGCAGTGATCCGCTTGCCGAGCGGACCCAGCACCGATTTTTCCCTCTGCGTCTTTGGCAACAGCGCTCCGGCGATCATGCCGACGGCAATGCCTGCTCCCAGGACCGCCAGCGGATTATCCTCGACCCGGCGGCTCGTCTGTTCCCGGCTGCTGTCAATGGCCTTGGAAACCTTGCGCTTCACGCTGGCCTTGCCGTTCTTCGTCTTTGCGGAGTCGGTCATTGCTCGTCCTTTTCCGGTGTATCTAACTCGTGTTCGTTCAACCTGACTGACCGGGCGCCGGTTCCACGGCCCAGCCGCTTCAGCAGCACCAACAGGCCGATCAGCGCCGCGCCGATCATGGCTGGTTTGCTGGTCGCCGCCCTGCCGGCCAGTCCCGCGGCGAATTGCTGTCCCTTGCGCGCAGCGGCGCTGGACAGGCGCGCCAGCACCTCGTCCGGTCCCAGCTGATCGCGCAGGCGCGCCGCCGTGACGTCCATCTGCCGACGGGCGGCATTGGCCATCTGGCGTGCGGTCAGGGGGTCGATCGGGCCGCTCATTCGTCGACTTCCGCCGCAGGAGAGGTGGGGTCCAGCGGACGGACAAGGCGGCGTGCCCGCGACCGCGCCGTCAGCGCAAGCAACGCGACCAGCGCCACGCTCGGCACGATCACGAACAGCATGGCAGGGACCAGTCCGACGACCGGCTGCAGCAGCAGCATCAGGCCGACCAGAATGGCAAGCATGATGGCCGTGCCGATCGCCAGCGCGCCGGCACCCAGTCCAACCAGGATGATCGCATCCCGGGCCCGGTCGCGAGCGACCGCTTCGGCAAAGACGGCCTCTGCCTTCGCATAGGCTCGGGCGTCCTTGACCAGCTGACCCATCAGCTTGGGTACGGTTTCCAGGTCGTGCTCATCCGCCACGGCAAAACGCCCCGCTCGCCGCCATGATCAGCCCTTGGTACCGCTCTCGTCAGCCGCCTCGGCAGCGTCGGCGACGCCATCGATGCCCGACTTGATCACCCGTGCCAGCACGAACCCGATCGCAGCGGCTGCGCCGATCGCCACGGCAGGCGACTTGCGCACGAAATCGCGGACATCGTCGACCAGCTCGTCGACATCCTTGCGCTCGATGGTCCCGGCCAGCCCGGCAACGGCGCTGGCCGCCGACCGCGCATACTGGCCATATTGCTGGCCGACCTTCTCATCGACCGTGCTCGCAGCGTCGTCCATCATCCGGGCGAACTCGTTAAGCGCGCCAGATGCCTTCTGCTTGCCTTCTTCGGCAAAGCCGCGTGCCTTGTCGGCGGCCTGGACGCCCAGCTTGGACGCTTCCTGCTTGATGGCTTCGGCAGGCTTCGGCTTGGCATTCGCCGCCGATGCGGCTTCGGCATCGCCTGTCGGAGGCGTGGTTTCGGTGGATTCAGTCATGGGTCGATCCCTCCATTCGAATTCATCCAGTCAACCCGTGCCGGGCCAGCTGGTTCCAGCGCCGCCTCGATTGCCCCACGGCCAATCTGCCGATAGAGGCTGCCGCAAGAACGACCGGCGCCCAACGCGCCCCTCACATCTAGGAGGACCATTTCGTGACCGCAATCATCGACATTCATGCTCGCCAGATACTGGACAGCCGGGGCAATCCCACGGTGGAGGTCGACGTGTTGCTGGAAGACGGCAGCTTCGGGCGTGCCGCCGTCCCGTCCGGCGCATCCACCGGCGCGCATGAAGCGGTGGAAAAGCGCGACGGCGACAAGTCGCGGTACATGGGCAAGGGCGTGACCGAAGCGGTCGAGGCAGTCAATTCCGAGATTTTTGAGGCGATCACCGGCATGGATGCCGAGGATCAGGCCGACCTGGATCAGGCGATGATCGAGCTGGACGGTACGGAGAACAAGAGCCGGCTGGGGGCCAACGCCATCCTGGGCGTTTCGCTGGCGGCGGCGAAGGCAGCGGCCGATGCCCGCGGCCTGCCGCTCTATCGCTATGTCGGCGGCGTTTCGGCGCATGTTCTGCCGGTGCCGATGATGAATATCATCAATGGCGGCGAGCATGCCGACAATCCCATCGATTTCCAGGAATTCATGATCATGCCCGTCGGTGCCGACAGCATTGGTGAAGCTGTTCGCTGCGGCGCGGAGATTTTCCACACGCTCAAGAAGAAGCTGCACGACAAGGGCCTCGCGACGGGCGTGGGTGACGAGGGCGGATTTGCCCCCAACATCGCCAGCACGCGCGAGGCGCTGGACTTCATAATGGCGAGTGTCGAGGCGGCCGGATACAAGCCGGGCGAGGACGTGATGCTGGCGCTGGATTGCGCTGCGACAGAGTTCTTCAAGAACGGCCGGTACGAGATCACCGGCGAAGGCCTGTCTTTGACGCCGGTCCAGATGGCCGAATACCTGGCCGACCTGACCCGCGCCTATCCGATCCTGTCGATCGAGGACGGCATGGGCGAGGACGATTTCGAAGGGTGGAAGGCGCTGACCGACGCGGTGGGCGACAAGGTGCAGCTGGTCGGCGACGACCTGTTCGTCACCAATCCCAAGCGGCTTGCCATGGGGATCGAACAGGGCCTGGCCAATTCGCTGCTGGTCAAGGTGAACCAGATCGGTACGCTGACCGAAACGCTGGCGGCGGTCAGCCTGGCCCAGCGTTCGTCCTATACCGCCGTCATGTCGCACCGGTCGGGCGAGACCGAGGATGCGACGATTGCCGACCTGGCGGTCGCCACGAATTGCGGTCAGATCAAGACTGGATCGCTTGCCCGGTCCGACCGGCTTGCCAAGTACAACCAGTTGATCCGCATCGAGGAAGAGCTGGGCGATGCTGCGGTCTATGCCGGGCGCAGCGTCCTGCGCGGCTGATCGTCCGACCGGCCCGACCGCGCGCGTCAGAACAGGCGCGCGCCGTCGGGGACCGGATGGTCGGGGCGGAACAGGACCACTTCGCCCTCCGCGTCGGGAAAGCCGAGCGTCAGCACCTCTGACATGAACTTGCCGATCTGGCGCGGCGGGAAATTGACGACGGCGGCGACCTGACGGCCGATCAGATCGTCGGGCGTATAGTGCCGGGTGATCTGTGCGCTCGACCTGCGCTGGCCGATGCCGGGGCCGAAATCGATGACCAGTTTCAGCGCCGGCTTACGCGCTTCGGGAAACGGTTCGGCGGATAGGATTGTCCCCATTCGGATATCGACGGCCAGAAAATCGTCGAAGCTGATCGTATTAGCCGCAGGGTCCGCCGGATTATGACTAAGGTGCATCACTTAATCCCTCAGTAACCACTTGATTCGCCGATTCGGGTCGGCCATGAATCATCCATGTCGGCAGGTGGGGTCATCCGGTCAATTCTGTGGAGGGCGGTCGTCCCGTCCCTCGCGATCGGCTTTATGGGCATCTTTGCCTATAATGCCGTGCTGGGGGCCAATGGCCTGCTGAACTACCGCGAATACAACCGTCAGATGCGCGTCAAACAGGCGCAATATGCTGCGCTTCAGCAGCAGCGCCAGGCATTGGCGAACCGCGTACGCCTGCTTAAGGGCAAGGCGGACCCTGATCTGGTCGACGAATTGCTGCGCAAGGGCATGGGCGTCAGCCGCGAGGATGAAATCATCATCCTTCTCAACAAGAACTGATCCCACCAGACCGGCACATTCGAATTCGGGTGATTGCCCTAGGGCAGAAAACACGCCTATAGGCGGGCACCTTCCTTCCCCGGAACGAGGATCAAGATAACGTGGCAAAGGCACCGGCGAACCGCGCCAGCACCGAACCCCCTATTCCCAATCGGGAGCGACCCGGCGAACCGCAGCGGTTCAAGGCTTCGAAGGAGCAACTGCTGGAATTCTACCGCCAGATGCTTCTGATCCGCCGGTTCGAGGAAAAGGCCGGCCAGTTGTACGGCCTCGGCCTGATCGGCGGTTTCTGCCACCTGTATATCGGTCAGGAAGCGGTGGCCGTGGGCCTGCAGTCCGCGCTGAACGGCGACACCGATTCGGTCATCACCGGATATCGCGATCATGGCCATATGCTGGCCTATGGCATCGACCCCAAGGTGATCATGGCCGAACTGACCGGCCGCGAGGCTGGCATCAGCCGCGGCAAGGGCGGTTCGATGCACATGTTCTCGACCGAAAAGAAGTTTTACGGCGGCCACGGCATCGTCGGCGCTCAGGTCAGCCTGGGTGCGGGGCTGGCGTTCGGCCATAAATATGCCGGCGATGGCGGCGTGTGCCTTGCCTATTTCGGCGATGGCGCGGCGAACCAGGGCCAGGTGTATGAATCGTTCAACATGGCCGAGCTGTGGAAGCTGCCGATCATCTTCGTGATCGAAAATAACCAGTACGCCATGGGCACCAGCGTGCAGCGTTCGTCGGCCGAAGATCAGATGTATCGGCGTGGCGAAAGCTTCCGCATCCCCGGCATCCAGGTCGACGGGATGGACGTCCTCGCCTGTCGCGGCGCTGCCGAAACCGCGCTGGAATGGGTGCGCAGCGGCAAGGGCCCGATCATCCTCGAGATGAAGACCTATCGCTATCGTGGCCATTCCATGTCCGATCCGGCCAAGTATCGCTCGCGCGACGAGGTGCAGTCGATGCGCGACAATTCCGATCCGATCGAGGGTGTGAAGAAGGAACTGGCCGCCGCCGGCGTGACCGAGGCCGATCTGAAGTCGATCGAAACGGAAATTCGCAAGATCGTGAACGAAGCGGCGGATTTCGCCGAATCCACGCCGGAACCCGATCCGGCAGAACTCTATACGGACGTGCTGGTGGGGACCTACTGACATGGCGATCGAACTGAAGATGCCGGCTTTGTCGCCGACCATGGAGGAAGGCACGCTGGCCAAGTGGCTGGTAAAGGAAGGCGATAGCGTCGCTGCTGGCGACATCATGGCCGAAATCGAAACCGACAAGGCGACGATGGAATTCGAGGCGGTGGACGAAGGCGTGATCGCCAAGATCCTGGTCGCCGAGGGTACCGACAACGTAAAGGTCGGCACCGTGATCGCGTTGATCGCGGGTGAGGGCGAGGATGCCGGTTCGGTCGAGGCAGCGCCTGCGGCTGCTGCGCCTGCAGCCGAAGCGCCCAAGGCGGACGATGCGCCTGCCAAGGCGGAAACGCCCACCGGCACGGCACAGCTCGCCGATGTGAAGCCGCGCGCCGCCGATCCCGCGATCCCCGAGGGGACCGAAATGGTCAAGACCACGGTCCGCGAGGCATTGCGGGATGCGATGGCCGAGGAAATGCGCGCCGACGACCGCGTGTTCGTGATGGGTGAGGAAGTCGCCGAATATCAGGGCGCATACAAGGTGACGCAGGGCCTGCTCGACGAATTCGGCCCGCGGCGCGTCATTGACACGCCGATCACCGAATATGGCTTTGCCGGCATCGGTACGGGCGCCGCGATGGGCGGCCTGCGCCCGATCGTCGAGTTCATGACGTTCAATTTCGCCATGCAGGCGATCGACCACATCATCAATTCGGCGGCCAAGACGAATTACATGTCCGGCGGCCAGATGCGCTGTCCGATCGTGTTCCGCGGCCCCAACGGCGCTGCCAGCCGCGTGGCGGCCCAGCACAGCCAGAACTACGGCCCGTGGTACGCCAGCGTCCCCGGCCTGATCGTCATCGCGCCTTATGACGCCGCCGATGCCAAGGGCCTGTTGAAGGCGGCGATCCGCAGCGAAGACCCCGTCGTCTTCCTGGAAAACGAGCTGATGTACGGCCGCAGCTTCGACGTGCCGAAGCTGGATGATTACGTCCTGCCGATCGGCAAGGCGCGGATCGTTCGTCCGGGCAAGGACGTGACGATCGTGTCCTATTCCATCGGCGTCGGCGTCGCGCTGGAAGCGGCGGAGACGCTGGCAGGCGAGGGCGTGGATGCCGAGGTGATCGACCTACGCACCCTGCGTCCGCTGGACACGGCGACGGTGCTGGAAAGCCTGAAAAAGACCAACCGGATGGTGGTGGTCGAGGAAGGCTGGCCGACCTGTTCGATCGCGTCGGAAATCGCTGCCGTGGCGATGGAACAGGGCTTTGACGACCTTGATGCACCGGTACTGCGCGTGACGAACGAGGACGTGCCTCTGCCCTATGCCGCCAACCTGGAAAAGCTGGCCCTGGTCGATGCCGCGCGGGTCGTGGCTGCGGTGAAGAAGGTCACCTATCGCTGAAGGGAGTCAGTCACAAACCGTTGGCTGTGTTGCATTTGTTCTTCGGCGGAAAACGCGCATCAGGCGTTGGCGTCTGGAACTGCGTGCTGCGGGCACGAAACACAGCTTCTCGGCGGAATGCCGTCGGCAAGTTTAACCAGTGAAACGGCGCGTGACTGAACAGCGGCTGATATTCGTATGTAACCTGCACATGAAAAAGGATTTCGTCCAATGTCATGACACGGTTGGCAGGAAGGGTCGCAAGTTGGACAGTCTGATTGCATCCTACCCGGGGCACAGCTGCCACATAGCCGCCATCGAAACGCTGCCATATGATGCGATTTTCGATCTGACCGTTATTGTCATTGTCGGTTCCGCGAACAGCAGTGAGGATCACACGCCCGTGGTTTCGCAAATCGAAGGGTTGAGCGGTCAGATCGATTGCACTTAGCAGATCGTAGATCTGTCCTTCTGTGGCTCCAATCGCACCGGTTCCGCTTTGCGCGACCAGGTCAGCCGTCATTGCCGCTACGCGCTGCGTACGGTTGTTGGCGATGGTGTAGTTCGCGAATTCCAGGCCGGCGAAGATGAAGCCGATGAACAACGGCAGGCATAGCCCGAATTCAACGATCGCCATGCCGCGCTGATCACCAAAGACTCGCGATGTGCGAGGGGAGCGGATTGAGGATTTGAATCTGATCATGTGCGCCTCACAACGGCTTCATTTCGGACGACGGTGGTCGCACTGATCGTTATTATGTCGCCCAACCCAAGCGGCTGGGCCAAGAATTTAAACAGGATGCGCTTTGGATAGCGAACCGTGTAGCTGACCACGTCGCCAGGCCCACCAAGGGTACGGTTCGGTTTCGGGGTAGCGGGATTCCACACCCCGTCACCGTTTCGATCCACATATGGCTCACCGAGCTCATAGCTGCCGTTTCCATTGGTATCCGTAAACACCTCCGGATAGGCGGCGCTGAAATTTCGATAGACCCGCGTTTCGATCACGGTGCTATGATCAGGCGCAATCGGAAAGCCGTTCATACCGGTGTTGATCCGTGCGATCATCTCCGAGGTACGAGTGGCCTCAGCCGTTTCAAGTGATGCCGATGCCTTGCGCGCGGCCTGGATCATTGCCGCGTCCAGCGTGCTGCGCGCAAAGGTCAGATGTGCCATCTCGATGCCGCCGCAGATCAGCATCAGCATCACTGGGGCAACCAGGGCGAATTCGACGGCGGCCATGCCGCGGCGGTCTGAGAGAATTAGCATCATAGCCATCACTGTGTCAGGTGCAGGTCAACCAGCTCTGCAGCGACGTTCTGAAACGCGGTGCGAAGCTCCGCCGTGCTGCTGGTTCGATAAACGCGGCCGGGCGCACACTGATCAAATGCTGTGTTGACTTCTGTGCTGTTGGCGACCAGCGCGATGATGTAGATTTCGGGCGGGTTGGTCTCCCGCTGGATATTGGCGCAGGTTTTGGCGAACCGGCGCAGCATCTGCGTTTCGGTGTTGGCAGCGTTCGACGACAGGCTGCTTTGCGACCACTGTCCATACCAGGTGAAGGTGCGGTCCGTGTATCCGTTCTGGCTTTCGCCCACCTCGTTCAGACCGTCCGTCATGAACACAATAGCGCGTCTGGCCCGCTCGTTCGTTGGGTTGGTCCGTGGGAATTTGTCGTCCCGTACCAGCAGCCGGTATCCCCATAGCAGGCCTGCATGATGGATCGTTCCGTTCGCCGGATAGATCGCTGAGTTCTTGTCGCTTATGTAGCTGGTGTAATCGCTTTTTGGACGGTTATACGCGATCGGCATTGCTTCTTCCGGGCACTGCCAGTTGGGCGATGGCATCGGAGTGGTATCTTTGGTGATATCATCAACCCGGCCACCATTGGCGTTGATACTGGCCGATGTCGGCGCCATCCAATAGGCTGTGTTGGAGTAGAAGGGGACGCGCGACAGATCGACGACCCATGCATCGGCCGAGCCTGGCGTGTAATAGCTGCCATCCGTCTTCCGAATGACATCATCGGTTGCCGTGTTCGCGCCATTGTTGAGGCCGATGTAATAATCGTAGAAATATTTGCGATAGGTGGGCGTAGCGAGCAAATAGGCTGACTGTGCAGCGCCGGCCGAACCACCGTCCAGCTTGTAGAGATTGTTCTTGGGCTCGACGTTGGCGATTTTGTAATAATCGCCATCCTTGTTCGCCTTTTGCGTAGCGTTTGCCGAGCTCGATGCCAGCCTCGGAACATACATTGGCGGGACGAAATATGGCTGAACCGCAGGGTTTGAGCCTTCTCCCGGCAGGGTCCGGGTCACATCCCAAGCGCCCGGCTCTGACTCCAACCGATCGGCGCTGACGTCTTTGACCGTGCTGTCGTTCATCACGCACCCCTTCCACGCAAGGAAGTTGGCGGGCCAATCGCCATAGTTAGTCGTGAAGAACGCGTCGTTAAAGCCGGTCTGGCTGGCGACCGAGCCGCTGGGAAGCAGACGGCCTACATTTACAGTGATGTCATAGGGTACAAAGCCGATTGCCAGATCGGCCCGCCGGGTCTGCCCTTGGTGCACGATATCGACAAAGTCGTTTGCGGCTTCCTTGAGCGCAGTCATGCGCGTTCGGCCAGCCGATAGGTTGGCCCGCATCGAGCCGGTGTTGTCCAAGACCATCATCACTTCAAGCGGACGCGGCTGGATCTCGGCCTTGGCAATCGCGGTCACTGTCTGGCTTTGATAGTTGAACAGCTGCATGAACGTCATCGGCACGGTGGCGGAGGCCGTCACCGTGGTAACGTTGATGTTGTTCACGGTCGTGAAGGTTGGCGTCAATTGAAGGTTGCTGACTCCCATATATGGGTTCGGATTGCCGGGGAAATTGATGTAAAAATAGGAATCGACTTGGCTGGTGCGCGAATTGGCTGATCCATCCGTAATCGCAAACGCGCGGGCACCTGCCAGCGCCGCAGCATCGACGCCGGTCTGCAACTGCGATTTCACCATGATCACTCGGCTGGCATCGATCGCGGCACCCATCCCGCCGACAATTGGAACAAGGGCGGCCGCCATGATCGGAAGGACGTTCGCGCGCCGGTTGCGGGCCAATCGGGTCAGCAAACCGCCTGCATGACGGGCTTTTTTTGTGAACCAGAATTGCATAGTGCCTGCGGCCCCCGGATATACTCACCCTTCCCCATGCACCTGCATTGGATAACCGCTGTTCAACCATCATGGTTACCGACGCATTTACCCCTGGAACCCGGCCGTGACCCTGCGCCTTTTGGAAAATCCCGAGGTGGCACTGGCCATCGGATACGCGCCGGCGGCATTGCAGCCGGTGGTCAAGGCGCTGTTGAACCTGGACGACTCGCTGGGCGCGGTCCTGCGGGCGACGGGTCAGCCGATGCTGGCGCAGCTGCGGCTTGCGTGGTGGCGGGATCAGCTGACGGCACTGGAGGGCGGGGAACCACCAGCGATGCCAGTGCTGGTCGAGGTGGCGTCAGCGGTGGTCGGCGCCGAGGTTTCGGGCCAGATGCTGGCCGACATGGCGACGGGATGGGAGCGGCTGGCGACGGCGGAGGAACTGACGCCGGAAATTCTGGGCGCTTATGCCGAGGAGCGGGGGGCAACGCTGTTCCGGGCGGTGGCGAGGTGTGCCGGGGGCGGTGAGCCGGCGGGGCTGGCCAAGGCGGGGCAGGGCTGGGCGCTGGCCGATCTGTCCCGGCATCTGAGCGATCCGGCAGCGGCGGGCGAGGCGCAGCGCATGGTGCTGGCTGCGCTGGCTGACGGGCCGGGGCGCTGGCCGGGGCCGTTGCGGGTGCTAGGCGCGCTTTCGCTGCTGGCGCGGATGGATGCCGCCATACCGTTGGACCAGCCGATCCGGCATGGTGCGCCGGGGCGGGTGGCGCGCCTGGCGGTGATGAAGCTGACCGGTCGCTAATCCGCTTTGACCAGCGAGCGGCCTCCGCTAGCCTTGGCGTCAAAGGGGTTGGGAGGCAGGCGATGTGGCGGTATCTGGCGGGGGCGGCGGGTGCGATGCTGCTGATGATGGCGGGCCTGTTCCTGTACCGGTCGATGGCGAGCGGCGAGGCCGGCCCGACACCGCCGCCGCCGCCAGCGGCGCAGGCCGCGGCAGCGCCGCTGCCCGATGTCGCCCCTTCGGCCCCGGAGCGGAGCCGGGAGGAGAAGCGGTTCGACCGGTATGACAAGGACCGGGACGACCGGATCACCCGGGACGAATATCTGGCCAGCCGGCGCAAGGCCTATGCCAAGCTGGACGCCAATGGCGACGGACGGCTGAGCTTTGACGAATGGGCGGTTCGCACCACCGACAAGTTTGCCAAGGCCGATGCCAGCGGCGACCGGGCGCTGAACCGGGCCGAGTTTGCGACCACCGCGGTCAAGCGCAAGCCGGCCGCGACCGTCAAATGCCCGCCGGCCGAGCGCGCCCCGGAACCAGCGGAGGACGAAGCGGACGGTTAGGCCGCCAGCCATTCCCCAAGGGCGACCCGGGCGCGGTCGGTGTACATCCGTTTCCGATCAGCCTTTTTCGTGCGGCCGGGAATGGGAGGCATCAGGCCGAAATTGACGTTCATCGGCTGATAGCTTTCCGCCCGCGCATTGCCCGTGATGTGGCCGAGCAGCGCGCCCAGCGCGGTTTCGACAGGCGGCGGCGTCATGGCGCGGCCAGCAAGCTCCGCAGCCCAGAACCGCCCGGCAATGAGGCCGATGGCCGCGCTTTCCACATAGCCCTCGCACCCCGTAATCTGTCCGGCGAAGCGGATGTGCGGGGCCGATTTCAGGCGCAGCGTGGCATCGAGCAGTTCGGGCGAGCGGATGAACGTGTTGCGATGCAGGCCGCCCAGCCGGGCGAACTCGGCGTTTTCCAGGCCGGGGATGGTGCGGAAGATGCGCACCTGTTCGGCATATTTCAGCTTGGTCTGAAACCCGACCATGTTCCACAGCGTGCCGGTGGCATTGTCCTGACGAAGCTGAACGGCGGCATAGGGCCAGCGGCCGGTGCGCGGATCATCCAGGCCGACGCCCTTCATCGGGCCGAAGCGCAGCGTGTCCAGCCCGCGTTCCGCCATCACCTCGATCGGCATACAGCCGTCGAAATAGGGGACGTTTTCCCATTCCCGGAACTCGGTCTTTTCGCCCGCCATCAGCGCGGCGTGGAACGCCTCATATTGTTCGCGGTCCATGGCGCAGTTGATGTAATCCGACCCCTCGCCCTTGTTCCAGCGCGACTGTTTCCAGGCGATGTCCATGTCGATGCTTTCGGCATGGACGATGGGGGCGATGGCGTCGAAAAACGCCAGCTGATCCTTGCCCGTCGCAGCGCCGATGGCGTCGGCCAGGCCCGGCGCGGTCAGGGGGCCGGTGGCGATGATCGTCGGGCCGCTGGCGGGCAGGGTGTCGATCCGTTCCCGCACGACGGTGATGTTCGGATGTTGAGCGAGGCGTGCGGTGACCCCGGCGGCAAATCCGTCGCGGTCGACGGCAAGGGCGGATCCGGCCGGAACCTTGTGCACATCCCCCATCGCCATGATGATCGAGCCGAGGGCGCGCATTTCCTGATGCAGCAGGCCGACGGCATTGCTGTCGGCATCATCGGAGCGGAAGCTGTTCGAGCAGACCAGTTCGGCAAGATCGTCGGTCTGATGCGCAGGGGTGCGTTCCCCGGAGCCGCGCATTTCGGACAGGCGGACGCGAAGCCCGGCCTCTGCCAGTTGCCAGGCGGCTTCCGATCCGGCGAGGCCGCCGCCAATGATGTGAATGTCGTGGGTGTTGGTCATCAAATCGGGGCCAGTTTTGACAGTTTTGACACTATGAACGGGTTTACGGGGCGGTTGACGGTCGGAACCGGGTGTTTCCGCGCCATGCACGGGGCTTTTGCGCAGGCAGAGCCTAGGCGCAAGACGGGTGTGTAGGAAAGGGGCGGGATTGGGCGGAGGGTGGCGAGAAGGTCTGTAGCAAGAAGACCCTCATCCTTCCGGCGCTTCGCGCCTCCCTCCCTCTCCCGCAAGCGGGAGAGGGAAGGGGTCCGCCGCGAAGCGGTGGGAAGGGTGAGGGTCCTCCTGCCCCCTCGTCATGCCGGACCTGTTTCGGCATCCAGCGTGCGGCAGTGGGCGGATCGTGCGGTGGCACGCTGGACCCCGGCGCAAGGCCGGGGTTACGGTGGGGAATAGGCCATCGGCGTGCTGGCATTGGCGCAAGAAGACGGGCAGTGCTTCGACAGGCTCAGCACCAGCGGGGACAGGATGGCGAAAACGATCTGGATAGCGGCGCTGGTTGCGGGGGCGAGTTATACGCTGGTCGGGTGGTCCGACCTGAGCGGGGCGGGCGTCATCGTGTGGAAGGGGGCGGGCGTCGGCCTGCTGGCGATCTGGGCCGCCATGACGGCGCGGGACGGGGATGGCCGGTTGCTGGCCGCCGCGCTGGCGCTGGGCGCGATTGGCGATGTGCTGCTGGAGGCGGTAAGCCTGATCGTCGGGGCGATCGCGTTCCTGGCCGGGCATATCGCGTATATCGTGCTGTTCGCCCGTCACCGGCGGGCGGCGATGAGCCGGAGCCAGCGCCTGCTCGGCTGGATCATCGCGCCCGCCACGACGCTGATTGCCGCGTTGCTGAGCCGGGATGCTGGCGTTGCCATCTATGCCGCCGGGCTGGGCAGCATGGCGGCATTGGCGTGGACCAGCCGCTTTCCCCGCTATCGGGTGGGCATGGGCGCCATGCTGTTCGTCGCATCCGACCTGATCCTGTTCGCGCGGATCGGCGGTTTCGGCAGTTGGGAACTGCTGATCTGGCCGACCTATTTCGCGGGCCAGGCGCTGATCGCATGGGGCGCGGGGCGGGTGCTGGCCGCCTCTGCCCGCTGAGCGATGATCGCCAGCACATTGTTCGACACATCGCCAATCAGCAATTCGCCCCAGGCGCGGGCATAGGGGTTCACCGGCGTCTGCGCCCAATAGCGGGTGGTTAGCGTGAGCCGGGTGCCGCCATCCGGCAGGCGGGTCAGCCGATAGCCGCCATCGGTGATCCGGTAATGCGGGCTGTCGGGCATCAGGTGCCGGTCCTGCATCGCCCAGCCGTCCATCGCAGCCCGGCCGAAGCGGAAATCCCAGTGGAGCCGACGTCCCGGCTGCCATGCCGTCACGACTTCATCGAAGCGGATATCATCCTGCCACGCGACGTGGCGGACCGCGCCCAGCCGTTCGGCGTCCAGACGGACCCCGGTGGGCCGGGGCAGGCCGATCAGGCTTTGCGAGATGGTGAAGCGTCCCTCGTCCGCGCGGATCGCACCGACGCCCTTGGCAAGGTTCCAGACGGTCATCGGATCGGCGGCAATATCGATGCTGCGCGTCACGACATAGCGATCGCGGGGCAGCGGGATCATCGGTTCGACCTGGAACGCGACGAGCGGGATGACCAGAAGGACGCTGGCGTTGAAGGTCGCATCGATCGATTCCCCCGGCTTGCGGCGCTGGCGCAGCTTCATGGTGAGCGCGCCGCCGATCAGGCTGCTGACGATCCAGAGCGGGGCGAGCATCAGGATGCAGATGGCGCCTTCCCGCAGGAAAACCATGGATGCGACGATGACCAGCAGCATCAGGACGAAGGGGACGGTGCCGAGATACCAGCCGCGCGCCTTTTCCCCATGCGGATCCCCGACATAGGCGATGAAGGCCGTGACGGCGGCGGGCAGCACGAGCAGGAAGCTGAACCCCACCAACGCACCGGGCCGGGTGAAATCGAGCAGCAGATAGACGCCAAGCGCAAAGACCAGGGCGACCGCAAAGGCACCGGCGATGCGACGGGTGGCGGTCGGCGGGCGAGGCGATTCAAGGGTCATGTTTATCTGCCTTCAGTCAATTCTGGAAATACAGAAACATATGGGCGTGGCTGATCGGGGCTGGACGGGCGGCGGACGGGTCAGCCTTCCTGCTTGCCGGAACCGGGGATGAAGCGGGCGACCTTTGCCCCCAGCTTCATCAAGGTGACGAGGGTGGATTTGGGCAGGGAGCGCACCTGTTCGTACCAGTTGCCCAGCGTGCCGATGAATTCGTTCATGCGGACGATCCGTTCCCGGACATGGGGCGGGGCCGATGGATCGTTGCGCAGCCGTTCGGCCAGCTCGCCCATCAGCTGGATCGTCGGGTCGATCTCTCTGCGCTTGCGCTCCTGCGTGATGCGAATGAGCATTTCCCACAGATCGGTTTCGCCGACGAAATGATCGCGGCGATCCCCCTCTACGTGCACGCGGCGGACGATGCCGTAGCCGGTCAGTTCCTTGAGCGCGGTGGAGACGTTGGAACGAGCGAGGGTGAGGGTGTCGGTAATCTCGTCCGCCGGCAGGGGTCGGTCGGACAGATAGAGCATGGCATGGACCTGAGCCACCGATCGGTTGACGCCCCATTGCGTGCCCATTTCCCCCCAATGGAGGATGAACGCCTTTGCATCGGGATGGTCGAACAGGCTCAAGTGCAATCCTTTCTGTAACAACAGAAATAACAGATGAAGCTGATGAGTCAAGCCGGGATGCCGCGCTCTCTTGCGCTGACCGTCCGCCCGGTTATTGCGCGGTACATGACCGAAATGTCCCGCACGTTCGACCCGGCCGAAATCGAGGCCCGCTGGTATGCCCATTGGGAGCGCGAAGGGCTGTTCCGCCCCGACCGGCCCGGCGCGGAGCCATGGACGATCGTCCTGCCGCCGCCAAACGTGACAGGCAGCCTGCACATTGGCCACGCGCTAGACCATACGCTGATGGATATTCTGACGCGGCACGCGCGATTGAAGGGCAAGGATGCGCTGTTCCTGCCAGGCATGGACCATGCCGGGATCGCCACGCAGATGGTCGTCGAACGGCAGATGGCGGCACGTGGCGAAAAGCGCACCGATTTTACGCGGGAGGAATTTGTCGACCGCGTGTGGCAGTGGAAGGCGGAATCCGGCGGCACCATTCTGAACCAGATGCGCAGGCTGGGCGAATCGGTGGACTGGGCGAACGAGCGCTTCACGATGGACGAGGGCTTCAGCAAGGCGGTGCTGAAGGTGTTCGTCGACCTGTATCGTCAGGGGCTGCTGTACCGCGACAAGCGGCTGGTGAACTGGGACCCCGGCCTTGGCACCGCGATTTCCGACCTGGAGGTCGAGACGCGCGAGGTGAAGGGCAGTTTCTGGCGCATCCGCTATCCGCTGGCCGACGGGTCGGGGCATATCGAGGTGGCGACGACGCGGCCGGAAACGATGCTGGCCGATATGGCGGTGGCGGTGCATCCGGACGATGCGCGCTATGCCGCGATGGTGGGCAAGCAGGTTCGCCTGCCGATCACCGGTCGGCTGATCCCCATTGTGGCGGACGAGCATGCCGATCCCGAACTGGGGTCGGGCGCGGTGAAGATCACGCCGGGGCATGATTTCAATGACTTCGAGGTGGGTGTTCGCGCCGGGATCAAGCCGGCGGAAATGCTCAACATGCTGGATGCGAGGGCCGCGGTTTGCCAGACGGCGGACGGGTTGATCCCGGCCGAGCTGATCGGGCTGGACCGGGCCGATGCGCGGCGGGCGGTGGTCGAGCGGCTGAAGGCCGAGGGCTGGCTGATCCCGCATGTCGACAAGGACGGGGCCGAGCATGATGCCGAGCCGCGGACGATCCAGACGCCCTATGGCGACCGGTCGGGCGTGGTGATCGAACCCTGGCTGACCGACCAGTGGTATGTCGATGCCAAGACGCTGGCCCAAGGTCCGATCGAGGCGGTGAAATCCGGCGCGATCCAGGTCGTGCCGAAGACATGGGAAAAGACGTTTTTCCACTGGATGGACAATATCCAGCCATGGTGCGTGTCGCGGCAGCTGTGGTGGGGGCACCGCATCCCGGCATGGTATGCCGAGGATGGCCGCGTGTTCGTGGCCGAAACCGAGGAAGAGGCGCAGGCCGAGGCGGGGGCCGGCGCCACGCTGACCCGCGACAATGACGTGCTCGACACCTGGTTTTCTTCTGCGCTGTGGCCGTTCGGGACGCTGGGCTGGCCGGAAAATGACGACCGGACGCTGGGCGGGCGGTATCCCAACGACATCCTGATTTCCGGGTTCGACATCCTGTTTTTCTGGGATGCGCGCATGATGATGCAGGGGATGCATTTCATGGGCGATGTGCCGTTCCGCAAGCTGTACCTGCACGGGCTGGTGCGCGCGGCGGACGGGGCCAAGATGTCCAAGTCAAAGGGCAATGTGGTCGACCCCCTTGGCCTGATCGACAAATATGGCGCGGATGCCCTGCGGTTTTTCATGGCGGCGATGGAGAGCCAGGGCCGCGACGTGAAGATGGATGAGGCGCGGGTCGAGGGATACCGCAACTTTGCCACCAAGCTGTGGAATGCCGCGCGCTTCTGTCAGTCCAATGGCATCGGGGCGAGCCGCAGCATCGAGGCGCCCGAGGCGGCCCTTGCGGTCAATCGCTGGATCATCGGCGAGACGGTAGCATGCGTGCAGGCGGTCGACCTGGCGCTTGCCGAGCTGCGGTTCGATGCGGCGGCCAACGCGATCTATCAGTTTGCGTGGAGCCGGTTCTGCGACTGGTATGTCGAGCTGATCAAGCCGGTGCTGCAAACCGAAGGGGCCGAGGGCGGCGCGGAAACGCGCGCGGTGGCCGGATGGGTGCTGGACCAGATCCTGGTGCTGCTCCACCCGTTCATGCCGTTCGTGACCGAAGAGCTGTGGCATGCGCTCGGCGAGCGGGAGCATGACCTGATCGTCGCCAAATGGCCGATGCCGGACGCCCGCTCGCTGGACCCGGAGGCGGGGCGCGAGATCGACTGGCTGATCCGGCTGGTCAGCGATGTGCGCGCGGCGCGGGCGGAACTGAACGTGCCGCCGGGCGCGCGTCTGGCGTTCCATGTCCGCGATGCGGGCGAGACGACGCTGGGTCGGCTGGACCGGCAGGCGGCGGCGATTGCGCGGCTGGCGCGGATCGACCGGGCGGACGGCGCGGAACCGGCGGGCGGCGCATTGCAGGTGGTGGTGGACGAGGCGGTGCTGGTCCTGCCGCTGGAGGGCGTCATCGACCTGGAGGCGGAGAAGGCGCGGTTGACCAAGGCGATTGCGGCGGCGGTGAAGGAGCGCGATGCGCTGGCCGGGCGGCTGTCCAACCCCAGCTTTGTCGAGCGTGCCAAGCCCGAGGCGGTGGAAAAGGCGCGGGCCGACCATGCGGAAAAGGCGGCCGAGGCGGAGCGGTTGACCGCGGCGCTGGCGCGGCTGGGATAAGCGAGCTGGCCGGTTCTGGCCGGCCCCGGCTGGTCAGTCGATATTCAGGGCGCGGCTATCGCATAGACGACCGTCACCACGACGTCCGTGTCGATCGGTTGCGGATCGACCGGGATCGTGACGACGGGTGGCGGAGGGCTGTTCATCGCCTGGGAAACATCCGCATCAGCCATCGCAAAAAGCGCGTCCTGCCGACCATCGCCATTGGTGATGCTGACCACCGGGCCAAGGCGGACCCCGCTGGCCCTGGCCAGTTCCTCCGCCTTTGATCGTGCATCCGCGATGGCCGCAAGCAGGCCGGCACGCGAGGCGGCCTGCGGATCCTTGAGCGCAAATTCGTTGAGGCGCACGGCGTCGGCGCCCTCCCGCCGAGCGACGCCCGCTGCGGTGCCCGCTTTTTCAACCGCCGTCATCTCGGCCGTCATCGACGCGGACGCCATATGGCCGACAATCCGGCACGGGCCGTTATCGCTGTTTTCGTCGGTGCCATCGGCCATTGCCGCCAAGGCGTCGTCCAGCGCCATTTCGACGGCCATCATCGAATCCGATCCGACCGTATTCCCGGTGCATTTTCCGTTCCGCACGGTGCGCAAGGCAATTTCCGAGGTGTAGGTGACCGTCGTCGGATCAAGGCCGCGCAATACGGATTGAACCGCGGCAATGCGGGTCGCCAGTTTGCGGCTGGCATCGTCGGGCGAGGTTCCATCCTGCCGGAAGGCGATCGACAGGCGGGCAAGGTCGGGTGCGGTACGGATGGTGCCACTGCCGATCACCGTGATCCCCGGCGCCCGACGATCCACTAGCTGGGCCGATGCGTCGGGGACAGGGGCGACCAGCAGGGCAGCAGCAAGACCGATCAACCGCTTCATTGGCACCGCCCCTCTTCAACACCGTCGAGGCTGCATTGCGCCCGGGGGCAAGTCAACCGGCCTTGCGCAAGCGTCGCGGCCGGGCCACAACCCGGCTCCATGAGCCATTATCCCGCGCTGCGTATGCGCCGTACCCGATCCGCCCCGTGGAGCCGCAGGATGCACGCCGAGACCGTGCTGTCCCCGGCGGACCTGATCTGGCCGCTGTTCGTCACCGACGGGTCGGGGGTTGAGGAGCCGATCGGATCGTTGCCCGGCGTGTCGCGCTGGTCGGTGGAGGGCATCGCCGCGCGGGCCAGGGAAGCGGCGGCGGCGGGAATCCCGTGCGTCGCGCTGTTCCCCAACACGCCGCATGACCTGCGCACCGAGGATGGGCGAGAGGCGCTGAACCCCGACAATCTGATGTGCCGGGCGATCCGGGCGATCAAGGATGCGGTGCCGGATATCGGCGTGCTGACCGATGTGGCGCTGGACCCCTATACCGCGCATGGCCATGACGGGCTGGTCGACGATGCGGGTTATGTCCTGAATGACGCAACGGCCGAGATGCTGGTGGCGCAATCGCTGAACCAGGCGGCGGCCGGGGCGGACGTGATCGCGCCCAGCGACATGATGGACGGGCGCATCAGCCTGATCCGCGCGGCGCTGGAGGATGCCGGGCACCATAATGTGCAGATCATGAGCTATGCCGCCAAATATGCGTCGGCATTCTATGGTCCGTTCCGCGATGCGGTCGGCTCGCGCGGGCTGTTGAAGGGCGACAAGAAGACGTACCAGATGGACCCGGCCAATGCCGAGGAGGCGCTGCGCGAAGTGGCGCTGGACCTGGACGAGGGCGCGGACAGCGTGATGGTGAAGCCGGGCCTGCCGTATCTGGACATCGTCCGGCGGGTGAAGGAACGGTTCGAGGTTCCCGTGTTCGCCTATCAGGTCAGCGGCGAATATGCGATGATCGAGGCGGCGGCAGCGGCGGGGGCGGGGGACCGGGATGCCCTGATCCTGGAAACGCTGATGGCGTTCAAGCGGGCGGGATGTTCCGGCGTCCTGTCCTATCACGCCCTGCACGCCGCGCGGTTGCTGCAGCCGTGATCGTTACCGACCGGTTGCACCTGCGACCCTGGACCGAGGCGGACAAGCGGGTGTTCCATGCGCTGGTCAACACGCCCGCGATGATGGCGCATTTCGGCGGGCCGGTGGCCGCCGAGCGGCACAACGCGATCATCGATGCCCAGATGGCGCAACAGGCGCAGCATGGCCATTGCATGTGGGCGGTCGATATGCGGGAGACGGGCGAGCTGGCCGGGGTTTGCGGCCTGCGCATCGGCGGGCATCCCGGCACGCCGGTGATGGGCGACCTGGAGATCGGATGGCGCATCGGCGAGCGGTGGTGGGGACAGGGCATCGCGCGTGAAGCCGCCGAGGCGAGCATGGCATGGGGATGGGCGAACACCGCGCATCCGCGCATTTCCGCCTGGACCGTGATCGGCAACGCGCGGTCATGGGGCCTGATGCGGCGATTGGGCATGAAGCGTCGCGAGGACCTGGATTTCCGGCACCCGGATTATCCGGCGGACAGCCCGCAGGCGGCGATGATCGTTTATGCCGTCGACCGGCCGCAGATCGAACCGGCGAGTGCGGCGGCATGAGCGATCAGGCCGTTCCCGAAACCCCGCTGGAAGAAAAAGCCGTCACGCCGACTGAAGCACCGACCGACGCGTCTGCGGGTTCATCGTCGCGCCGATGGCTGTTCGTCGGCACCATCCTGCTGGGCAGTTTCCTGTTGTTCCTGGTGCAGCCTATGATCGCGCGCATGGCGCTGCCCCGGCTGGGCGGTGCGCCGGCGGTGTGGAACAGCGCCATGCTGGTCTATCAGGCGCTGCTGCTGGGCGGATATGGCTATGCCCACTGGCTGGGCCGCTTTGCCGTGCGGCGGCAGGCGGCGATCCATCTGGGCGTGCTGGCCGGGGCGTGCCTGTGGCTGCCCATCGGCCTGATCGCGATGAGCCCGCCCGCCGATGGCGAGCCGGCATTGTGGGTGCCGGGATTGCTGATCGCGTCGATCGGCCCCTTGTTCCTGGCAGTGTCGGCGCAGGCGCCGTTGGTGCAGCGATGGTTTTCCAGCGCCAGTGGCGGGGCGGACCCCTATGCCCTGTATGCCGCGTCCAACATTGGCAGTTTCGGCGGCCTGCTCGCCTATCCGTTGCTGGTGGAACCCAGTCTGCCGATCACTGGCCAGCGGTGGCTATGGACGGTTGGCTATATCGCGCTGATCCTGTTGGTGCTGGCCTGTGCCCGGTTGCTGCCAAAGGGCGCGCCGCCGACGCGGGAGATGCACGCCCCCGGTTCCGCCCCCGGCAGGCGGCGCATCCTGCACTGGCTGGCGCTGGCGCTGGTGCCGTCGGGCCTGATGCTGGCGACGACGACGTTCCTGACCACCGACATCGTTGCCGTGCCGCTGCTGTGGGTCATGCCGCTGGGTCTGTATCTGTTGAGTTTCAGCGTCGCCTTTGCCGACCGGCGGGGATTGGCGGACGTCATCATCCGCTGTGCGCCGGTGACGCTGATCATGTTCGGCGGCGTCATCATAGCGGGCAATCACGAATATCCGCTGCTGAACGCGATCATGGCGCTGGCGCTGTTGTTCGTGGTCAGCGTGGCGCTGCACGCGCGGATGTACGAATTGCGCCCCGAACCGAGCCGGTTGACCGGATTCTATCTGGTGATGGCGCTGGGCGGGGCATTGGGCGGCGTGTTCGCCGGGCTGATCGCGCCGGTGGTGTTCGACTGGACGTATGAATACCCCATCCTGATCCTGACGGCCGGGGTGCTGGTGCCGCAGATCTTCCTGCTGGATGCGATCGAGCGGATCTGGAGCGGCACGCGGCGGCGGCAATGGCTGTTGACCGGGGTGGTGATCGCCGCGGTCTTTGCCATCGTGATGATCGGCCTGAACCGCCCCGAACTGTTGCCGGGCAAGAAGCCGGAGGGGGTCGGGTTCCTGATCCTGGCGGGGCTGTCGCTGTTCGTCATCGGGCGGCGCGTGCCGTTTGTCATCATTCTAGCCGGGGCATTGTTCCTGTTCGGCGGGTGGAACGCCATCGGCCTGACCATCCGGGGCGATGTGCGCACCCGCAGCTATTTCGGCGTCTATACGATCAACGATCGCAACCCTTATGTCCGCGAACTGACGCATGGCACGACGCTGCACGGCGTGCAGCTGCGCGGCAGCGAGGCGCGGCTGCGCTGGCCGACCACTTATTATGTACCCGGATCCGGCGTGGGGCAGGCGATGATCGCAGCCGAGGCGCTGTACGGACCGGATTCGCGGATCGGCGTCGTCGGCCTGGGGACGGGGACGCTGGCCTGTTACGCCCGGCCGCGCCAGCAATGGCAGTTTTTCGAGATCGACCCCACGGTCGTCCAGCTGTCGCGGGACAGCGGCAAGTTCACGTTCCTGAAACAGTGCGCGCCGCAGGCAAAGGTGGTGCTGGGCGATGCGCGGTTGCGGCTGGCCGAGGCGGCACCGGCGAGCCTTGATCTGATCGCACTGGATGCGTTTTCATCCGATGCGGTGCCGGTCCATCTGCTGACGCAGGAGGCATTCGCCACCTATCGCCAGGCGCTGGCCAAGGACGGCCTGTTGATGGTGCATATTTCCAACCGCTATCTGGCGATGGCGCCGGTGGTGGCGGCGAATATCCGGGCAAAGGGATGGTATGCCGCGCGGATGCGGTACACACCCGGCCCCGGCCTGGAACAGGCGACGGCATCCGACTGGATCGCGCTGAGCCCCAGCCCGGAGACGATCGCGCTGCTGCAGCTGGCGGGCGATGGGTGGGAGGGGCTGAAACCCTATCCGGGGTTCAAGCCATGGACCGACGATCACGCATCGATCCTGCCGGTGCTGAATGCGCTGCATCCCGAACTGGCCGGGGAATAGGCGCGGCGGATCAGGGCGCGGGGGCTAGCTGTTCCTCCAGCGCCGCAATGCGGGCGCGGCGGGCGGCCAGCGCCTCGCGCGCGGCATCGAGCGCGGCGGTGAGGGGCGGATAGGCGTCCAGCCCCTCGATCCCCCGGTCGCTGGCCAGCCGGTCGAGATCGATGACCACGGCGGACAGCGCATCGCGGTTGAGATCAAGCTGACCCAGCGCAAGCTGTGCCGACAGCCAGCGGTCGCTGCCCGGCGCACTGCCGCGGGCCGCCGCGACGGCGCGTTCGGTTGTTTTCAGCGCCGTGTCGAATGCCTGTTCTACCGATGCGCGGCTGGCCGCCGCATTGGCGATGGCGGCATCCAGCGCGGGATCGCCGACCGGGGCGGCCACCGGCTGCACCGGCGTCGGCCGGCCCGCCATGCCGTTTTCCACCGGGCGCGGCAGCAGGCTTGGATAATCCTGACGCGGGATGCCGCAGCCGGCGAGCATTGCGGCGGCCGAAAGCGCGGCGATGGACGGGATAATGGGCGAACGGGCAGGGCGTTGGATCATGCCTCCGTCTATGCCTCAGATATTCTGTTCGCAACGGGCTTGCATGATCCGAAAACCCCTTCTATTAGCGCCCCTCCGATGCGCGCCCGTAGCTCAGCTGGATAGAGCATCAGACTACGAATCTGAGGGTCGGACGTTCGAATCGTTCCGGGCGCGCCATGACAAGCCCCGTCGGCATCCAGTGCCGGCGGGGCTTTTCTGTATCCGGCCGCCGCGCCGATCCGCGCATCCGGCATTTCCGTTTGAATGTTCCGGCACCACTCCCTAAGTCCGCGGCCATACCCCCACATGGGCAGGAGAGAGGGCATGACGATTACCGGAGAACTGTTTATTGGTAGCGCTCGCATCGGCACGAGCCAGCGGTTTCATGCCTATAATCCGGCGACGGGCGAAGCGATTGCGGACGCCGGTTTTTCGATGGCCAGCGTTGAGCAGGTCGAGGAAGCGTGCGCGCTGGCCGCTGCTGCCTTTCCGATTTATTCGAACCTGCCGCTGGAACAGCGCGCGGCGTTTCTGGAAGCGGCCGCTGACGAGATCGACGCGCTGGGCGATACGCTGACCGAGCGGGGTTGTGCCGAAACCGGCCTGCCGACCGCGCGGCTGAACGGCGAGCGGGGCCGCACCGTCGGCCAGCTTCGCCTGTTCGCCAAGGAAGTGCGCGACGGCGCGTGGCAGGGCATCCGCATCGATCATGCGATTCCTGACCGCCAGCCGCTGCCGAAATCCGACCTGCGCCTGCGCCGCGTGCCTGTGGGCCCCGTTGCCGTGTTCGGCGCATCCAATTTCCCCCTGGCCTTTTCCGTGGCCGGTGGGGACACCGCGTCGGCCCTGGCCGCGGGTTGCCCGGTGGTCGTCAAGGCACATTCGGCGCATCCGGGTACGTCGGAGCTGGTCGCCGGTGCAATCATCCGCGCGGCGGAAAAGACCGGGATGCCCAATGGCGTGTTTTCGATGGTGACCGGTGCAGGTTCGACCGTTGGTCAGGCGCTGGTCGCCGATCCCCGCATTGCGGCGGTGGGCTTTACCGGATCGCGCGGCGGCGGCACGGCGCTGATGAAGATCGCGGCGGCCCGGCCGGTGCCGATCCCGGTCTATGCCGAAATGTCGAGCATCAATCCCGTCATCCTGATGCCGCACGCGCTGGCCAACCGTGGCGGCGCGCTGGCCGATGCGTTCGTGGCGTCGGTGAGCATGGGTGCGGGCCAGTTCTGCACCAATCCCGGCCTGGTTCTGGCCGTGGACGGGCCGGACCTGGACGCCTTTGTCGAGCGTGCGGGCGGCGGCGTATCTGGCCTTGGCGCGCAGGTGATGCTGACCGACGGCATTCACAAGGCGTTCGAGGAGGGCAAGGCCAAGCTGGCCGCCAGCCCGACCGTGCGCACGGTGGCCACCGGTCAGGCAGCCGAGGGGCCGACGCGCGGCGTCGCCGCCCTTTTCGAGACGAAGGGCGCCGATTTCATCGCCGACCCCGCCCATGCCCATGAGGTGTTCGGCGTATCGTCGCTGGTGGTGCGGTGTGCCGACCTGTCCGAACTGAACGAGGTGCTGCGCAAGCTGGAGGGTCAGCTGACCGCGACGTTGCAGGTCGATGAGGCGGATTATGACGCGGCCCGCAAGCTGATCTTTGCGCTGGAGCAGACGGTGGGCCGGATCATCGTCAATGGCTGGCCGACCGGGGTCGAGGTGACCCATGCCATGGTGCATGGCGGCCCATACCCGTCGACATCGGACGGGCGCACCACGTCGGTGGGTACGCTGGCCATCGACCGGTTCCTGCGGCCCGTCAGCTATCAGGACATGCCCGAGGCGCTGTTGCCGGATGCGCTGAAGGGCGCGGCGGCGGGCGTTCTGGCCCGCGTGGATGGCGCCTGGCACATCTGATCCGGCAGGATCGCACAGCCATGCCAAAGAGGCCGGTTCGCTCTTGCGTTCCGGCCTTTTTTGGCGGAAGCTGATAGCGATAACAGCCTTGGGGAGAGGGCAATGAGGAAAGGCGTGGCGCTCGCACTGAGCGCGATGGTGACGGCGATTGGCGCGGTC
This sequence comes from Sphingomonas sp. BGYR3, assembly GCF_025153455.1. Taxonomy (NCBI): domain Bacteria; kingdom Pseudomonadati; phylum Pseudomonadota; class Alphaproteobacteria; order Sphingomonadales; family Sphingomonadaceae; genus Sphingomonas; species Sphingomonas sp. BGYR3. The sequence goes on along the minus strand of NZ_JANZNT010000001.1, from coordinate 520,216 downwards.
GGGGCATTTGCGCAGGCGGGCGGGGAAATCCTGATCACCGATCCTGAAAATGCCGAGTGGAATTTTACCGGCAAGGGGATGCGCACCAAGGTCGTCGAGTCGGAAGGCGCGCCGGGCGGCATGGCAATCGAGGCGAATGTCGCGCGCAAGGGCGCCAATCCATGGGATATCCAGACCGCGATCACGCTGCGTCAGGGATTTGCCGTCGGGGACAAGCTGAGCTTTGGCTTTTATGCCCGTGCGGTGACGGGCGATGCGGGCGGTTCGACCATCAACCTGCCGATCCGCATCCAGCGCACCAGCGCACCCTATGACGCCGCCATCGAGGGCATGGTGACGGTTGGCCCGGAATGGAAATTCCATTGCATTTCCGGCCCGGCCAAGATCGCGTTGCAGCCCAACGAGATGAACGTTTCGGTTCAGATGGCGGGCGACAAGCGGGTCGTTCAGCTTGGCCCGTTCATGGGGTTGATGATCCCGGCATCGTCATCGGCGCAGTTCAGCCGCAAATGCGCCTGATCGCCGTCCCCGGCCCGATCGCCGATTGGCCGGACGGCTTGACAGATGAGCGCGCCAGCGTACTGGTAGCGCTATCAACATTCAACAGCTGATGGGATCCGCCGTGGAGAGGACGCTTTCGCCGCAATCATTGCCCGTGGACTATCAGGACGCGCTGCTCGTCGGGCGGGTCGGCCTGTCGCAGGGGCCGGTGCCGGTCGTGGTCCGGGGCGGCACCGTGTACGACGTGTCGCGCGAGGTGCCGACCGTCGCCGATCTGCTGGACGGGGATGTTTCGGCGGTCAGCGGCCGTGCCATCGGCGATGTCACGGACCTGTCCGTTCCCGGCGGAGAGGGCGGTGCGATCCTGCTGTCGCCCATCGACCTGCAATGCGTGAAGGCGGCGGGCGTGACCTTTGCCGTTTCCGCCATCGAGCGCGTGATCGAGGAGCGGGCGCGCGGCGATTCGTCCGCGGCGGCCGCCATCCGTGCCGAGCTGGAAAGCAAGGTCGGGGACGGCATCCGTTCGGTGGTGCCGGGCAGCGAGCCGGCGATGCGGCTGAAACAGGCGCTGATCGATGCGGGCATGTGGTCGCAATATCTGGAGGTCGCCATCGGCCCGGATGCCGAGGTGTTCACCAAGGCGCCGGTCCTGTCGACGCTTGGCTGGGGATCGGAGATCGGCGTGCGGTCCGATTCCACCTGGAACAATCCGGAGCCGGAAGTGGTCATCGCGGTCAATTCGCGGGGCGAAGCGGTTGGCGCGACGCTGGGCAATGACGTCAATCTGCGCGATTTCGAGGGCCGCAGCGCGCTGTTGCTGGGCAAGGCAAAGGACAACAATGCGTCCTGTTCCGTCGGGCCGTTCATCCGCGTGTTCGATGCAGGCTATACCATGGACGATGTTCGCGCGGCCGAGATCGATCTGTTGATCGAGGGGCCGGAGGGGTATCGCTTGGAAGGGCACAGCTCCATGCGCCAGATCAGCCGGGATCCGCTGGACCTGGTCAAGCAGACGCTGAGTGAGCATCAGTATCCGGACGGGTTCGTGCTGTTCCTTGGCACGCTGTTCGCCCCGGTGCAGGACCGCGACGTGCCGGGCCGCGGCTTTACCCACAAGGTCGGCGACCGGGTGACGATCGCCAATGACCGTCTGGGCCGCCTGATCAACCCGGTGACCACCAGCAAGGCGGCGGCGCCGTGGACCATGGGTATTCGCGCATTTTACCGGAACCTGGCCGAACGCGGATTGCTGCATGACGCTGTTTCGGCTTGATTAAGTCATACAAGTTTGCGCACGGGCAGGGGATGCCCCGTGTGGACAAGGGTTATCGTGACGAAAGGAACTGACATGGCCGAGGCTGATCCGGCTCCGTTGACGCAAGCCGCAGCCCGGCGTGCCATTTATCCAAGCCTGGAGGGCAAGCGCGTCCTGATCACCGGCGGCGGTTCCGGCATTGGTGCCGGGCTGGTCGAGGGATTTGTGGCGCAGGGCGCGCAGGTGACGTTCTTCGACATTGCCGAGGCGGATTCCCAGGCGGTGGTCGAGCGGCTGGACGGCCCGAACCGGCCGAGCTTTCACCGGGTCGACCTGACCGATATCGCCGCGCTGAAGGCCGCGATTTCGGCAGCGGAGGCCGCCGCGGGCGGTTCGTTCGACGTGCTGGTCAACAACGCCGCCAATGACGACCGCCATTCGGTGGAAGAGGTGGACGAGGCCTATTGGGACAACCGGCTGGCGGTGAACCTGAAGCACATGTTCTTTGCCGCGCAGGCAGTGGTGCCGGGCATGAAGGCCAATGGCGGCGGCGCGATCGTCAACCTGGGCTCGATCAGCTGGCATCTGGGGCTGAAGGACTTGCCCCTTTACCAGACGTGCAAGGCGGCCATCGAGGGACTGTCGCGCAGTCTGGCCCGCGATCTGGGCGAGTTCGGCATCCGCTCCACCTGTGTCATTCCAGGCAATGTGCGCACGCCGCGCCAACTGAAATGGTACACGCCGGAGGGTGAGGCCGAGATCGTGGCGGCGCAGTGCCTGAAGGGGCGGCTGGTGCCGGACGACATTGCGGCGATGGTGCTGTTCCTGGCGTCCGACGATGCCCGTCTGGTGACGGGACACAGCTATTTCGTGGACGCGGGCTGGCGCTGACATGACGGTTTGCCTGTCCGATCCGCAATCGGTCTGGTCACTGGGCGCGCCGCTGGGCGAGGGGCCGGTGTGGGTCGAGCGGGATGCCGCCCTGTGGTTCGTGGATATCAAGAGCCACCGGGTCCATCGGTTCGATCCGGCCAGCGGGGACAAAAGAAGCTGGGATGCGCCGGCACAGGTCGGTTTTTGCCTGCCGACCGACAGCGGGCAGTTCATTGCAGGGTTGCAGACCGGACTGGCGCTGTTCGATCCTGCCACGGGCGATTTTACCCCGATCGTCGATCCCGAACCCGATATGCCGGGCAACCGGCTGAACGACGGGGTGGTCGATGGCCATGGCCGCCTGTGGTTCGGGACGATGGACGATGGGGAAGCGGCGGATACCGGATACTGGTATCGGCTGGACGGCAATGCCTGTATCAAGGCGGCGGGGCCGGTGTCGATCACCAACGGCCCGGCGCTGTGCCCGGAAAGCCGGACCATCTATACCGTCGATACGCTGGGCGGGCATGTGTATGCCAGTGACGTGCAGCCGGACGGCACGCTGGCCAACACCCGCCTGTTCACCTCCATCCCGAATGATGAGGGGTATCCCGACGGTCCGTGCGTCGATGCCGAGGGGTGCGTGTGGATCAGCCTGTACAATGGCTGGGGCGTGCGCCGGTATTCCCCGGCGGGCGAATTGCTTGAGGTGGTGAAGTTTCCGGTCAGCGCGATCACCAAGATCGCCTTTGGCGGACCGGACCTGAAGACCGTGTTCGCCACGACGGCGGCAAAGCATCTGGATGCGGCGGGCCGCGCCGCCCAGCCGCTGGCCGGCGACCTGTTTTCATTCCGGGTGGGCGTGCCCGGATTGCAGGGAACAACGATAAAAGGGTTCTGAAGAGGATGATCCATCGCACGTTTGCCGCCGCCCTTCTGCTTGCCGCAGGAGCGGCGCAGGCGGAGCCTGTCATCCTGACCCCGATGAGCAGCCATGCCGTGATCCAGCGGGATCGCCCGGTGATCGTCACCGGCACCGCCGATCCGGGCGAGGCACTGACCATCGCCATGGGCAGCGCGGCGGCGAAGGCCACCGCCGATGCAAAGGGGCGGTGGCAGGCGATGCTGCCCCCGATCAAGGCGGGCGGCGAACCGTTGACCCTGACCGTGACGGGTGCCGGCGGCAAGACGGCGACCATGACCGACCTGTTGGTCGGTGATGTGTGGCTGTGTTCCGGCCAGTCGAACATGGAATATCAGACGCGCAATGCGTTGAACGGACCGGCGCTGGTCGCATCGTCGGCCGATCCGCAGATCCGGCTGCTGCAGATGGAACGGCGGGTCGCCTATGCGCCCGACGCGCCCCTGGACAAGCGGCCGTCATGGGCGGCGGCATCGCCCGACAGCGTGGGCGGTTTTTCGGCGGCCTGTTACCTGATGGTCAAGCAGCTGAAGGCCGAACAGGGCGTGCCGATGGGCGCGATCGACGCCAGCTGGGGCGGCACGGCGATCCGGCCGTGGATCCCGCTGACGGATGCGCGGCCGCTGCCCGGCAATGCAGAGGACGCCGCGCTGCTGGACCAATATGCCGCCGATCCGGCCAAGGCGCTGGCCACCTATGCCGGGCGATGGGGCACATGGTGGCGCAAGGAGACGGGCGACAAGCCAGGGCAGGAACCGTGGAACGCGCCGCAGCGGCTGAACTGGCAGCCGGTGCCCAAGATGACGCCATGGGAGCAATGGGGCGGCGCGACCGCCGAGTTGAACGGCACCGTCTGGTTCGCGCGCGACGTGTCGCTGGACAAGGCAGCGACGGGCAAGGCGGCGACGCTCAGCCTGGCGGGGATCGACGAGCTGGATACGGTGTGGATCAATGGCGTGCCTGTTGGTTCCAGTTTCGGCTGGGGCAGCTGGCGCACCTATCCGGTGCCGGCGGGCGTGCTGAAGCCCGGGCAGAACCGCATCCTTGTTGCCATCGGTGACACCTGGGGGCCGGGCGGCTTCATGGGGCCGGTGGAGCAGATGAAGCTGACCGTCGAGGGGCAGGCGGCCGTGCCGCTGAGCGATGGCTGGCGATATTCGGTCAGCACGGTCAAGGGGATGCCGCCGCGCACGCCGTGGGAAAGCCATTGGGGGCTGTCGACGCTGTACAACGGCATGATCGCGCCGCTGGGACCGATCGCGCTGAAGGGTGCCGCCTGGTATCAGGGGGAGAGCGATGTCGGCACGCGCGGCTATGACAAGCGGATGGCGGCGCTGATGGCCGGATGGCGGCGGCAGTCCGGGGTTGCTGACCTGCCGTTCCTGATCGTCGGGCTGACCAATTACGGGGCGCCGACATGGCAGCCGGTGGACAGCGCATGGGCAGCGACGCGAAACGAACAGCGGCTGGCCGCCGTGAACGATCCCCGTGCGGCCATCGTTACCGCCATCGATATCGGCGAGCGGACGGACATTCACCCGGCAAACAAGAACGAGCTGGCGCTGCGGCTGGCGCGGGCGGCGACGGCGCTGGCCTATGGCGGTGCCAAGTCCCCGTCCGGTCCGCTGGTCAGCGGGGCGCGGCGCGAGGGGAATGACGTGGTGGTGTCGTTTTCCGGCGTCACCGGATCGCTGCGGGCATGGAGCGCGCCGCAGCCGATCGGGTTCGAGCTGTGCGGGGCGGGGGCGGGATGCCGCTATGCCGTCGCGCAGGCCGATGGCGCGACGGTGCGGCTGACCGGCGATGGCAAGCCGGTGGACAGCGTGCGCTATGCGTGGGCCGATGCGCCGGTCGTCAACCTGTTCGACGAAGCGCCGTTGCCCGCCGTGCCGTTCGAGGTGGCGGTCCAGTAAGCAACGGCCGCGCCCTCTGCCCCCACCAGGGGAGAGGGCGGGTCGATCAGTGATTGTGGCGCGGCGTCTTTTCGCTGGTCTTGCGGTACTTGAGCGCGAATTCCATCACGCCGCCTTCGCCCAGCTGACCGGTCTTTTCGCGGAACAGCTCCTCCCACGGGGTCGCGCTTTCGGGCACGGGGGGCAGGCCGTCGGCGGCAAGGCGGCGGTCGATTTCCGCCTGATCGACCAGCGCATTACATTCGCCGGTGTTGAGATCGACGCGGATCATGTCCCCGGTGCGCAGCCAGGCAAGGCCGCCGCCGGCCGCGCTTTCCGGTGAGGCGTTCAGGATCGATGGGCTGTCCGACGTGCCCGACTGACGCCCGTCGCCCAGCGTCGGCAGGCTGCGGATCCCGCGCTGAAGCAGGGCGGCGGGCGGCTGCATATTCACCACTTCGGCAGAGCCGGGCCAGCCGAGCACGCCGGAACCGCGAATGACGAGGATGCAGTTTTCGTCAATCTCCAGCGCGGGGTCGTCGATGCGGTGATGATAATCGTCCGATCCGTCGAACACGATGGCGCGACATTCGAACACGCCCTCATGCCCCGGACGCGACAGATACCGCTGGCGGAACTCGTCCGAAATCACGCTGGTCTTCATGATCGCGAAATCGAACAGATTGCCCTTGAGCACCAGGAAACCCGCCTTGTCGATCAGCGGTTCGGCATAGGGTTTCACGACCTCCCGGTCCGTCGTCGCCCGGCCGGTGATGTTTTCCGCCATCGATTTGCCGGTCACGGTCAGGACGCTGCCGTCCACCCGGCCAGCCTCGATCAATTCGTGCAGCACCGCGGGCACGCCGCCCGCGCGGTGGAACCGTTCGCCCAGATATTTGCCGGCGGGCTGCATGTTGACGAGCAGGGGGACGTCATAGGCATCCTGCCAGTCCTCCGGCGTTACCTCGACCCCTGCATGGCGGGCCATGGCGACGATATGCGGCTGGGCATTGGACGATCCGCCGATGGCGGACACCAGCGTGATCGCGTTGACGAAGGACTGGCGCGTCAGGATGCGTGACGGGCGCAGATCCTCATAGGCCATTTCCACGATCCGCCGGCCGGTTTCGTACGCGATCTGCCCACGTTCGCGATAGGGCGCGGGGATCGCGGCGCAGCCCGGAAGGGACAGGCCAAGCCCCTCTGCCACCGCGTTCATCGTGCTGGCGGTGCCCATGGTGTTGCAGTGCCCGGCGGACGGCGCGGAGCTGGTCGCGGCGCGCAGGAAATCCGCCTCGGTAATCTCGCCCGCCGCCAGTTTCCGGCGGCTGCGCCAGATGACGGTGCCGGAACCGACCAGATCGCCCTCGTCCCAGCCGTCGAGCATCGGGCCGCCGGACAGGACGATGGCGGGGATGTCTACCGTGGTCGCGGCCATCACCTGGCTGGGCGTGGTCTTGTCGCAGCCGGTGGTCAGCACCACCGCATCGATGGGATAACCGTTCAGGATTTCGACCAGGCCCAGATAGGCGAGGTTGCGGTCGATCGCCGCTGTCGGGCGGCGGCAGTTTTCGAAGATCGGATGCACCGGGAATTCGATGCAGACGCCGCCCGCCGCCTCGATCCCCGACCGGACCCGCTTTGCAAGATCCAGATGGATGCGGTTGCACGGGGACAGGTCGCTGCCCGACTGCGCGATGCCGATGATCGGTTTGCCGCTCATGAGTTCTTCGGGCGTGATCCCGTAATTCATGAAGCGTTCGAGATAGAGGGCGGCCATGTCGCTGCGCCCCGGTGCGGCGAACCATTCGCGGGAGCGGAAGGGGCGGGCGGGGGTGCGGGTCACGGGGCAGGTCTCCAGTCAAAAAAAGGGGAGGGCGTCGACGCACCCTCCCCGGATCGATGCGAGGGACGGATCAGCCCTCCATGGCTTCCAGTTCCTTGCCCGCCGTTTCCTTGATGAAGGCGCGGACGAGGAAGAAGCTGATCGTCGCGCAGACGGCATAGAAGCTGTAGCTGCCGGCAAGGCTCCACGCCGCCATGATCGGAAAGGTCTGCGCGATCAGGTAATTCGATCCCCACTGCGCGAACCCGGCTACGGCAAGCGCCGATCCCCGGAACTGGTTGGGGAACATTTCGCCCAGCATGACCCACATCACCGGGCCCCAGCTGACGTTGAAGAAGATCACGTAGAGATTGGCGGCAACGACCGCGAGCATCCCCAGCTGAGGCGACAGCACCAGCTGACCGGCGGGATCCAGCGACCCCTGGCTGAAGGCATAGACCATGGTGAACAGCGTGACGGCCATGCCGGCCGAACCGATCAGCAACAGCGGCTTGCGGCCGATTTTGTCGACCAGCAGGACGGTGACAAAACAGGCGGCGATGGAAACGACGCCCGATCCGATGTTGATCAGCAGCGCGTCATTTTCGGTGAAGCCCGCAAGCTGCCACAGCGTTGCGCCATAATAGAAGATGACGTTGATGCCGACGAGCTGCTGAAACACCGCGAGCAGGATGCCCGCCCAGACGATCGGGCGGAACACAGTGCCGCTGGCCAGCACGTCGGACAGGCGCGGTTTGTGATCGGAGAAGCTGGCCTTGATCTCCGCCGTCTTGGTCGTGGCGGTTTCCGGCCCGAACAGGCGGGTCAGCACCGATAGCGCCTCTGCATCCCGACCCTTGGCGATCAGATAGCGGGGGCTTTCGGGGATGAAGAACAGCGCGATCAGGAACACGGCCGCCGGGATTGCCTGCATCAGATACATCCAGCGCCATGCCTCCAGCCCCAGCCAGAACGGGTTGGTCGACGCACCGGCCGAGGCGGCAAGGGCGTAATTGACCACGAATGCGGCGGTCAGACCGGTGATGATCATGATCTGCTGGATCGTGGTCATGCGGCCGCGGATGTTGGCCGGGGCCACTTCCGAGATATAGGCGGGCGACAGGACGCTGGCCGCGCCGACGGCGATGCCGCCCATCATGCGTGCCATCACGAACAGCGGCTGGGTTTCGGCAAAGCCCTGAATCAGCGCGCCGATGAGGAACAGGAGCGCGGCGAGCATCATCACGTTGCGACGGCCCATCATGTCGGCCAGCCAGCCCGCGGCGGTTGCGCCGACGACGCATCCGATCAGCAGCGAACCGACGGTGAAGCCAAGCCCTTCTTCCGACAGGGCAAAGGCGCTTTTCAGGCCGTCCTGCGTGCCGTTGACTGCGCCGCTGTCATATCCGAACAGCAATCCGCCGATCGTCGCCACCGCGACGATGGCGATGACGAGCGCAAGATTGGTGCGCTCCGCCGTTGTCTGAACCATCTGTTTTCGTCCCCTCCGACCTAACCTGAACGCGCCGGCGCTGATGCCCGACTGTTAGCGGTAACTGAAAAAGCCTATCCGCATCCCGATTGCAAGCGACTTTCGACGAGCGCGGCAATGGTCATCGCCGGGGCGGGGGGCCCGATGACTCGCGCTCGATCAGCTGGAACGGCATGATCTGATCCATGCCATTCGCAACGTCGCTATCCTGACGCCCGGAAATCCGCTTGAGCAACATGCCGACGCCGATTTCCGCCATGTCGGCCGTCGGCTGACGAATGGTGGTCAGTTCCGGCCAGATGGATGTGGCGATCGCGGTGTCGTCAAAGCCGACGATGCTGACATCCTCTGGCACATGCAGGCCCAGCCGGTGCGCGACACCGACGGCGGCGGCCGCCATGTCGTCATTGGAGGCGAACACGGCCGTCGGGCGCGACTTGCTGTCCAGGATACGCTCGGCGGCCTGCATCCCCGAACGAAAGGTGAAATAACCCTGTTCCACCCGCCCCTGCGCCGGATCCAGCCCGGCGGCGGCGAGCGAATCACAAAAGCCGCGATACCGTTCTGCCGACGCGACCTGATTGGGATTGCCCATGATGAAGGCGATGTCGCGATGACCCAGACGGATCAGATGATCGGTCATCGCGCGCGCGGCGGCATAATCGTCGATGCGGACATTCAGGCTGCCCGGCACGAACCGGCCCAGCGCGATCGAGGTATAGGGGATGCCCGCGGCATCCAGTTCGGCCCGGACAACCTTGTTTTCGGACAGGGGCGCAGGCAGCAGCACGCCCTGCACCTCGGTTGCGGCGAATTGGCGCGTCGCCTCGGCCAGTTCCTCGTCGCTTTCCCCTTCGCAGGATTCCAGAACGAGGTGACAACCCGCGCGGCGGGCGGCGTTCAGGGCGCCGATCAGGAACTGGCTGAGATAGCCGACCGACGGATTGGCGTAGAACAGACCGATCTGCGTCGCCTCTCCGGCCGCCAGATTGCGGGCGGCGGTGTTGGGCCGGTAATTCAGCCGCTCGATCGCCTGAAGCACCGCGTTGCGTGTCGCTTCGCGCACATTGGTGCCGCCATTGACGACGCGCGACACCGTCATCGCGGAAACGCCCGCCGCCATGGCGACGTCCTGCACCGTTGGGCTGCCCTGCCGCCTGCGACTAGTTCTCATTTCCCCCGTCCCTTTCGCGGTCTGCTTAATGTTAGGTTGTAACAAACGCAATCGGGGCGGATAGTTGACGGCCAGCGCGTCCAATGTCAGGACATTATGGTAGCGATATCATCAGCCGTGCGGACGACCGCACCGGGGATCAGGAGAGGGGATTTCATGAGCAGCAGCATCTGTGCGCGTGCCATTCTGGCAGCATCGGTCGGCCTGTCGATCGTGGCGGGTACCACGGGCATCGCCATCGCCAAGCCGGGGCGCGAGGCAGCGCCGACAGCGCAGCAGGCGGGCGACCGGCCGATCTACAAGGACGCAGCGCAGCCGGTGGACGTGCGGGTCGAGGACCTCCTGAAGCGGATGACGCTGGAGGAAAAGTTCGCGCAGATGATCGCGATCTGGGGTACCAAGAACAAGGTGCAGGACGCCAAGGGTGTGTTCGATCCGGCCGCCGCCAGCCGCAATTTCCCGCATGGGCTGGGGATGCTGTCGCGCCCGTCGGACAAGCGCGGGGTGGCGCGCGATACGGGTGCCGCCGGTGCGACCGCCGATGTGGTGAACCGCGAGGCGGAGGATACCGCCAATTACGTCAATGCCGCGCAGAAATGGGCGGTCGAGCAGACGCGGCTCGGTATTCCGATGTTCACGCATGAAGAGGCGCTGCACGGTTATGTTGCGCGCGGGGCGACGAGCTTTCCGCAGGCGATCGGCATGGCCAGCACGTTCGACCCCGGGCTGGTCGAGCGGGTCTTTTCCGTGGCGGCGCGGGAGATGCGGGCGCGGGGCGCCAATCTGGCGCTGGCCCCGGTGGTCGATGTCGCGCGCGATCCGCGCTGGGGCCGGATCGAGGAGACCTATGGCGAGGATCCGCACCTGGTCGCCGAAATCGGGCTGGCTGCGATCAAGGGGTTTCAGGGTACCACGCTGCCGCTGGCCAAGGACAAGGTCTATGTGACGCTGAAGCACATGACGGGCCATGGCGAGCCACAGGGCGGCACCAATGTCGCCCCGGCACAGATTTCGGAACGCATCCTGCGCGAGAATTTCTTTCCGCCGTTCGAGCGGGCGGTGAAATCGCTGCCCGTGGCGGCGATCATGCCCAGTTACAACGAGATCGACGGCGTGCCCAGCCATGTGAACCCGTGGCTGCTGGACACGGTGCTGCGCAAGGAATGGGGGTTCAAGGGCATGGTGGTCAGCGATTATTTCGCGGTCGCCGAGACGGTTACGCGGCACCGGATGTTCCCCGACAAGCACGAGGCGGCGGCCCGGGCGATCGAAGCCGGTGTCGATGTGGAGGCACCCGATGACGATGCGTTCAAGCACCTGTCCGAACTGGTCAAGTCCGGCCGGATCAGCGAGGCGCAGATCGACACGGCGGTTCGGCGCATCCTGACGCTGAAGTTCCAGGCGGGGCTGTTCGAGCATCCCTATGTCGATGCAAAGGCGGCGCGGGCGAAGGAGAACACGCCCGACGCCATCGCGCTGGCGCGGGAAGCGGCGCAAAAGGCGATGGTGCTGCTGAAGAATGACAAGGGCGTCCTGCCGCTGAACCCGGACCGGATCGGGCGGATGGCGGTGATCGGTACCCATGCGCGCGACACGCCGATTGGCGGATATTCCGAAGTGCCGCGCCACGTAGTCAGCGTGCTGGAAGGGATGCAGGCCGCGGGCGAGGGCAAGTTCAAGGTGGATTATGCCGAGGGCGTCCGGCTGACCAAATCGCGGTCCTGGTCGGCTGATCCCGTCGATCTGGTCGAGCCGGAGGTGAACGCCAAGCTGGCCGATGAGGCGGTCGAGACGGCGAAGAACGCCGACGTCATCGTGCTGGTGCTGGGCGACAACGAGCAGCTTAGCCGGGAGGCGTGGGCGGACAATCACCTGGGCGATCGGTCGTCGCTCGATCTGGTGGGGCCGCAGGAGGAATTGGCCAAGCGGCTGATCGCGCTGGGCAAGCCGGTGGTCGTCCTGCTGCTGAACGGTCGTCCGCTGTCGGTGAATTATCTGGCGGAGAATGCGCCCGCCCTGATCGAGGGATGGTATCTGGGCGAGCAGACCGGCCATGCGGTTGCCGATGTGGTGTTCGGCAAGGTGAACCCCGGCGGCAAACTGCCGGTCAGCTTTGCCCGGCACGTCGGCCAGCTGCCCATCTATTACAACGTCAAGCCGAGCGCGCGTCGCGGTTACCTGTTCGACACGACCAAGCCGCTGTTCCCGTTCGGTTATGGCCTCAGCTACACCCGATTCGACATCGGCACGCCGCGCGTCACCACGCCGACGATCAAGGTGGGTCAGCCCGCGACGGTCGAGGTGGACGTCACCAACACCGGCGACCGGGCGGGCGACGAGGTGGTGCAGCTGTATGTCCGCGACGACGCGGCGAGCGTCACCCGGCCGATCAAGGAGCTGAAGGCGTTCCAGCGGGTCACGCTGAAGCCGGGGGAAAAGCAGACCGTGCGGTTCACCCTGTCGCCCGATGCGCTGGCGCTGTGGGACATGAAGATGCAGCGGGTGGTGGAACCCGGCACCTTTACCATCATGGCAGGTCCGGATTCGGCTCAGCTGAAGGAAGCGAAGCTCGCCGTGGAGTGACCATCCAAACCCTATTTCTTGACGGGAGAGGGTAAGGCCCGGCCGCTGCTGCGTCGTCCCACCCTCTCCAAGCTGCGCTAGCCGCAGGAGCGGCAAGCTTCGCTATCCTCTCCCGTCAAGGGAGAGGATCGAAGTCGCCTAGTTCGCGCTTTGCGCGAACGGGCCGATGACCGTGCCGACAAATCCGCCGGCCTTTTGCGTGGACAGGATGGTGGCGTCGGTGTTGTCGACGAGCGTCCGCCAATCGCCGCCGCTGGGGGCATAGGCAAGGCTGGCCGTCCCGCCCGTGACGCTAAGGCGAAGGCGGACGGGGCCAACCGCGATCGGGCGTTCGACGAGGATGCGCCCGTCGCGCGGGTCCTTCGCTGACGAACGGACAACGGCGCGGATCACCCGCTGCCCATCCTTTCGCGCCAGCAGGATCGCCAGCCACGCATCATCGCTTTGCAAGCCGACCAGACCGGCGCGGTCGCCATCGCGGCGCGGTTCGAACAGCATCTGCGTTTCGACCGTCGCGTCCAGATGCTGTTGCCGCCGGGCGATGAAGCTGGGGTTGCCATTGTCGCCAAGCCCGACGGCGCGCGGCGTCAGTTTCAGCATCCCGTCCTCGACCCGGTACCAGCTGTCGCGCGGGTTGCGCAGCATCACCCATTCCATGCCGAGTGGCCGGTCAAAGGCATAGCGCACGCTGAACGGCCCGTTGGTCGGCAAGGGGCCGGGCTTTCCGGGCGGCAGGTTGGGCCGTTTCGCGGTCCACGGAATGACCTGACCCGGCCGGGTGATGACCGGCCAGCCATTTTCCCAGGTGACGGGCATCAGGAACGTCTCGCGCCCGATATTGTACAGGTCACCCGAATAGGGGCGCACCGCCAGGAACGGCGCCCACCATTCGCCATTCTGGGTTTCGATGAGGTCGGCGTGACCGGCGGAGGTAACGGGGTTCGGTCGCCCCTCGGGCAGGTCGCGCTGCGTCAGAAAGGGGTTGTTCGGATTGGGCGTGTAGGGGCCGTCGGGCCTGCGCGAGCGAAGCACGACCTGGCTGTGATTGACCGCCGTGCCGCCCTCTGCCGCCGTCAGATAATACCAGCCATCCTTTTTGAAGAGATGCGGCCCTTCGATCCAGACCGGGTTCTTTGACGGGTCCACGCCGCCATCGACCAGGACGGTGCGCGGGCCAAAGGTCTTTAGCGACTTTGCATCGAATTGCTGGATCCAGATGGCGCGGTGCCCGTCATAGCGGGGGGTGCCGACCGGGGCGCCGTTATTCAGCACCCAGGCCCGGCCATCCGCATCGAAGAAGATCGACGGATCGATGCCGCCAACAAGATCGGGCAGAAAGACGGGATCGCTCCACGGCCCGCGCGGATCCTTTGCCGTGATGACGAAATTGCCGTCGCAATCGACACAGGTGTTGATGATGTAAAAGGTGCCGTCATGATGTTCGATCGCGGGGGCGAACACGCCGCGCGACAGGCCGAGCGACTTGAAATCGAGCTGATCGGGCCGGTCGATGGCATTGGCGATCTGGGTCCAGTTGACCAGATCGCGGCTGTGCCAGACCGGAATGCCGGGGAAATGGGCAAAGCTGGAATTGACGAGGTAGTAATCCTCTCCGACGCGGGTGATCGACGGGTCGGGATAATAGCCCTGAAGGATGGGGTTGCGGAACTCGTCGGGGCCGGGCTTTGCCTGAGCATCGACGGGATCGCTGCCGCGATAGGTCAGCCAGTCGAACTGGGCGAGGTTGGCGGGCGGTGGGGCGGTAGCGGGCCCGGCATCGGTCGCGGCGGCGCAGCCGGACAGGGCGAGCGCCGCTCCGGACAGCAGTGCCAGCATCGTTCGATTCATGGTGTTTCCTTCCAATCCGGTTCTGTCGCTCACTCGCCGCTGCCCGGGGCATAGGGCGTCCGGATCGCCTTGTAATAGGCCAGCGGATGCGGCGGTGCCTTGACGCCGGCCGGCAGGGGGCGGCCACTGACGCTGGACCAATAGGCGATGCTGGCATCGCGCCACCATGTCGCCTCATCCTGTTGAATCTGCAGGAACTGGGTGACTTCGCGGTGCCGCTCCGGGTCCACCTGCTCGCTGAGCGCGGCCCAGCTTGCCTGCATCCGGCCAACCTCGCCAAGCCCCCGGTCGTAGCGGGCGATCAGGCCCTGCCACAGCGTTTCGCCGGATTTCAGGCGATGGTCCCAGGGCAGATGGTGGAACCAGAGGAGGTACCGTTCGTCCATCCGCGCCGGATCGCGCCACTGCGCCGCCGCACCGGGCGCATATTGGGCGATGGCGTTGCTGCCACTGGCCATCCGGTCAAAGCCAATGCCGCGCTGATCCGCCTTGTGATAATAGACCGGGTTCCATTCCGGCCGGGCCAGATCGTCCACCCATGGCCCGGGGCCATAATGGTGGCCGGTCGCCATCAGATGGGTCAGGCCGAGCGGGGTCATGTAATCGGCCACCGCCTCCCGGCTGGCCATCATCATGTCGACGATCGCCGCCGTGCCGGGGGCATCGGCATCCCAGGTCAGTTCGGCCCAGTCGCGGGCAATGGCCTCAGCATCGGCCCACGGGTTCCATGCGAGCCGGCCAAAGGCATACCAGTTCGCCTGATCGAACTGAGACCCGGACCAGTTGCGATCCGCGCCGATATTGGCGACCCCGGCCATGCCGGTCACGGCTGCTGGCCGCGGGCGCCGGGTCAGCACATCGGCGACCGTCGCGCCCTTTCGCGGGCGATGGGTGTCGGCGGCCAGCACCTCCGCCCACATCGGCCCCAGATAGGCGAGGTGGGTGGCAAAGCCGAGATATTCCTTGGTCACCTGAACCTCCATCATCAGCGGCGTTTTCGGCATGGCGCCGAACAGCGGATGAAAGGGTTCGCGCGGCTGGAAATCGATCGCGCCGTTCTTGACCTGAACCAGCACATTGTCGCGGAACTTGCCGTCATAGGGCTGGAACTCGGCATAGGCCTGTTTCGCGCGGTCGGTGGGGTCGGTTTCGGAATAGACGAACGCGCGCCACATCACGATGCCGCCATGCGGGGCCAGCGCGTCGGCCATCATGTTGGCGCCATCGACATGATTGCGGCCGTAATTCTGCGGCCCCGGCTGTCCTTCCGAATTGGCCTTGACCAGGAATCCGCCGAAATCGGGGATGGTCCGGTAAATCTCGTCCGCCTTTGCGCGCCACCACGCCCGGACCGCCGGGTCGAGCGGATCGGCGGTCTTCAGCCCGCCAATCTCCATCGGCGCGGAAAAGCGGGTGGAGAGATAGACGCGGATATTCCAAGGGCGCAGCTGCGCGGCGATTGCCGCCACCTTTTCCAGATAAGGCGGGGTCAGGATGTCGGCATTGGCATTGACGTTGTTCAGCACCGCCGCGTTGATGCCGATGGACGCATTGGCGCGGGCATAGTCGGTGTAGCGCGGATCGGCGAAGCGCGGCAGTTTCTGCCAGTCCCAGATGGATTCGCCCGCATATCCGCGCTCCACATGGCGATCCATATTGTCCCAATGGTTGAGGATGCGCACGTCCAGCGCCGGCCTGTCCGTGACGTTCAGCCCGGTCAGCGGAGCGCCCTTCATCGCCAGCTCAAGATATCGGAACGCGCCATAGAGAACGCCCGCGCCGTCGTTCGCGGCGATCACCGTGACCGGCCGTCCCGCGATCCTGGCTGAGCGGATTACAAACCCCTCATTCCCCAATCCGGCCAGCGGCAGCTTGAGCGCAGCGATTCGCGGACTGCCGGTGGGAGTGCCGATCACCAGCGATTCGCCGTCGCCAAGCACGGCACTGGAAGCGATTGGCGCGCCGCGCATGATAGAGAGTGCACGGGTCAGCTCGTCCCGCGCAGACAGGATGCGGGGGTCAGTTTCCTCGACCGCCAATGTTCCCGGTAACATGACAATCTGGCCCTGATCCGCGAGTCGATAGCGCAGCCACAATTCATGGCCGTCCTCCGCCGCGGCGATGCCGGGCATGATCATCAGGAACAGGGCGCAAAGCCCGGCCAGCAAACGCATCGACATCCTCTCTCCGTCCCGTTACCGACCGCCTTGCCAGCCGCCGTTTATGTCTTACGGTAGCGGTATCATAAAGAACAACCCTATGCTGCAACGAACAGCATCGGGGACATCTGGAAAGGGATGCGGATGCCGGATTGCCGGTCGGACAGCGTCGGGGGCATGGCGCGATGATGGCGCCGCTGCCGGCTGAAGCGATTGCTGCTGCGGCCCGGCCGGGGCGATATCGCTGGGTCATCTGTGCCCTGTTGTTCTTTGCGATCACCGTCAATTACGTCGACCGGCTGGTCCTGGGGAACCTGAAATCCGTGTTCGATGCCGAGTTCGGCTGGAGCGAGACGGATTACGGCAATATCGTCACGGTGTTTCAGGGCGCTTATGCCATCGGCCTGTTGCTGATGGGCCGGTTCATGGATGCTGTCGGCACGCGAACCGGCCTGGCGGTGGCGATCGCCGCATGGTCGCTGGCGGCAATGGCGCATGGCGCTGCATCCAGCGTGGCGCATTTCATGCTGGCCCGATTTGCGCTTGGCCTGGGCGAAGCGGGCGGATTTCCGGGGGCGATCAAGGCCGTGTCGGAATGGTTTCCCAAGCGGGAGCGCGCCTTTGCCACCGGGTTGTTCAACGCCGGGTCCAATGTCGGTGCTGTGCTGACGCCACTGGCCGTGCCGTTCCTGGTCCTGTGGTTCGGGTTGGCAGGCGGCGTTCATCGTGACGGGGGCGCTTGGCCTGGTCCTGCTCGTCTGCTGGCTGGCCATCTATCGCCGGCCGGAGCAGCATCCGCGGGTAGGAGCTGCGGAACTGGCGCTGATCCATTCCGATCCGCCGGAGCCGCAGGTGCGCGTGACCTGGGCCAAGGCACTGCGCAACCGGGGCACCTGGGCATTCATGATCGGCAAGTTCCTGACCGATCCGATCTGGTGGCTTTTCCTGTTCTGGCTGCCCGATTTCTTTACCAAGACCTATGGGCTTGAGCTGTTGCCCAAGGGCGGCGGGATGCTGGCGACGCTGGGGCCCGCGCTGATCGCCGTCTATCTGCTGGCCGATGTGGGCAGCATCGGCGGGGGCTGGCTGTCGTCGCGCCTGATTGCGCGGGGATGGAGCATCAATGCCGGGCGCAAGACGGTGATGCTGATCTGTGCGCTGTGCGTCGTGCCGGTCGCGTTCGCGCCGTCCATTCCCGATCCGCTGGTGGCGGTGGGGATCATCGGGCTGGCGGCCGCAGCGCATCAGGGTTGGTCGGCAAACCTTTATACCGTGGTGTCGGACACCTTTCCGCGCCCCGCCGTCGGCACGGTCGTCGGCATCGGCGGACTGGCGGGCGCGCTGGGCGGGATGGGGATCGCCCAGTTCGCCGGATGGACGCTGCAAAGCACGGGCAGTTACGTACCGCTGATGGCGCTGGCCGGATCGGCCTATCTGGTGGCGCTGGCCATCATCCACCTGTTGCTGCCCCGGTTGGGGGAAACCGGAAAGGAATTGGCATGACTGAAATGGCCATGAACCGTCGTGAGTTGATCGGCGCGGGAATTGCTGCGGGCGGGGCGGCCATGCTGCATCCGGCGGCGGCGCTGGCACAGCAGCCAGAGGGACTGAACGCGATTGCCGAACGCCGGGGTCTGCGCTTCGGATCGGCCTGTGCCTTTGGGCGGGTCGGGACTGACCGGGGCAGCTTTGCCAATCCGGCCTATGCCGCGTTGCTGGAGCGCGACTGCGGCCTGATCGTCCCGGAAAACGAGATGAAATGGGGGGCGACGCGGCCCGCCGTGGACCGGTATGATTTCAGCCGGTTCGATCCGATGGTGGATTGGAGCCAAGCACGCACGATGGGCGTGCGCGGCCACACCCTGTTGTGGAACCAGACGCGATGGATGCCGAAATGGCTGAACGAGCATGATTTCGGATCGCGCGCGCCAAGCGAGGCGGAGCGGCTGATCGTCGAGCATATCCGCAGCGTGACGGGACGCTATGGCACGCGTATCTACAGTTATGACGTGGTCAACGAAACGATCGACCCGGCGATGGGCGACCTTTACGCCAACGCGCTGACCGAGGCGATGGGTGACCGGCTGGCGGTGTGCGACCTGGCGTTCCGTACCGCGCGGGAGGCGGCGCCGCGGGCGGAACTGGTCTATAACGACTATATGGGCTGGGACAGCGGCAACGATGCCAACCACCGCCGGGGCGTGCTGAAACTGCTTGAGGGGTTTCGTAAACGGGGCGTGCCCGTCGATGCGCTGGGCCTGCAATCGCATATCAGCCCGCAGGGCGGCCAGCCGGTGGGCGAACAGATCGCGGCACGGCAGCCGGTCTGGCGCGAGTTCCTGACCGAAGTGACGGCCATGGGATACCGGCTGGTCATCACCGAGTTCGACGTGAACGACCGGTATGTCAGCGCCGATGAGGCGTCGCGCGACCGGATCGTCGCGGATTATGCGCGCGGTTATCTGGATGTGACGCTGTCCTTCCCCCAACTGCGCGACGTGCTGGTCTGGGGGATGAGCGACCGGTACAGCTGGCTGTCCGGCTTTACCCCGCGCGCCGACAAGTCGTTGATCCGGGGCGCGCCCTATGACGCGGCCTTCAAGCCGAAGCCGCTGTATGATGCCATCGCACAGGCGCTGGCTGCCGCCCCCGCCCGGGGGAAAGCGGCATGATCGCAAGATGGTTCTCGCTGGCGGTTGCTGCACTGTCGCTGGTCTGTTCGGGTGCAGCATCGGCGCAGCAAAAACGGTGGGTCGTAAGCTGGGCCAGCAGCAATTTCGAGCTGAACGACCAGCAGCGACTGCCGCATGAAGGCAATGCCGGGATTGTCATCCGCCAGCTGATCCGGCCGACGCTGTCGGGCGACCGGATGCGCATTCGCCTGTCCAATGTGGCGGGAGACCAGCCGCTGACCGTCACCAGCGTGACCGTGGCACCGGCTGCGGCGCGGGACAGCGCGGCAATCAGGGGCGGGCCGGTTGCGGTCACTTTTTCCGGCCGCGGCACGGCCATGATCCCGCAAGGTGCGGAGTTCCTGTCCGATCCCGTCGCGCTGCCGGTGACGGCGCTGGAGCATCTTGCCGTGACGATCCGACTGGCCGATGTGCCGGCGCGGCAGACCGGGCATCCGGGATCGCGGACGAACAGCTATATCCTGTCGGCCGATGCGCCCGACACGGGCTTTGCCAATGCCACTAAGAAGGTCGGCTGGTTCAACCTTGCCAGTATTGAGGTGGAGCGGCGGGCCGGGCGGGCGCTGGTCATCCTGGCCGACAGCATCACCGATGGGTATGGCGTGCAGCCCGATACCGATGCGCGCTGGCCCGACACGCTGGCGAACCGGTTGCAGGCGAACCGAGCGACCCGCGATCTGGCGGTGATCAATCAGGGGATCGGCGGCAACCGGTTGCTGCGCGACGGACTGGGGCCGAACGGGCTGGCGCGGCTGGAACGGGATGTGCTGGCACTGCCCGGCGTCACGCATCTGATGCTGCTGATCGGGGTGAACGATCTGGGCACGCTGACCCGCGATGCGCCGGTGTCGGCCGAACGCCATGCCGAGGAACGCGATGCGATGATCGCGGCGTATGCGCAGATCGTTGCACGGGCCCGGGCGCGCGGCATTCGGGTGATCGGCGGCACCATCCTGCCCTATGGCGCGTCCGCCTATTACCATCCCGATGCGCAGAACGAGGCGGACCGGCAGTCGGTGAACGCATGGCTGCGCACGCCCGGTAATGTCGATGCGGTGATGGATTTCGACGCGTTGATGCGCGATCCGGCCAATCCATCCCGCTTGCGTGCGGACTATGATTCCGGGGACGGGCTGCATCCGTCCATCGCCGGGTACCGGGTGATGGGCGAGGCGGTTCCGCTGCGCCTGTTCACCGGCCGTCGATAGGGGCGGGGGGCCTTACGCGTCCTGACGCGCCCGCTCCACGCTGTCCAGGATGCGGGTGGCGGCCATGAACACCGCGATCGGGCACAGGCAGAACATGAACCAGCCAAGCCAGCCGGGATATTGCACCAGATAATGCGTGCCCCGGTCGGCCGCGCCGTTGGCGAGACCGAAAATGACCATGAATGCCTCAAACTTGGTCTTGATCGTGAAGAGGCGTGCGAACCGTTGGAACATGGCCATTCCCTAAGCAATGCCCGTGCCAGCGGCGGAAATACGCGATTCAACGATTAACAGGCACGGTTACCTGTCAATTAACTCGACAAGTCCCATGACGTCCAGCGCAGCATGGCGGGCGTGCCGAATGCGGTCGATCAGGGCGGCGTCATTCAAATCGCCCGGACCGATCGCATCCGGCCACCAGCGTTCAACCACATCGGCCAGCCGGTCGATCCGCGGTTCGTCGAGAAGGAAGCGCGGATCGACGCGCTGCGGATCGCACACGACCCGCAGGCGCAGACAGGCCGGGCCGCCGCCATTGGCCATCGACTGGCGGACATCCACCACCTTTAGCTGACGGATCGGACCGTTGCCGGCGACATGATCGTTCAGCCATGCCCATACGGCCGCGTTCTCCCGCGCTTCTTCGGGCAGGACGATGGCGGTGTCGCCGCCGGGCAGCGTCACCAGCTGGGCATTGAACAGATAGGATTGAATGGCGTCGGCCAGCGACACCCGGTCGGCAGGCACCTCGACGATCTCGACATCCGGCATGATCGCGCGAAGCCGGTCATAGAATGCGGGGGCATCGGCAAAGGCGTGCTGATGCGCCAGCAGCACGCGGCCATTGGCTACGGCGACGACGTCGTTGTGAAAGGCACCGGCGGCAATCGCGGCTTCCGATTGCTGAACGAACAGGGTGCGCGCCGGGTCCAGCCGATGCGCGCGGGCCACCGCTGCGCTCGCCTCCCGATGCTGGCGGGCGGGAAAGGGGCCGCCGGACACGCCATAGACGAAGATTTCGACGCCGGGCGCATCGTGCGACGCGCACAGCCGCATGTGATTGGCCGCACCCTCGTCGCCAAAGGGCGCGGGCACGGGCGCGTGAACGGCAAAGGCCGGATCGGCAAAGGCGATGCGCAGCTGTGCCAGCGTGTCGGGCCATTCATGGCTGCGATGCGGCATGGTCATCAGATTGGCCACAGTCAGATGGCAGCGGCCATCCGCCGTGTCAGGGGCGGGCGAGACGGTGGCGGCATTGGCCGCCCACATGGACGATGCGGACAGCGCCTGCGCCTTCAGGTGATCGGGCGCGGCGGGATAATCGGTCGACAGGCTGTCCAGCCAGCGATGATCGGGGCGGGGCAGCGGCATGAAGATACCCTGGGGCAGGCCAAGGCGCAGATTGTGGCGCATCTTGGCCAGTCCCTGCAGCGCGGCGGCGCGCGGCTGCGATGTGGCGCCCCGATTGCGGGTTGCGGCAAGGTTGCCAGGGCTTAACCCCGCATAATTATGGCTTGGCCCGATCAGGCCGTCGAAATTGATTTCCGTCAGCATTGCCCCATCCTCATCCTGTCCGAACGGCTATCGGCCAGCGTTCAGCGTTCCGCGTAAAGCACGGTCGCGCCTGGTTCGACGCCCAGCAGCCGTGCGGTCCCGGCATCCACGGCAACGCCGTCCACCGTCGTGGCCAGCGTTCCGCAGCAGCAGCGGAAATCGGTCAGCCGGCCGGTGGCGACCAGAGCCGGTTCACCGCCGGATGCCGCAATGTCGGTAACCGCAGCCTCCTGCGCCTCCCGCACCGACCGGATCTGGTCGGTGCGCGCCGTCATGGTCGGGCCGCCGTCGAAAATGTCGACATAGCGTTCATAGGCGAACCCTTCATTTTCCAGCATCCGCATCGCCGCGCGGCCGCTGGGATGGGGCAGGCCGATGACTTGACGCGCAGTGTCGGGCAGCATCGCGGTATAGACGGGATGCTTGGGCATCAGGTCGGCAATGAACTGATTGCCGTGGATGGCATTGAACTGATCCGCCTCCTGAAAGCTCATGCCGAAAAAGCGGCCGGCCACCCCGTCCCAGAAGGGGGAGCCGCCCGCCTCGTCAATGATGCCACGCAGTTCGGCGATGGTGCGGTCGGCGAACCGGGCGCGATGCTGGCGGATGAACAGATATCGGCTGCGCGCCAGCAACAGGCCAAGGCCGCCGGCCCGCTCGCCGGGATGGAGGAACAGGCCGCCGACCTCTGACGATCCCTCAAGGTCGTTGACCAAATTGAGGATTTCGGCGCGGAACGTGCGGTTCAGCTCCTCGCTATGCTTGGTCAGCATTGCCAGCCGATAGCTGTAGAACGGCCATCGCTGGCCGACCTGGGCAAAGATCTGACAGGTGCCGCGCACCTCGCCCGTATCCATGTTTTCCAGAACCAGCACGAACAGGTCGTCCTGCAGCGCATCGTCCGTGCGGGCAAAGGCGGCGGCGCTGCGTTCCAGCTTGGCGCGAAGGGCGGGCTTGTCGGGGGGCAGGTTGGTGAAGCCGCCCCCGGTCAGCTTGGCCATTTCATAAAGCGGTTGCAGGTCGCGATCGGTCGCCGCGCGGATGACGAAGCTCATAGGGTTCCTTTTTCTGCGATCCGCAGCATCGTGATGGCCGACAGTGCCGCGCGCTCGGCAAGGCTTTCGGGGATCAGGAACTCGTCCGCCGAATGGATCGCGCCGCCGCGCGCGCCCATGGTATCGACCACCGGCACCCCGCAGGCCGCGATGTTGTTGCCATCGCAAACGCCGCCGGTCGCCCGCCACGCGATGGCGATGCCCAGATCGTGACCGACCGCGCGGACCAGGTCGAACAATCGGGCCGCCCCCGGATCAATGGGCTTTGGCGGCCGGTTGAAGCCGCCATGCAGATCGACCGCAACGTCATGGGCAAGCGCGACATCGCCCAGCACGCGGTCGATCAGCGCGCGGGCATGGTCGATCATGGCGGCGTCGCGCGGCCGGAAATTGACGCGGAGCACCGCCAGGTCGGGCACCATGTTGTTGGGGCCGCCCCCGTCGATCCGGGCAGGATTGACGGCCAGCCCGTCGATCCGGGCGGCGTGCAGCCGGACGGCAATGTCGGCCGCCGCGACAATGGCGTTTCGGCCATCCTCCGGATTGCGGCCGGCATGGGCGCTGCGCCCGCGCACGGTGATCGAAAAATTGCCGGTGCCGCCCCGCGCCCCCGCCAGCGTGCCATCGGGCAGGGCGGGTTCATAGGTCAGCGCCGCCAGCTTGCCGCGCGCCGCATCGGCGATCAGCGGGGCGGAGGACAGCGAACCCGTTTCCTCATCCGAATTGATGACGACTTCATAGCCCAGCCGGGACGCCAGCGGGCTTGCCTCTACCGCGCGAAGGGCCGCCAGCATCAGGGCGATGCCCCCCTTCATATCCGCGGCACCGGGGCCGTTATAGCGGCCATCGTCCAGCCAGCGTGCGGACTGAAATGGATGATCGGCGGCAAAGACGGTATCCATGTGCCCGGTCAGCACCAGTTGCACCGGCGCATCCGGCCGGACGGTCAGGTGCAGATGCCGGCCATGCTCAAGGGCGATCCGCTCGCCCGCTGGCGTTACCTGCTCCACGGGTGCGGCATCGACCAGCCGGAGCGTGCCGGGCAGGACGGAAAAGGCATCGGCCAGGGTGGATGCCATGGCGGCCACACCGGCCAGATTGCGCGTCCCGCTGTTGATCGCCACCCAGCGTTCGGTGAGCGCCATCATCGGTTCGGCGGCGACATGGTCCGCAGCAGCGCGTTCGATCGGCGTCAGTCTCTCCATCCCGATCGACTAGCCCGAAGCGGGAGCAGAGGCCACCCCCGGCCGGGCGCGGTCAGAAATCGTAGACGATGGACGCGCGGCTGATCGTATCGGTGGATACGCGGCCGGCGGGCGGCTTGCTTTCATACTGGACGGTATAGGACATCTGACCCGACAAGGGCCCGAACAGCTTGGCCCGCACGGCCGATTTGCTGGACACGGTGCTGTTCGCGCTTTGCAGATAGGCGGATGCGTCCTGTTCGAACGTGATCGCGCGGGTCAGTTTCCACGAAAAGTCCATCGATCCGCGCGTCGCCAGATTGCTTTCGGTCGGCGCGTTGATGAATTCGGTATGCCGGAATGCCGGGCCAAGTTCGACGTCCAGCGTCATGTTCGGCCGCTTGATCGCGCTGTAGCCCGCCCCCAGCGAGGCGGAATAGCGTTCGGTATACCCAAGGAACCGGTCGCTTTCGAACTGAGCGGCGCCATAGATATACGCCTTGTCGTCCAGCTTGTAGTTCGGTTCGTACGCCGCGAGGTAGCGTTCGCGGTTGGTGACGCCCAGCGATTCCTGATAATCCGCCTGCAGCCGCAATTTATGCCGCCACAGCCACCCTTCGCGGCGCAGATCAAGGACGCCATTCAGGCCGATATTGTCGGTATTGCCGGTCGTCAGCCACGCACCAACCTCTGCCCGGCCCTGGACCAGTTCAAAGAATGCCGCCTCTGACAGGCGTTTCTGGTTGGCGTCGGATCGTGCCCGTTTCCAGTCGCCGACCCGCCGGTTGATCATCTCCGTCATGTCGGGGGCCGCCGTCTTGGCGTATTTGGCGATGGTGTTCACCTCGCCCTCGTTCCCGCTGTCGAAGGCGGCGAGCAGCATGGTTTCCACGGCATCGGGCAGCTTTGGCGGATCGGGCTTCGGCTCTTCCTGATTGGCGAGCAGCAGCGGCGACAGCGCCAGAAGGAGCAGAGGCATTCGCATCAATGCCGTCATTAACCCCGATTTCCGGCGGGGAAAAGGCAGCGGCGATCAAAGATGCGGTGAAAAGACGGCAAGCAGCTGTTGATAGAGCGTGCGCTTGAACGGCACGATCAGATCGGGCAGCTCGGCCGGGTCGGCCCATCGCCATGCGCGAAATTCCGGTTCCGGCGTTGCGATGTTCACATCGGCATCGGTGCCGAGGAACCGGAACAGGAACCACCGCTGGCGCTGGCCCCGCCACTTGCCCTTCCAGATGCGGCCGATCAGGTCGTCGGGCAGGTCATAGAAAAATTCGTCCGGCGCCTCTGCCACCAGTTCGACCAGATGGCGTTCGATGCCGGTTTCTTCCCACAGTTCGCGGTAAGCGGTTTCCAGCGGCGCTTCGCCCGGATCGATCCCGCCCTGCGGCATCTGCCATGCCTCGACCACCGAATCGAACCGCTGGCCGACCAGCACCTGGCCGTCGCGGTTCAGGATCATCACGCCGGCACAGGGGCGATAGGGGAGCGATTCCTTGTCGATCATGGCGTCGCCTTTAGCCGATCAGGAAGCGGCAGCAATCATCGCCTTTAGCATCGCGTGGGCGCGGGCCAGATCGGCGGCGCCGGAGGGAATGATCTTTCGCAGGGTGATGAAGCCATGGATCATGCCGGGCACTTCGACAAAGCTGACCGCGACGCCCGCCTGCGCCAGGCCGGCGGCATAGGCGCGGCCCTGATCGCGGATCGGATCATGGCTGGCGGTCAGCACCAGCGCGGGCGGCATTGCGGCAAGGTCGCCCAGCATGGGGGACGCGCGGACATGGCCGGCATCGGCGGCATAGGCCCCTTCGAACCAGGCCATGCTTTCGCGGGTCAGCAGATGCCCGTCGGCAAAGGCTTCGTAACTGGGATAGTCCGATCCCATGTGCGTCGCCGGATAGATCGGGAATTGCGCGATCACCGGCACGGCGGCAGGGCTGTCCCGCAAATCCATCGCGGCGATGATGGCAAGGTTGCCACCCGCGCTGTCGCCCGCCACGACCAGCCCGGTCACCGACAGGCCGAGTGCATCTGGGCTGGTGGCCAGCCACCGTGCCGCCGCCTCCGCATCGTCCGCCGCGGCGGGCCAGGGGTGTTCGGGGGCCAGCCGGTAATCGACCGACACGACGGGCAGATCGGTGGCGCGCGCCAGTTCGGCGCAATAGCTGGCATGGCTGTCGACATTGCCGATCACCCAGCCGCCGCCATGATAGAACACGATCAGCGGCCCCGGTTCGCGTTCCGCGCGCGCATCGAACAATGCGGCGGGGATGGGTCCGGCGGGTCCGGGAATCGACAATTGCCGATGCACGGCCAGTTCGCCCATCGGCAGGTCGACCAGCGATTTCATGGCGACATATTGCGCCCGCGCCTCGTCCGGCTGCATCTCGTGCATCTTTGGCCCGGGGAAATTGTTGGCATAGGCGAGGAAGGCGTTCACATCCGGGCGTAGTGGCGGCGTGGTCATCCGATCTCCCTTCGGCACTCTTGGTGCATGGCCGGTCAGCCCCTACCTTGGCGGCAATGATCGCCGTCGTCCACCACCCCAGTTACGTCGCGCCCGCGCCCGCCCGCAGCGCGTATGAATGGAACAAGAACGGCCTGGTCCGCGACCTGTTGAGCGATGCGGACGGGCTGGAATGGCACGCGCCCGAACCCATGCCGCGCCAGTGGCTGGAGGCGGTGCACGACCCCGATTACGTGGCCGAGGTGGTGGAGGTGCGCGTGCCCCGCGACAAGGAACGGCGCATCGGATTTCCCGTCACCCCCGCTGTTGCGCATCGCGCCGTGCATGTGCCGGCCGGCACCTGGCTGGCGGGCAAGCTAGCGCTGGATCGCGGCTATGCCGCCAACACCGCCGGGGGTAGCCATCATGCGCTGGCAGATACGGGCGCCGGATATTGCATCTTCAACGACCTGGTCTGCGCCGCCGTCCGATTGGTGGAGGAGGGGGACGTTGCCCGCATCCTGATCGTCGATTGCGACGTGCATCAGGGCGACGGCACCGCGGCGCTGACCGCCGGGCGGCCGGAGATCGCCACATACTCCATCCACGCCGAAAAGAATTTTCCGGTGCGAAAGGCGCGATCGACGCTGGACATTGGCCTGCCCGACGGGGTGGAGGATGACGAATATCTGGACACGCTGGCCCGGACGCTGGTGCCGCTGATCGATCAGGTGCGGCCGGACCTGATCCTGTATCAGGCGGGAGTCGATCCGTGGTCGGGGGACAAATTGGGCCGGTTGTCGCTGAGCCTGGACGGCCTGATCGCCCGCGATGCGTGGCTGGCTGGCCTGTGTGCCGGGCGCGGCATTCCGCTGGCCAGCGCATTGGGCGGCGGGTACGGCACCGATCCGATGGAGGTGGCGCAGCGCCATGCCCGGTCGGTCCTGACCCTGGGCCGCAGCTATGCAAAGCAGCCATTGGGCGGCCCCAAGCTGAAATCCTCTTTTGCCGCGGGCTAACCGGGCGTAGAGGGGCGGCAATTCCAATTCAGCTACGATAGCAGGACATTCTATGGCATCCGCCGTTCACGAGGTGACCCCGCAGGAAGCGGCGGCCAACCCGCCCGC
The DNA here is from genome assembly GCF_025153455.1 of Sphingomonas sp. BGYR3. Lineage (NCBI taxonomy): Bacteria > Pseudomonadati > Pseudomonadota > Alphaproteobacteria > Sphingomonadales > Sphingomonadaceae > Sphingomonas > Sphingomonas sp. BGYR3. The sequence goes on along the minus strand of NZ_JANZNT010000001.1, from coordinate 492,419 downwards.
CGAAAACATCGTCGTCCGGTTCGCGGGCGATTCCGGCGACGGGATGCAGCTGACCGGCGGTCAGTTCACGCTGGCGACCGCGATTGCGGGTAACGACCTGGCGACTTTTCCCGATTTTCCGGCCGAAATCCGCGCGCCGCAGGGCACTTTGTTCGGCGTTTCCGCGTTCCAGATCAATTTCGGTTCGGCCAGCATCGAAACGGCGGGCGACGAGCCGGACGTGCTGGTGGCGATGAACCCGGCCGCGCTGAAGGTGAATGTCGATGCGCTGAAGCCCGGCGGCCTGATCATCGCGGATGAGGGCGAGTTCAACCAGCGCAACCTGGACAAGGCCAAGTACACGCAGAACCCGCTGGACGATGGCAGCCTGGCCAAGTGGCAGTTGCTCAAGCTGAACATCAGCCAGTTGACGCTGGATGCGGTGAAGCCGTTCGGCCTTGGCAACAAGGAGGCGCTGCGCTGCAAGAACATGTGGACGCTGGGCCTGGCGCTGTGGATGTTCGACCGCGACCGTCAGCCGATCGAGGATTGGCTGCGCGCCAAGTTCGCCAAGGCGCCCGAACTGGCAGAGGCGAACATCGCCGCGCTGAACGCCGGACATGCCTATGGCGAAACGGCCGAGCTGGGCGCGATGGGCATTGCGCAGGTTCAGGTGCCGGCAGCGCCGGTGGAGCCGGGCCTGTACCGCACGGTGACGGGTGCCGAGGCAACGTCGTTGGGCCTGGTCGCGGGCGCGCAGCTGGCCAGCCTGCCGATGTTCTTTGGCGGCTATCCCATCACGCCGGCCAGCGCGATCCTGCACGCGCTGGCGCGGTACAAGGAATATGGCGTCACGACGTTTCAGGCGGAGGACGAGATTGCGGCCATCGGCGCGTCGATCGGTGCATCCTATGCCGGGCAGCTGGGCGTTACCTGTTCGTCCGGCCCGGGCATCGCGCTGAAGGGCGAGTTCATGGGCCTGGCGATCATGACCGAACTGCCGCTGGTGATCGTCAATGCGCAGCGGGGCGGCCCGTCGACCGGCCTGCCGACCAAGACGGAGCAGTCCGACCTGTATCAGGCGGTCTATGGCCGCAACGGCGATGCGCCGATGCCGGTGATCGCCGCGCGTTCCGCCGCCGATTGCTTTGACGTTGCCATCGAAGCGGTGCGGATCGCCACGACGTACATGACGCCCGTCATGCTGCTGACCGACGGGTATCTGCAGAATGCGGCCGAGCCGTGGAAGGTGCCGGACATGAGCACGTACACGCCGTTCCCGGTCACGCATCACACCGACCTGCCCGCCGAGGGCACGAAGTTCATGCCCTATTCCCGCAACGACAATCTGGCGCGGCCCTGGGTCAAGCCTGGCACGCCGGGCCTGCTGCACCGCATCGGCGGGATCGAAAAGGCGCAAGGGACCGGCAACATCGATTATTCGCCGTCGAACCATCAGGCGATGACGACGATCCGCCAGCGCAAGGTGGCGGAAATCGCGGTGCCCGATCAGGTGGTCGAGCAGGGCGAGGCCGGCGGCAAGCTGGTCGTGGTCGGCTGGGGCAGCACCTATGGCCCGATCACCCAGGCGGTGCGCCGCGCGCGTCGCAAGGGGCTGGACGTCAGCCATGTCCATATCCGCCATATCTGGCCGATGCCCGGCAATCTGGGCGATCTGCTGAAAAGCTATGACCAGATCCTGGTGCCGGAGATGAATACGGGCCAGCTGAAGACCGTGCTGCGCGACCAGTTCCTGGTCGATGCCAAGCCGCTCAACAAGGTATCCGGCCAGCCCTTCCGCATCGCGGAAATCGAAGACGCAATCGAAAGCCTGCTCGCATGAACGAGATCACGACCATCAAGCCCGCCACCAGCCCCAAGGACTGGGAAACCGATCAGGAAGTTCGCTGGTGCCCCGGTTGCGGCGACTATGCGATCCTGAAGGCGGTTCAGCGGACCATGCCGGAAATCGGCGCGACGCCGGAAAACACGGTGTTCGTCAGCGGCATCGGCTGTTCATCGCGCTTTCCCTATTACATGGAAACCTATGGCTTCCACACCATCCACGGCCGCGCGCCGACGGTGGCGACGGGGGTAAAGCTGGCCAATCCGGATCTGGACGTGTGGATCATCACCGGCGACGGCGATGCGTTGTCCATCGGCGGCAACCACACCATGCACCTCATTCGCCGCAACCTGAATTGCCAGGTGCTGCTGTTCAACAACGAGATTTATGGCCTGACCAAGGGGCAATATTCGCCCACCAGCCGGGTCGGCACCCGTTCGCCATCGACCCCGTTCGGGTCGGTCGATCGCCCGGCAAGCCCGTGCGTCTTTGCGCTGGGCGCGGGTGCACGCTTCGTGGCGCGCGGCATCGACGTGCACAAGAACCTGCCCGAGGTGCTGAAGGCCGCCTATGCCCATCAGGGGACGGCGTTCGTCGAAATCTATCAGAACTGCATCGTCTATAATGACGACGTGTTCGCGCCGTTCACGGCAAAGCCCAATGCCGCGACCGCGCAGCTGTGGGTCAAGCATGGCGAACCGATGCTGTTCGGGTCGGAAAAGACCGGCGGGGTCAAGGGCCTGTCGCTGGACCGCGAACGGCTGACGCTGAAGGTCGTGGATGTGGTCGATGGCGACTGGCAGGCCGCAGGCGTGCTGGTGCACGATCAGACCAACCGGACGATCGCGCACCTGCTGGTCGAAATGCCGGTCGGCACGTTCCCGGTCGCGCTGGGCGTCATCTTTGACGATCCAGCCCCGACCTTTGAAACCGCGGTGATCGAACAGAACCGTTCGGTCAGCGAGGGCAAGGTGCCCGACCTGCAAAAGCTGGTCAGCAAGGGCCAGACCTGGCAGGTGGACAAACAGCCGCACGCGATCTGACGGGGGAAAGGGCGGTCAACACCGCCTTTGGCCCACATTGTCTTGCACCCCATTTCGTCGTTGGCGCATTGTCCCAGCGACGAAAGGGGATCCATGACCACGCCATCCATCATCTGGTTCCGCCGCGACCTGCGCCTGTCGGATCAGGCCGCGCTGGCCGCCGCCGCTGCGGAAGGGCCAGTGATCCCCGTCTATGTGCTGGACGACGACACGCCAAAGCATCGGGCGATGGGCGGCGCATCGCGGTGGTGGCTGCACCACAGCCTGAACGCGCTGGACGCGGCGCTGCGCGAAAAGGGCAGCCGCCTGATCCTGCGCCGGGGCAAATGCGATGCCGTGCTGGCCGAACTGGCCGAGGAAACCGGCGCGGGCAGGGTGCATTGCATCCGCCATTACGAACCATGGTGGCGCAACGCCGAAAAGGTGGTGGCGAAGCGGCTGGACCTGGTGTGCCATGACGGCAACTATCTGGCTCCGCCGGGTAGCGTGACGACCGGATCGGGATCGCCGTACAAGATCTTTACCCCGTTCTGGCGCGCCTTGCAGGAGCGGATGCCCCCCGAACATCCGACGCAGCGGCCGCGCAGCATCGATGCGCCGGACAAGTGGCCGAAATCGGATACGCTGGCCGACTGGAACCTGCTGCCCACGCGCCCCAACTGGGCGACCGGGTTCGAGGCGGAATGGACGCCGGGGGAGGAGGGCGCGCGCAAGCGGCTGGACGCGTTCGTCGCCAAGGCCGCGCGCTATGACGAACAGCGCAACCTGCCGTCGATCGAGGGGTCCTCTCGCCTGTCGCCGCACCTGCATTTCGGGGAAATCTCGCCTGCCACGGTGTGGCACCGGGTCGCCGATACGGGCGGTTCGGTACAGGTTTTCCTGAGCGAGCTTGGCTGGCGCGATTATGCGCAGAACGTGATCCTGCAATTCCCGGAATATGCGTCGAAAAATGCCCGGGACAAATTCGATGCGCTTGAATGGCGCACCGATGCCGCCGACCTTCGGGCATGGCAGCGCGGGCAGACCGGATACCCGATCGTGGATGCCGGGATGCGCCAGTTATGGGCGACGGGATGGATGCACAACCGGGTCCGCATGATCGCCGCATCCTTTCTGATCAAGCATCTGCTGATCGACTGGCGCGTGGGCGAACAATGGTTCTGGGACACGCTGGTCGACGCCGATTACGGGTCGAACGCGACCAACTGGCAATGGGTGTCGGGTACCGGCGTGGACAGCAACATGTTCGTGCGGATCATGGCGCCGCTGTCGCAATCCGAAAAGTTCGATGCGGCGGGCTATATCCGGCAATGGGTGCCCGAACTGGCCCGGCTGCACGATGACGTGATCCACGATCCGGAGGAGCATGGCCGTCGCCCGGCCAGTTATCCGCGCAAGATCGTGCGGCACAAGGCGGCAAGGGATCGGGCATTGGCCGCCGCCAAGGGCATCTGACCGACATCGCCTTTTCGGTGCGCTGCCCTGCGACATTTATGTATCGATAACGAAACAAGTTTCCCGGTAATTGTCTGATTTTTTGCATCAAGGTGCAAAAAAGCTGGACAGCTTCGGGCATCCTCCAATAATATGGAAGCAAGTCCCACATATCGGGATTGCAATAGGGAGGATACCGGATGAGAGCAGTAAAGCCTCTGCACGTGTGCAGTTCGATGATGGCGCTGGGCCTGGCGCTGGCGATGCCCGGCATGGCTGCCGCGCAGGACGCGCCGGTTGATGGTGCCAGCGAAACCACCGCCGCAGAGGATGATATTGTCGTCACCGGGTTCCGCGCGTCGCTGAACACCGCGCTCAATCAGAAGCGGAACGAGACGGCCGCGATCGACACAATCCTGGCCGAAGACATCGGCAAGTTTCCCGACGCCAACCTGGCCGAATCCATGCAGCGCGTACCGGGCGTCGCACTCGCCCGCGGCGATGGCGGCGAAGGGCGCAACATCTCGGTCCGCGGTCTTGGCGCGCAGTTCACCCGGGTTCGTATCAACGGGATGGAAGGCACGTCGCAGACGGGTTCGTCCGACATTTACGGCGCGGGCAACAACGGCCGCAGCTTTGACTTCAACGTGTTCCCGACCGAAATCTTTTCCGCGCTGGCCGTGCGCAAGACGCCGACCGCCGATGTGGAGGAAGGCTCGCTGGGCGCGACCGTCGATCTGACTGCGCCGCGGCCGTTCGATTCCCGCGATCCCTTCGTCTTTTCAGCGACCGTGCGCGGCGTCTGGAACGAGCTGTCGAAACAGGTCGATCCGCGTGCCTCCATGCTGCTGTCCAAGCAGTTCGGCGAAAGCGGTTTTGGCATCCTTGCCTCGGCCGCCTATCAGAAGCGGAATATCCGCGAAGTCGGCTATTCCGGCGTCGACATCCTGCCGGCCAATGTCAACGGCGGCTTCTGCTCGCCCCTTGGCTTTGCCCCGCAGAATCCGGCGAACAATGCGGCCAAGGGCGTCGATGCAGCGAATTGCAGCACCGGCAACCCGCGCACCGGCAGTGCCGCCGCCTATCAGACGATCCAGAACCTGACCCGGCCCGATGCCACCGCCATTCCGGGCAGCGGCGCGTTTTTCCCGCGCATCCCGCGCTACCTGAACTCCGAGCAGGATCAGGAACGCATCGGCGGGTCGCTGACGCTGCAGTATCAGCCGGACGACGCCACCGACATTGCCGTCGATTTCCTGTATTCGCGGTTCGAAGTGACGCGGCGGGACAATTACATCGCCGGCCTGTCGTTCGCGCGGTCGATCGCCAATAATGGCCAGCCGATGGTTTCGGTGCGCGATGTCGAGTTCGATGCCAACGGATCGCTGGTCTATGGTCTGTTCGACGGGGTCGATGTCCGGTCGGAAGGGCTGGTCGACAATTTCGTGTCGACGTTCAAGCAGGCGAATTTCAACCTGAAGCGCAAGCTCAGCGATGCTCTGGAAGTGTCCATGCTGGTCGGCCTGAACAAGTCCGACTGGGACGGCAAGAAGCGGCTGCAGACGTTCATGGACGTCATCGACAGCGACGGTTTTTCGATCGATTTCCGCAATGGCGGCACGGTGCCGACGATCGGCTTCGGCTTTGACGTGTCGAACCCGGCATCCTTCACCTATGCCCCCGGCCGCGCCGACGGCACGGTGCTGGGCGGCTTCAGTTTCCAGGGCAAGCCGTCGCTGAACACGACCGACAATTTTACGGGTGAGGTCAATCTGGCCTGGACCCTGTCGGATGCGGTCAAGCTGCGGTTCGGCGGCCAGTATCGGGAAAGCGATTTCCGGTCGCAGTTCCAGCGGCCGTTCAATGCGGACACGGTGGTTCAGGCACTGCCCGCCGGCACTACGCTGGCCAGCATCACCCGGCAGATCACCGGCGTCGACAAGCTTTGGGGCAATGGTGCGCCCGCATCCTGGGCAGCGATCGATCCGGATCGCTGGGCATCGACGTTCAATTTCGACGGCGTGCGCTATTGCGGCGTGGAATGCGGCGCGCAGGACGCCCGCGTGAACGAAGAGGTCAAGAGCGCCTATGCCATGGCCACGTTCGATTTCGCCGATCAGATCGGTTTTGGCGTCCGGGGCGATATCGGCGTGCGCTATGTGCGGACCGACCTGCTCGCATCCGGCTATATCTCGGTCGCGCCGCCCACGGGGGTGACGTCGCCGACGGGACTGATCGGTCGTTATGCCGAAGCGCAGAACAGCTATGACGACTGGCTGCCGTCCGCCAATCTGGTCATCGAGCCGGTTCAGGACCTGTTGCTGCGGTTCTCGGCGGCAAAGGTCATGGCCCGTCCGGAACTGGGCCAGCTGACCCCGACCGCTGGCGTCAATCCAGTCACTCGCGTCGGCAACGTCAACAACCCGTTCCTCGATCCGATCCGGGCCAAGACGTTCGATGCGGCGCTGGAATGGTATTTCCGTCCCGGATCGCTGATTTCGGTCGCCTATTTCCACAAGGACATCGAAAGCTTTATCCAGACGATCACCAGCCTGGTGCCGTTCACCGAGCTGGGTCTGCCCGACGCGCTGCTGGAAAACTCGAACACGCTGCCGACCGAGCTGTTCAACGTGTCTCAGCCGTTCAATACGCCGGGCGGGCCGCTGAACGGTGTCGAGGTCAACCTGCAGCTGCCGTTCGATTTCCTGGGCGGGTTCCTGGGCAATTTCGGCGTGCTGGGCAATTACACCCGCGTCACGTCCGAAATCGAATATTGCCTGGCCAGCACGGCCGGCACCTGCACGCGGTCGGTGGTGAACAACCTGGTCGGACTGTCGAAGAACACGGCTTCGGGCACGCTGTATTACGAGGACGACCGGTTCAGCATTCGCGGCACCGCGAACTGGCGCGACCGGTTCATCCGCGGCATCCCGGCATCGCAGGGCAGCGACCTTCAGGGCAATGCCCCGACGCTGTATGTCGATGCGTCGGCATCCTATGCGATCACCGAAAATCTGCGGTTCATCCTGGAGGCGCAGAACCTGACCGACGAGCAGAACCGGCTGTATATCGACAGCGTCCGTCAGGACACGCTGTTCGAAACCCGGATCGGCCGCACGGTCATGTTCGGGGTCAATGCCCGCTTCTGATCGAACCATTTTCCGAGCCTCTCCTTGGGCGCGTCCGGGCAACCGGGCGCGCCGACTTTTTTCCGGATGGTCGGGATACGGGCGGCGTTGCCGTCAAGACCGTGATTGCCCGGCTTTTCCGCGTGCCCTGCCTGTGCCAAGAGCGCGGGCGATGGCGCACGGGACAGGTGAGCAGGGCAGGGCAATGGAGCAGGGCGCGGGCGTGAACCTGCACCGGCCACAGGGGGCGTTCGCATTGCTGCGCCCGGTGCTGGCGGCGGCGATCGACCGCATCGACCGCGGCCTGGCGGCAGGGCGAATCGACCTGACCCTGCCGGATGGCGAACGCCGGATGCTGGGCGGACGGGCGCCGGGGCCGAACGTCGTGCTGACCCTTTCCGACTGGCGGGCGATTGCGCGGCTGGTCGCTGGCGGGTCGTCGGGATGGTACCGCGCATGGGCTGCGGGCGAATGGAGCAGCCCGGATCCGGTTGCGCTGTTCGAACTGTTCACGCTCAACCGAACGACGCTGGGCGGGGCAGGCCGGGCACGGGCCTGGTCGCGCCCGCTGATGCGGCTGCGCCATTGGCTCAGGCGCAACGACCGGGCCGGATCGCGGCGGAACATCGCGTTCCACTATGACCTGGGCAACGCCTTTTACGCACCGTGGCTGAGCGGCGACATGACCTATTCCAGCGCGATGTTTGCTGCACCGGGCGAGCCGCTTGAAATCGCACAGGCGCGCAAGCTGGATGCCGTGCTGGCCCGGACGGGGACTAGGCCGGGCGAGCGCACCCTGGAAATCGGCTGCGGCTGGGGCAGCTTTGCCGAACTGGCCGCGCGGGGTGGGCGGCACGTCCATGCCCTGACCCTGTCGGAGGAGCAGAAGCGTTACGCCGATCAGCGGATGGCCGATGCCGGATTGTCCGATCGCGTCACCGTCGCCCTGACCGATTACCGGGACGTTACCGGCCAGTTCGACGCGGTGGCCAGCATCGAAATGGTCGAGGCGGTGGGCGAGGCATACTGGCCCGATTATCTGGCGACCATCGCCCGCGTGCTGAAACCGGGCGGGCGCGCCGCCATCCAGTATATCGCAATGGATGACACGATCTTCGAATCCTATGCGTCGAATGTCGATTTCATCCAGACCTATATCTTCCCCGGCGGGATGCTGATTTCCGAAAGCCGGTTTCGCGCGATCGCGCAGGATCATGGCCTTGGCTGGCATGACCGGCGGGGGTTCGGGCCGGACTATGCCGAAACGCTGCGCATCTGGCGCGAACGCTTTGACGCGGCGGACCGCGACGGCGCGCTGCCATCGGCGTTCGACGCGCGCTTTCGGGATATGTGGCGATACTATCTGATGTATTGTGAAGGCGGATTCAGAGGCGGCGCGATCGACGTTGCCCATGTCACGCTGGTGAAGGAGGGATGAGGATGCCGAAGCGGATGCTGCGGGCGATGCTGCTGCTGGGTGCGGGGATGCTGCCCGCCACGGGCATGGCCCAGACGGCTGCGGCACCGATGACGGCGGAACAGCGGGCAAAGCTGTCCCGCGCGGCGGCAGAGATCCTGTTCTGGCCCGACGATGTCCGATCCAAGAATTTCCGGGCGATGGAAACCGTCTTTCCCGGCACCACGGCCAAGGCGTCGAATGTCGTCCGCCTGTTGCCCAAGGGTCAGCCGCTGGCGATGGATGCCGCGCGCATCGATGCGTTCATGGCCGCCAACAAGGTCGCCGGCCTGATCGTCGTGCAGGACGGCAAGGTGCGCGAGGAACGCTATGGCCTGGGCATGACGGCGCAGGATCGCTGGACCAGCTTTTCCGTCGCCAAATCCTTTACCTCGACGCTGGTCGGTGCAGCGGTAAAGGATGGCAAGATCGCGTCGCTGGACGATCCCGTGGTCCGGTACGTGCCCGAACTGAAGGGCAGCGGCTATGACCGGGTGACGGTGCGCCAGGTGCTGACCATGACCAGCGGCGTGCGCTGGAACGAGGATTATACCAACCCCGACAGCGACGTCGCGCGCATGGCGCTGGCCACCGCGCCGGAGGGGCAGGACCCCATGCTCGCCTATCTCGCCAAGCTGCCCAGCGAAGCCGAGCCGGGCACGAAATGGGTGTACAAGACGGGCGAGACCAACCTGATCGGCATCATCGTCGAGCGCGCGACGGGCCGACGGCTGAGCGATTATGCGCAGGAAAAGATCACCGGTCCTGCGGGGTTCGAGGGTGATCTGTTCTGGATGACCGATCTGACGGGCCAGAATATCGGCGGATGCTGCCTGTCCCTTCGCCTGCGCGATTATGCCCGCATGGGCCTGTTCGCGCTGGAGGGCGGCAAGGGGCAGGTGCCCGATGGCTGGTTCGCCGAAGCGGGCAAGGAACAGGTATCGATCGGCAGCCTGCCGGGCTTTGGCTATGGCTATCAGTGGTGGACCTATCCCGACGCATTCGGTGCGCAGGGCATTTTCGGCCAGTCGATCGCGATCGTGCCGGACAGGAAACTGGTGATCGCCATGATTGCCAACTGGCCCAGGGCGACGGGTCAGGATCTGCGCATCGCCCAGCTGCAATTCATGGCAGAGCTTTCGGCGGCCGCCGCGAAATAAGGGTCGCGGCGAACCGTTCCGGGATCAGCCGACCCGTTCGACGCGCCCGTCCTCGAAATCGCTGGCCAGCAGCTTCAGGATATGGTCGGCCACGACCTCTGGCGGTTTCACGCTGTCCGGATTTTCGCCGGGATAGGCGCGGGCGCGCATCTTTGTCCGGGTCGCGCCCGGATCGAGGATCGCGGTGCGTACGGGCGAGATGTTGCGCACTTCCTGGCCATAACAGGCCAGCAGCGTTTCGAACGCCGCCTTGGACGCGCCATAGACGCCCCAATAGGCGCGCGGATTGCGCCCGACGCTGGACGTAATGCCGATCACCCGCCCGGCGGACGAGGCGCGCAGCATCGCATCGAACGACCCAAGCAACGCGGCCTGCGCGCTGACGTTCAGGGTCATCACCTTGGACAGTTCCTTTGGATCGATGGCCGTGACAGCGCCCAGCGAACCAAGCATCGCGGCGTTGAGGACCAGCACGTCCAGCGCCTTCCACCGTCCGGCAATCGCTTCGGCCAGGCGGATCACGCCATCCCCCTCGGTCAGGTCGAGCGGCGCGATGGTCGCGCTGCCCCCGGCGTCGTGGATCGCCTCCTCCACCGCCTCCAGCCCGCCGGCCGTCCGGGCGGTCAGGATGACGTGCGCCCCGGCCCGGCCCAGCGCGACGGCGGTTGCCGCGCCGATCCCGCGACTGGCCCCGGTGACGAGCGCAAGCTTGCCGGCAAGCGGCTGATCCGGCGTCAGTTCGGTCATGTCAGTTACCCAGCAGTTCGAGCTGATCCTGGCCGCCGCGTTCCATCTGATCGGTCAGCGGCGTGGGATATTCCCCGGTGAAACACGCATCGCAATAGCGCGGGCGGACGGCGGTGCGCCCGGCCTCGCCCAGCGCCTTGTACAGCCCGTCGATCGAAATGAACGCCAGGCTGTCGGCATGGATGAAATCGGTCATGCCGCCCAGGTCCAGCTTTGCGGCAAGCAGCTTTGCCCGTTCAGGCGTGTCGACGCCGTAAAAGCAGCTGTGCCGGGTCGGCGGGCTGGCGATGCGCATATGCACCTCACGCGCGCCGGCCTCGCGCATCATCTGGACGATTTTCAGGCTGGTGGTGCCGCGCACGATCGAATCGTCGATCAGGACGACCCGCTTGCCCTGAATCAGCGCGCGGTTGGCGTTGTGCTTCAGCTTGACGCCAAGGTGGCGGACCTTGTCGCCCGGCTGGATAAAGGTGCGGCCGACATAATGCGACCGGATGATGCCCAATTCGAACGGAATGCCCGATTGCTGGGCATAACCGATGGCGGCGGGCGTGCCGCTGTCCGGCACCGGGATCACCAGGTCAGCCTCGACCGGGTTTTCAATCGCCAGCTGAGCGCCGATGGATTTGCGGACGGAATAGACCGACTGGTCATCCGCGATCGAATCGGGCCGGCTGAAATACACCCATTCGAAAATGCAGGGCCGGGGCGAGACGGGGGCAAAGGGGCGGACCGATTCGATTCGCCCGTCATGGTGCACGATCACCAGTTCGCCCGGTTCGACCGAACGGACGAAATGCGCGCCCACCACATCCAGCGCGACGGTTTCGGAGGCGAAGATGATCGAATCGCCGAACTTGCCCATCACCAGCGGCCGGATGCCCAGCGGATCGCGGCAGGCGATCATCATCTGCGGCGTTGCGCAGATCAGGGAATAGGCGCCCTCCACCTGCTTCAGCGCGTCGATGAACCGGTCCAGCGGCGTGCGGAAATCCGACGTCGCGACCAGGTGGATGATGGTTTCGGTATCGCTGGTCGATTGAAAGATCGAACCGGACTGCACCAGTTCGCGGCGCAGGTGCATGGCATTCGAGATATTGCCGTTATGCGCGATGGCGAATCCGCCTGTCGCCAGTTCGGCATAGAGCGGCTGGACATTGCGCAGCGCCGTTTCGCCGGTCGTCGAATAGCGGACATGGCCCAGCGCGACCCGGCCCGGCATCTGTTCCATCACGTCCGGACGGTCGAAATTGCCCGCCACATGACCCATCGCCCGATGGGTGTGGAACAATTCGCCGTCGAAACTGGTGATGCCCGCCGCTTCCTGGCCGCGATGCTGAAGCGCATGCAGGCCAAGCGCGACCAGCGCCGCCGCGCCGTCCGCCCCGGAAACCCCGAAAACACCGCATTCTTCACGCAGTTTGTCGTCGTCAAATGGATGAGTGGTAATCATCATGCGCCCGTCGCTGCCCTGCCCCTGGCGCGCCATATAGGGCGGTCGATCGGCTTTGTCGCCCTTTTGTCACATCCTTTGCACGGAAGGTGAACCCGCCCGGACCCTCTGCGTTGATCCGATGGAACATAAGGGAAAAGCGCGATGGCAAAGGATCACGGGCCGAGCATCAAGGACGATGCGACGTACGAGGCGCTGCTGCGGCAGGGCGCATCCCCGGAAAAGGCGGCGCGCATCGCCAATGCCCGCGCGGCAGGAACGCTGGAGCCGGGCGGCGGGAAGCTGGAGGACCGGACGAAGGCCGAATTGTACGGTCAGGCCAAGCAGATCGGCATTGCCGGGCGGTCGTCGATGACGAAGGCGCAGCTGGTCCAGGCGATCCGCAAGGGATGAAGGTTCAGGCGTCGCGCCGCAACAGCGTCAGCCGCGCCTTGCCATGCACCCGGTCGGCATCGATCGTGAAACCGGCGATGGTCACCGCCTCGGTCCGCTCCGTCTCGATGCTGATCCAGGTCGCATCGGCGATCCAGCCCAGCCGGTTGAGCTTGTCCAGCGCCACCGCACCCGCGCCGGTGCCATAGGGCGGGTCCATCATCACCAGATCGAGCGGCGCCGGGGCAGGGCCAAGCGCCATGACCGATTGCGCGCGGATATCGGCGCGGATGTTCAGCATCGTGGCATTGTCCCGGATCGCGGTCAGGGCATCGCGGTCCTGCTCCACGAACAGGCACGTGGCAGCCCCGCGGGACAATGCCTCGAACCCCAGCGCGCCCGAGCCGGCGAACAGGTCCGCGACCGCCAGCCCCTCGAAACTGCCCAGACGGCTGGTCAGCATCGAAAACAGCGCCTCGCGCGTGCGGTCGGCCGTCGGCCGCGTCGTGTCGCCGCGCGGGGTGGCCAGCCGCCGTCCGCGCCATTGCCCGGCAATGATCCTCATTTAAGCGTCTTGCGGAACGCGACCAGATCGTGCTGGCGCACTTCGCCAATCTCGCCGACCGGCAGGTCGCCCAGGATGAACGGGCCATAGGACATCCGGATCAGGCGGTTCACCTCCAGCCCCAGATATTCCAGCACGCGGCGAACTTCCCGGTTCTTGCCCTCGGTCAGTTTCAGCGCGATCCAGACATTGGCGCCGGTGCGCCGTTCGATATTGGCGTCGATGGGGCCATATCGCATCCCCTCGATCTCGACCCCCTCCATCAGCGATTCGAGCTGCGCCTGCGTCACCTGTCCATGCGCGCGGGCGCGATAGATGCGCTCGACCCCGCTGGACGGCAGCTCAAGCTGACGCTTCAGACCGCCATCGGTGGTCATCAGCAGCAGACCTTCGGTGTTGTAATCCAGTCGACCGACGGGCACGAGCCGCGGCAGATCGCGCGGCAACCGGTCATAGATGGTCGGCCGCCCCCTCGGATCGCGTTCGGTCGTCAGCACGCCGGTCGGCTTGTGAAACAGGAACAGCCGGGCGGGATCGGGCGCCCTGACCGGTTTCCCATCCACGGTGACGCCGTGGAGCGACGTCAGCAGGGTCGCGGGCGTTTCCACCGGCTTTCCATCGATGGCGATGCGCCGGGCCTCGATCATCCGCTCCACCTCGCGCCGCGACGCGACTCCGGCGCGCGCGAGCAACTTGGCAATGCGTTGAGTTTCCTTGGATTTGGGTGGCGCCATCGTTTTTGATATATTCCGTTTCAGGGACACGACGAAATCCATCCGGCGTGCCAACCCACCCCATGTCATGGGCGTTATGACCAGGGGCGCGGATAGTCCGCTTCACCAGGCGAAAGAGCGGATAGCAATGTTGTTCGGCAGAAGAAAGCGGACGATTACCCGGCTCCTCATCGTGGAGGATGAGCCGCTGGTCGCGTTCGACGCCGAACATATCCTGACCGAGGCGGGGTATGAGGTGCTGGCAACGGTCGATACGATCGCGGCGGCGCTGGCCCATATCGCCGATGGTCAGCCGCAACTGGTGCTGCTCGACATCAACCTCAGCGACGGCAACGGCCTGGCGATTGCAGAGCGCGCCCATGCGGACGGCGTCCCGGTGCTGATCGTATCCGGCCTGTGCCCGGATCAGGCGCAGGCGCTGGCAATGGGATGGCTGGCCAAACCCTATCGGCCGCGCGACCTGATCAGCGCGGTGGCTGCGGTCGGATCGATGGTGGACGGGCATGCGCCAAAGGCTTTTCCGACCGGCCTGTCCCTGTTCGCCCCGGCCGCCTGAGCCCCTCAGTGCCAGGACGCGGGCAATGCCGCCCCGTTGCTTGCGCCGCGATATCCGTGACGACCCGCCCCGTCCCGCCGCCGGGCCGTGAACGCACCCGCCGCTGTCGGCCCATCCCCCTCTAGGCAATTGCCGCGGTTGCGCTATGCCGGCTCATGGATGCGGCGCGCCGCATTGCGGTGCTCGCGTGCGCAAAGGGATGGAAGGCGGAACATGGCTTTGGAACGGGCGCGGTTGGGTTTTTCGGACGCCTTGAGGCCCTATCTCGAGCGCGCGCCGCTTGCCGCGCTGGCATTGGGCATTTCATCCGGATTTCCATTTGCCATGATCGGCGCGACGCTGACCACGCGGCTGACGGAGGAAGGCGTGACACGTGCGACCGTCACCGCGTTTGCACTGACATTCTTGGCCTATAATTTGAAATGGGCGTGGGCGCCGATCGTCGACAAGTTCGAGGTGCCGCTGCTGGGCCGCATCGGTCAGCGCCGGTCCTGGTTGATCGTCGCTGGCGCGTTCGTGATCGCGGCTGTGGTTTTTTTGGGAAGCGTTGACCCGAAGTCCGATCTTGCGATGACAGTTGTGGCGGCCATTCTGGTCGGCTTTGCGGGTGCAACATTCGACATCGTGATCGACGCGTATCGCATCGAGTTGCTGGAACCGCGCCAGCTGGGCATCGGGTCGGGCATGAGCCAATATGGCTGGCGGATTGGTTCTGCTGCCGCGGGCGCGTTGGCGTTGCTGGCAGCGGACTGGAGTAACTGGCACGTCGCCTACGGGCTTTGTTCGCTATTTGCACTGCCGGCTGTCCTGACCGGGCTGCTGGTCGGAGAACCTGAGCGAAAGGTCATTCGGGAATGGCCCGAGCGGATGGGGCGGCGTTCCTATCTGTTGTTCATTCTGTCGTTCGTACCAATTTATCTTGCCGGGGTCTGGATTGACCGGGTGCTCGGTACAAACATCCTCGGCAATCTGGTGTTGGCGGGATATCTGTTTCCCCTGTTCGACCTGACTGCGCGAAGGCTGCGCGATGCCGGCCGGTCCGGGCGGTTGGCGTGGCTCTGCATTGTCCCGATTGCTGCTATCGCAACCGGCATGATCACAGGCTGGACAAGCATTGAAGCCATGCTGTTGATCGCTGTTAGCGCGGCGCTGCTGCTATTTGTTGCCAGCCTCGCTTCGCGCGATGCGATCGACCGGAGCAACAACCGCGTGGACCCGTTCGTGGAGTTTTTCCGACGGGAGGGGGCACTGATCGCGCTTTTGTTTGTCGTTCTCCATAAGCTGGGCGACACGCTGGCAAACCTGTCGCTTCGGCTGCTGTTTGCAGATCTCGGCTTTACCAAACCCGAAATAGCCTATTTCGACGTCGTCGTGGGATTTGTCGCCCTGCTCCTCGGGATTTTCGTGGGGGGTGTGCTCTACGCATGGCTGGGCATGAAACGATCAGTCATGATCAGCCTGATCCTTATGGCGATATCCAATCTGAGTTTCGCCGGTCTGGCGGTTGTTGGTCACGATAATCTGGCAATGGCTGCCGCCATGAGCTTCGAAAACTTCTCCAGTGGAATCGGCGGGGTTGCGGTGGTCGCCTACCTGTCCGCCCTCTGTAATCTTTCCTTCACCGCCACACAGTTTGCGCTGTTTTCGGCAGCGGCAAGCATTCTTGGCCGGTTTCTCAGCGGCACGCTGGCTGGCAAGATGATCGACGGCATGGGCTTCGTGAACTTTTACGTTTTGACATTTGTGGTCGCATTGCCGGGTATCCTGCTGTTTGCGTGGATGATGTTTACCGGTTTGGTCGACCGGACGGTCACCGCTGGCACCAAGCAGCAACCGGAGCCTGGGCCGGAGCAGGCCAGGGCGGCGACCGAGTAGGGGCGCCGTCATGCCGATCTATCTGCTGATCCTGGCGATCCAGATTGCCTGTATCGTCCATGTGATCCGTAACGGCCGCAATCAGCTGTGGCTGCTGGCGCTGTTCTTTCTGCCGGTGGCCAGTGCGATCGCCTATCTGCTGGTCGAGGTGCTGCCCGGTGCGCGGGGCAATCGCCATGTGCGGCTGGCCGAGTCGAAGGTGCGCAACGCCATCGACCCGGAGCGCGAATTGCGCAGCGCCCGCGACGCGCTGGACCTGGCCGACACGGTCGCCAATCGCGAGCGGCTGGCCGATGCGCTGATGGCGCTTGGCCGTCATGCCGAGGCGCTGCCGGTGCTTTGCCAGCTGGCGGCGATGCCGGGCGGCGGTATCCCGACGCAGCGGCGCAAGCTGGCCCGCGCGCTGTACGAGACGAACGAGCCGGCGGGTGCGCTAACCGAGCTGGACGCGGCGGGCGATCCGTCGACCCAGGCGGACCGGGACCGCGTGATGCTGCTCCGCGCGCGGATCCTTGAGGACCTTGGCAAGCGCGAGGCGGCGGCGGCGATCTATGCCGACATCGTCACGCGCCTGCCGGGGGAGGAGGCGCGGTGCCGTTACGCCGCGCTGCTGATCGCTCTTGGCTGGCGCGGCGAGGCGCTGACCGTGCTGGAGGAGGTCGAGCGGCGGGCAAAGCGGCTGGACCGGACGCAGCGCGCGGCAGAGGCGGAGATGTATCGCTGGGCCGCCGATACGCTGGCCGAACTCAGGGGCTGAACCCCGGACCGGCTGACCGGTCAGTCAAGCGGGTGGCCACCATCGGCAAAGGCGCGGGCGAGCAGGGCGGCGGTGGCGGCCGGGCCGTCCACCATCCGGCGGCCGATCACATCGCCCAGCAGGACGCGCGTGCGGCCCGGATCGGTGGCCGCCGCCGCAATGGCATCGGCCAGCAAAGCCTCGTCCACCGTCATGCGTCCGCAACAGGGCGGCGAGATGCGGATGGGACCACTGGCCAGCGACGACAATTCCGCCATCAGGCTGCGCAGCAGGACGAGCGGGCGGCGGTACCGACCGCCAAAGGCGGACATGAAGATGCTGGCGGTCATCGCATCGTCCAGGCCGTGCATCCCGGTGCGGCGCAGGCCGTGCATCAACAGGCGGCGGGCGGCGTGATCGGGCTGACGACGGGGCAGGGCGGCGGCAATGGATTGGGTGGTCAACATCGGGGGCATGTCTCCTGTCAGGCCCCTACGCTACTCCTGTGCTATTGATAGTCAATCGCAAAAAGATCAGTCGGGCAATTCCGCGTTCAGCCGCAACACCTCGCCCGCCAGATAGAGCGAACCGAGGATCAGGACGGGGGCCGCCTGTCCGTTCAACCGGCGAGCCAGACGGGCAACCGCATCGGCGGGATCGGCCGCAACCTGTCCGTCGGCGACGCCCATCTGTGCCAGGGTGCCGACCAGCGCATCGGGGGCGTGATGGGCATGGCCGGGCACGGGGATCGCGGTCACGCTGGCCAGCATCGGCGCAATCGGGGCGAGCAGCCCCTCTGGCTGCTTGTTGGCGAGCATCCCCAGGATCAGGTGGACGCCGCCATCCGGCACCAGCGATGCCAGCGCATCCGCCACCGCCTGCCCGGCCGCAGGATTATGCCCGCCGTCCAGCCAGATGGATGATCCCGGCGCAAGCATCGCGCTGAGGGGGCCGTCGCCCAGCCGCTGCATCCGGGCCGGCCAGCGCACGGCAAGCGGCGCCGCCTGCAGCGCGGCGGCACTGACCGGCACCCGATCCTGAGCGCGCAGCATGGCGATGGCCAGCGCCAGATTGCCGACCTGATGATCGCCGGGCAGGGCGGGCCAGGGCGTCGCGACCTGCGCCCCGCCACCCGGCCCATGGTGAACCACGGTGTTCTGGTGCGTATCGCCCCCGAACTGCCAATCCACCCCTTGGCGCAGCAGCGGCGCGCCGACCGATCGGCAATGCGCGGCGATGACGGCGTTCAGCGCATCGCCGTGATCGATCGTCACCAGCGGGCGGCCGGGCTTGGCTATCCCCGCCTTTTCGAACGCGATCTTTTCGATCGTGTCGCCGAGAAACGACTCATGATCCATGCCCAGCTGGGCGATGCCGCATACGGCCGGATCGGTCAGCACGTTGGTGGCGTCCAGCCGCCCGCCAAGCCCCACCTCGATCACACAGGCGTCGGCCGGCGTCCGGTGAAAGGCGAGGAACGCGGCGGCCGTCGTCACCTCGAAAAAGCTGGCGCCGATATCGCCGCCGGCGTCCAGCACCTCGGCCAGCAGCGCAGCCAGCGCATCATCCTCGATCAGCCGCCCGGCCAGCCGGATCCGCTCGTTGAACCGGACCAGATGCGGGCTGGTATAGACATGGACGCGCCGGCCATCCGCCTCCAGCGCGGCACGCAGAAAGGCGCAGGTCGACCCCTTTCCGTTCGTGCCCGCGACATGGAACACCGGCGGCAATGCGCGATGCGGATTGCCGATCCGGTCCAGCAACCGGGTGATCCGGTCCAGCCCCAGCACATCCGCACCGGGGCCAAGCGCCATCAGCCGGTCAAGCTGCCGCTGGACGCCGGGGTCGGCCGAGGATGCGTGATCGGGCATCGGTCAGACCCGGACCCCGGTTCCGTTCGCGCGGTACGAACGGACGGGGCCTGCGCGACGTTGCGGGGTCACGCCGCCTTGCGCGCGCCGGTCAGATAATCGATCACCTGCGCCAGCTGATCGGCCAGCTGATGACGATGGACCACCATGTCGATCAGGCCGTGCGCCAGATAATATTCGCTGGTCTGGAAATCGTCGGGCAGCTTTTCGCGGATCGTGCTTTCAATGACGCGGCGGCCGGTAAAGGCCAGCGTCGCGCGCGGCTCTGCAATCTGCACATCGCCCAGCATGGCATAGGCGGCCATGACGCCGCCCGATGTCGGATCGGTCAGCACGACGATATAGGGCAGGCCGGCATCGTGCAGCATCTGGATGGCGACGGTCGTGCGCGGCATTTGCATCAGGGACAGGATCCCCTCCTGCATCCGCGCGCCGCCGCTGGCGGTGAACACGATGTACGGCGCCTTGACCTTGATCGCGGATTCAACGCCCGCAATGAACGCCTCGCCCACCGCCTGACCCATCGATCCGCCCATGAACCCGAAATTCTGAACGCCCACAATCGCGCGCTGGCCCCGGATGCGGCCATCGGCATTGACGAATGCGTCGGTGTTGCCGGTATCGGCGCGCGCCGCCTTCAGCCGGGCGGCATAGGGCTTTGAATCGCGGAACTTTAGCGGGTCGTCGGCCGTGCGCGGGCTGGGCAGGACGGTAAAGCCGGGGTCGAACAGATGTTCGAACCGGTCGTTCGGCCCGATCCGGCCATGATGGCCGCACAGCGGACAGACGGACATATTCTCCTGATATTCCTTCATGAATACCATCTGCCCGCACCCTGCGCATTTGTGCCACAGATTGTCGGGCGTGTCCTTCCTGACGGGGACGAAAGAGGAGATCGCGTTACGGACGCGGCCAAGCCAGCTCATGCGGAAACCCTGGATACGGCGCGGATCGCCTGCGCCAATGTGGTGATATAGGATTGGACGGCCGCCGGGGCGCCGACCCCGTGCTGCGCGACCAGTTCGACAATGGCGGAACCGACGACGACGCCGTCGGCGACCCGCCCGATGGCGGCGGCCTGTTCCGGCGTACGCACGCCGAAACCGACCGCTACGGGAACGTCCGTCGCCGCCTTCAGCCGGGCGACCGCGGCATCGATGCTGTCCTGTGCCGCCTGTTGCAGGCCGGTAATCCCGGCGACGGAGACGTAATAGAGAAAGCCCGATGCACCATCCAGCACGGCGGGCAGCCGCGCGGCATCGGTGGTTGGCGTGGCCAGTCGGATGAGGTGCAGGCCGGCGGCGCGCAGCGCGGGGCCAAGCTGGTCATCCTCCTCTGGCGGGATGTCGACGCAGATGACGCCATCAACACCCGCATCGCGCGCGGCGGCGGCGAACCATTCCGGCCCGCGCCGCGTCATCGGATTGGCATAGCCCATCAGGACGAGGGGCACGTCGGGGTGCCGCTGGCGAAACGCGCTGGCGATGGCCAGGATGTCCGCCGTGGTCGTGCCATTGGCCAGTGCGCGCAGGTTCGCGGCCTGAATTGCCGGGCCGTCCGCCATCGGATCGGTGAACGGCATCCCAAGCTCGATCACGTCCGCCCCGCCAGCGACCAGCGCGTCGAGGATGTCGGCAGTCGGGCCATCGCCAGCCGTGACGAAGGTAACCAGCGCGGCGCGCCCCGCTTCACGGGCGGCGGCGAAAGTGGAGGCAAGACGGTCCATCGATCAGATTTCCGTCCCCAGCGCCTCGGCGACGGTGAAGATGTCCTTGTCGCCGCGGCCGCAAAGATTGGCCAGGATCACCTGATCTCGGCCCATTTCCCGCGCCACCTTGCCGACGGCCGCGATTGCGTGGCTCGGCTCCAGCGCGGGGATGATCCCCTCCGTCCGGCAGAGCAGCTGAAACGCGTCCAGCGCCTCGGTATCCGTGACGGAGGTATATTCCACCCGCCCGATTTCCTTCAGCCACGCGTGCTCCGGCCCGATGCCGGGATAATCGAGGCCGGCACTGATCGAATGTGCCTCGGCAATCTGGCCGTCGTCATCCTGCAACAGATAGGTCTTGTTGCCATGCAGGATGCCGGGATAGCCGCCCGCAAGGCTGGCCGCGTGCTGCTTGTCCAGCCCATGCCCGGCCGCCTCGACGCCCAGCATCTTGACGTCGGCATCGTCCAGGAACGGGTGGAACAGGCCGATCGCGTTCGATCCGCCGCCGATCGCAGCGACCAGGAGGTCGGGCAGGCGGCCGGTACGGCTCAACATCTGTTCGCGCGCTTCCCGCCCGATCACGCTTTGAAAATCGCGGACCAGTTCGGGGTATGGGTGCGGACCGGCGGCGGTGCCGATGATGTAGAAGGTGTCGTGGACGTTCGCGACCCAGTAGCGCAGCGCCTCGTTCATCGCGTCCTTCAGCGTCGCCGCGCCGCTGGTCACCGGCACGATTTCCGCGCCGAGCAGCTTCATGCGGAACACATTGGGCTGCTGCCGCTCCACGTCCTTTGCGCCCATGAAGATGGTGCAGGGCAGGCCAAAGCGCGCACAGACGGTGGCGGTGGCAACGCCATGCTGGCCTGCGCCCGTTTCCGCGATGATCCGCGTCTTGCCCATGCGGATCGCCAGCAGGATCTGGCCGATGCAGTTGTTGATCTTGTGCGCGCCGGTGTGGTTCAACTCGTCGCGCTTGAACCAGACCTGCGCCCCCATGCCGTCGGCTGCGTCCTTCCGAAATTCCTCGGTCAGCCGCTCGGCATAATAAAGCGGGCTGGGGCGCCCGACATAATGCTCCAGCAGATCGTCGAACTGCGCGGCAAAGGCCGGGTCCGCCTTGGCGGATTTATACGCTGTTTCCAGTTCGAGGATCAGCGGCATCAGCGTCTCGGCGACATAACGGCCGCCAAACTGCCCGAAATGCCCGCGATCGTCGGGCTGTGCGCGATAGCTGTTGGGTGCGTTCATGATGCGACCGCTTTAAGGAAAGCGGCGATCTTGTCCACATCCTTGGTGCCCGGCGTGCGTTCGACGCCGGACGATACATCGACCAGCGTCGCGCCCGTCGTGCCGATCGCCTCTGCCACATTGCCCGCATCCAGCCCGCCGGACAGCGCCCAGGGCAGCGGGTGATTGAACCCGCGCAGCAGCGTCCAGTCAAAGCGAAGGCCCATGCCGCCCGGCAGCGATGCGCCATCCGGCGTCTTTGCATCGTACAGCACGCGGTCCACAATCCCGTGCAGCCGCCGCGCGGGATCAAGGTCAGCGCGCGTCTTGACCGCGATCGCCGCCCAGACCTCGATGCCGGACAGGCGCGCGCGGATGGCGGCGATCCGTTCCGGCGCGGTCTTGTGCAGCTGAACGGCGCTCAGCCGCCCGGCCGCGATTGCCCCGTTCAACAGCTCGTCATCCGGATCGACAAACACGCCGACCCGTCCGACCGTGTCCGGGGTGCGTGCCGCCAGCATCGCCGCCTGTTCCAGCGTCAGGGTGCGGGGAGAGGGCGGAAAGAACACGAAACCGACATGGCTGGCCCCGCCGCCAATCGCGGCATCCAGCGTTTCGGGCGTCGAAAGCCCGCAGATCTTGGCAGTGGCACGCATGGTCCCGCGCTAGGCGGCGGGCATCGCGGGGTCAATCGTCCGCCGCCCGATCCATCGCCAATCGCGCCGCGTTCGGGCACAAGGGCATTGTCTTCGCCGCGATGCTTCGACAAGCATGACCGGGGTTGGAGGAGGGGATGTGCCAATGGACCGGCCAAGCACCTGGATGCAGCCGATCGCCCGAACCGTTGCGCTGGTCGCCGGATTTGCGCTGGTGCTGCAACTGGCGCTGATCGTCGGGCAATTCGCCGGGCGGGGCGAGGGCGTCGGGGCCGCGCTGTGGCGGTTCTTCGGCTTTTTCACCATCCTGTCGAACCTGTTCGTGTGCATCGTGGCCGCGGCGATGGGCCTGCGCGCGGGATCGCCGCTGGCGCGGCCATGGGTGCGATTGTCGGCGCTGGTCGCCATCCTGCTGGTTGGCATCACCTATTCGATTGCGCTGCGCCATGTGTGGGAACCGACCGGATGGCAGGCGGTTGCCGATCACCTGTTGCACGATGCCGTGCCGCCGCTGTTCCTGCTGGCGTGGCTGGCGAGCGGGCATGGCACGCTGCGCTGGGGGCAGGTGTGGCGGGCACTGCTGTTTCCGTTGGCCTATCTGGCCTATGCGGTGGCGCGCGGTGCGTATGATGGCTGGTACGCCTATTATTTCCTGGATCCGGGCAAGGCGGGATGGGACGGGTTCGCCGCTGCGGCCGGCGGCATCACCGTCGCCGTCGCGCTGGGGGCGGCCATTCTGGTCGCGGTCGACCGCTGGCTGGGCGGTGCCCGTGCCCGGCGACGCTAGACAATCGGCAATCATATGATAATTCGGGTCATCAGTATGTGGGAGGGTGCGTGACGGGACTGTCGCAAATCGATCTGATCGTGGTCATCGTCTATGCCATCGGCATTTTCGGCCTTGCCCAATGGATCAGCCGCGAAAAAGCAGGTCGGACCAAGAATACGTCCGATTATTTCCTGGCGTCCAAGGCGCTGCCCTGGTGGGCGATCGGTGCGTCGCTGATCGCGGCGAACATTTCCGCCGAACAGATCGTCGGGATGTCCGGATCGGGCTATGCCGTCGGCCTGGCCATCGCATCCTATGAATGGATGGCGGCGCTGACGCTGCTGATCGTCGGCAAATGGTTTCTGCCGATTTTCCTGCGCAACGAAATCTACACCATGCCGCAGTTCCTGGAACAGCGGTTCGGGCCGACCATCCGCACCGTGATGGCGGTGTTCTGGCTGGCGCTGTATGTTTTCGTCAACCTGACCTCGATCCTGTGGCTTGGCTCGATCGCAGTCACTCAGGTGGCGGGCGTGGATCAGGACGTGGCGCTGATCGGCCTGGGCATCTTTGCCCTTGTCTATCAGCTTCGCGGCGGGCTGAAGGCCGTGGCGATGACCGACATCGTGCAGGTGACGCTGCTGGTGTTCGGCGGTCTGGTCGTATCGTGGCTGACGCTCAGCGAAATTGGCGGCGATGCCGGCGTTCTGGGCGGCTTTTCCCGGCTGACCACCGAATTGCCCGAAAAATTCGACATGATCCTGTCGCCGGACAACCCGTTCTACAAGGATCTGCCGGGCCTCAGCGTCCTGATCGGCGGGATGTGGATCGCCAATCTCAGCTATTGGGGGTTCAACCAGTACATCATTCAGCGCGCGCTGGCGGCCAAGAGCCTGGGCGAGGCGCAAAAGGGGGTCGTCTTTGCCGCGTTCCTCAAGATGCTGATGCCGATCATCATCGTCCTGCCCGGCATCGCGGCGGTGATCCTGGCCCCCGATCTTGCCAAGCCGGATCAGGCATACCCCACCATGATGCGGCTGTTGCCGACGGGGTTGCTGGGTCTGGTCTTTGCGGCCCTGGTCGCGGCGATCATCGCGTCGATGGCGTCCAAGATCAATTCGATCGCCACCATCTTCACCCTTGATCTCTATGCCAAGCTGAAGGGGATTCAGAGCCGGGCGAGCGAGGCGGACGGCGATGCCGTGGCCAGCATGGCGCATGAAAAGTCGCTGGTGCTGGTCGGCCGGATCAGCGCCGTCGTGGCGACGATCCTGGGCATTCTGACCGCCCGTCCGCTGCTGGGCAGCCTGGATCAGGCGTTCCAGTATATCCAGGAATTTTCCGGATTCGTCACGCCGGGCATCTGCGTCATCTTCCTGCTCGGCCTGTTCTGGCCGCGCGCGACAGAGGCGGGGGCGCTGGTCGGGGCGGTGGCGTCGGTTGCGCTCAGTTTCCTGTTCTGGCTGCCGGCCGACTGGGGCGGCATCGCGGTGCTGAACGCCGTGCCGTTCATGAACCGCATGATGATCGTGTTCTTCATCAGCCTGGCGCTGGCCATCATCGTCTCGCTCCTGCGTCCGGCACAGGCGGAACGCAACCGGATCACGATGCAGGGCGTGTCCTTTGCGACCAGCACGGGGTTCAACCTGGCCAGTGTGGCGGTGGTCGTCGTGCTCGCCATCCTGTACGCGGTCTGGTGGTAACGATGGCGGACACGCTGCTGGCGATTGACTGGGGCACCACCAATCGCCGCATCTATCGGATCGAGGCGGGGGCGGTGGTGCACACGCATCAGGACGGTCTGGGCGTTACATCGGTCACCGATTTCGATGCGGCGGTGGGCGAGGTGCGGGCGCAGTTCGGCGATCATCCCATGCTGATGGCCGGGATGGTCGGATCGTCGATCGGCTGGCGCGTTGCCCCTTATGTCGCCGCACCCGCCGGGATCGCCGAACTGGCGGCAAAGCTGATGCGGGTGGACGCGCGCACGGCCATCGTCCCGGGCGTCTCTACGACCGCCGACGGGCGCGCCGATGTGATGCGGGGCGAGGAGGTGCAGTTGCTGGGTGCGGTTGCCGCCGGGCTGGTGCCCCCCGACGCCGTTCTGGTTCAACCGGGCACGCACAGCAAATGGGCGCGAATGGCGGATGGCCGGATCGCGGCATTTTCCACCGCGATGACCGGCGAGCTGTTCGCCCTGTTGCGCGGGCATGGCGTGCTGGCGCAGCAGCTTGGCGGCGATCCGGCGCTTGGCCCGGCGTTTCTGGACGGCGTTGCCGATGCGCGGAACCGCCGCGACCTGTTGACCGACCTGTTCGGTATCCGGGCGGCAGGATTGCTGGGGATGCGCGCGGATGGGGATGCACCCGCCTATGCCAGCGGCCTTTTGATCGGGACAGAGGTTGCCGCGCGCCTGTCCGAAACGGATGCCGACCGGGTTCATATTCTGGCGGGCAATGCGCTGGGCCAGCTGTACGTGGCGGCGATCGAGGCGCACGGGCGACAGGCGGTGCTGATCAACAGCAGCGCGGCATTTGTGGCGGGCGTTACCGCGATTCAGGGATTTCAGGCATGAGTGAGACGAGCAACCGGTTCGATGCGGCGTTTGCGCGCTGCCCCCTGATCGCGATCCTGCGCGGGGTTCAGCCGGACGAGGTGGTGCCGATTGGCGAGGCGCTGATCGAGGCGGGGTTCACCCTGATCGAAGTGCCGCTCAATTCGCCGCGCCCGCTGGACAGCATCGCCCGGTTGGCCAGCGTGGCCGGGGATCGCGCGGTCGTCGGTGCCGGAACGGTGCTGACCGTGGCGGATGTCGATGCCGTCGCGGCGGCGGGCGGCACGATGATCATTTCGCCCAACACCGACACGGCGGTGATCGGGGCCAGCGTCAATGCGGGCCTTGTCTCGCTGCCCGGCATGGCAACCCCGAGCGAGGGGTTTGCGGCGCTGGCCGCCGGTGCCCATGCCCTTAAACTGTTTCCGGCAGAGGGCGCATCGCCTGCGGTGCTGAAGGCGATGCGCGCGGTGCTGCCGGCCGGCACGCGCGTCCTGCCGGTGGGCGGCATCGACCCGGGGAATATGCAGCCCTGGCTGGACGCCGGTGCAGCGGGGTTCGGCCTTGGCTCGGCGCTCTATCGCCCCGGATACAGTGCGGAACAGGTCGGTGAACGGGCGCGGGCGTTCGTTGCGGCGCTGACCACCGCGGCCTGATCGGCCCGCTGCCCGATCCCTCTAGAGGGTCGCCTCGATGGCCCGCGCGGCCTGATCCGGGTCCTCGGCCTGTGTGATCGGGCGGCCGATGACCAGGATAGAGGCACCGCGATCCAGCGCGTCGCGGGGCGTCACCACCCGCTTCTGGTCGCCCGCGGTCCCATCGGCGGGCCGCACGCCGGGGACGACGAAAAATCCGTCTTTCCAGACGGAGTGGGCGGCTTTCACCTCTTCGCCTGAACATACGATGCCATCAACCCCGGCGGACCGGGCGAGTTCGGCCAGCCGAACGACCTGTTCGTGCGGATCGGGCGACAGGCCGATGGACTGAAGGTCGCTGCGGTCCAGGCTGGTCAGCATGGTGACGGCGACGACCTTGGTCCCCTCCGGCGCGGCGGCCTTGGCATCCTCCATCATCGCGCGGCCGCCACTGGCATGGACGGTCAGGATCGCGGGATTAAGCGGGCGCAGCGCCTGCACCGCCTTTGCCACCGTGTTCGGAATGTCGTGGAATTTCAGGTCAAGGAAAATGGGCAGGCCGATATCGGCCATGGCGTGCACGCCGTGCCGCCCATTGGCCATGAAGAATTCCAGGCCCAGCTTGATCCCGCCCACATGGGTATGGACGCGCCGGGCCAGTGCCTGCGCCTGTTCAAGGTCTGGCGTATCCAGGGCAACGAAGATCCGGTTGGTCACAGGCGCTGCCCCGGCGCGGGTTCAAGCGGAAGCTCGCCGGAAGCGATCGGCGCGGTGGCCGACGGGGCGGGCGGCACCGGCTGCTGCACAATCGGGGTCTGGGCATTGCGTAATTCGTTCAGCGCGCGCTCCGTGCTCGCCAGTTTCGATTTCAGCCGCCATTTCATCGCCTGATGCGCCAGGAACATGGGCAGGAAACCCAGCAGAAAGACGATGCCAAGCAGCAGCGGCAAGTTGGTCTGCGCAACCATCCCGCCCCACAGCCGGACGTCCACGCTGGTCCAGTTGTTAAAGGCGAACGCGACCAGAATGCCGACCAGCAAGGCCCAGAACAGGGTCCTCAGGAATTGCATGGGCGATCCTTTCCTTTTCTCATGCCACGGCGGACCCTAGGCGCAATCGCCCGGATTGGCCAGCCACGGCGGGTTCATCCGATCTCGGCGTCCAGCGCCTCGAACAAGCCGGGAATGCTTTTGAGCCGTTCCCGTTCCTCGTTCAGGATGGCGCGGAACGCCTGTTGCTTGACCGCCAACAGTTCGGCCGGATCGGGCCGCTGGCTTGGGGACAGGGTGGAAAGCACGATGTCGATCAGTCGGTCTGCTCCATGCAGCCGACCCCAAAGATAGTCGTTTTCGCGATAGGCACGGCTGAAAAATGCGCCGAAATTGTTGAACTGAATCCCCTTCAGCGTCGCCGCCGCGCCGCCGGACCGGATTGCCGTCGCATCGTCGGGCGAGATGCGGTCGACGCGGATCGGATCGAATTCGTCCATCCCCTCACCCTCCAGCAGCGGCAGGGTGGCCAGATCGAAAAACGGAAAGCCCAGATAGGCGAGCAGCACCGGGCGGCGCAGATCGCGCGACAACTGGCTGAACGCCGCCGACAACCGGTCGTCCGTCGCACTGTCCAGCGCCTCAAGGTTCATATGCGCGGCCACCCGGTCCAGCACCACGCCCGGATGATCCAGCAATGCGGGCATGTCGTCCGGGCCGATCAGCCCCGCATGATGTTCCTGCCGCTCACATTCCAGATAGGCGCTGAGCGATTGGTAAACCGCCTCGCGCATCGCCGACAGCGCCTCGTCCGGCGTCGCTTCGTCCAGCTCGGTGATCCGCCGGGCCAGCAGCCGCAGTCGCCGTATGCGAAAGCCAAGGTCATGGGCGCGCAGGAACGCGACGGCGGCGGGCGCGGCACCCGTCGGATGCCCGGCGGCGAAATCCATCGCCCCCCGCTCGCGCACGCACGCGGCCAGCGCGGCGCGGATTGCGCGGACATCTTCTGCCGTCGTCCGCTTGGTCATCGCCCCGATCAGGGCGGCCAGCCGGTCGATGATCGCGTCCACTTTCAACAGGGCATAGGCCGCATGGCCGTAACCCGCCCGGCTTGCCGCATGGCTCTGTGCCCGGCGACGCCAGTTCACCAACCGCCGCGGCGTGGGATAATCGAGGAACAGGGTATAGCCGAACAGGCCGACGACCTGCGCCTCCACCTCTGCGCGGATCGCCTCCATGATCGTTCGCATCCGGATGATGCGTTCGGACCGGGCGGCAATCGCCTCCAGATTGTCGCGGATCGGCTGTTGCCGGGGCAGTTCGGACAGCGATCCGATGATCGTCTGGAAAAAACCGGGCCGGTGGCCGGGTTCGCCATAGATGCCGGGCCGTGCTCCGGGGGTCGGATCGATGAAGATGAACCGCCGGTCCACCTGTCGCCGGGCGGGCCGTTCGCGCAGGGCATCGATGGCGGGCTGAAACGGGGCGTTGACCAGCACCGACCCGTCGATCAGCGCCGCCTGTTCCGCCGCGCCCGCTGCGGCGCGATGGGGCATGGCGCGGCGCAGAAACTCGGCGCGGCCCGGCCATGACCGGTCCCGCATGTCCAGCACCCGGTCCAGTTCCCCCACCGAAAAGGGCGGAAAGGCGCCGGGAAAACTGGACGTTGCCCGCGCGGCAAAGGCAAGCTCGGCGGGGTCGGCAAGCGGGCAGGGGCCGTCATGCCCCTGATCCCGGAAACTGATGACCAGCCGATGCTCCGTTTCGATCACTTCGGGCGGTGAATTGAGGCGGAGCAGTTCGAAATGCCCCTCGAAATCCGTCACCGTGACGAACAGGTCGATGGGCTGACCCGGCGGCAACAGACGGGGACCGGCGGGGACGGCCGCCATGGCGTCAAGCGCGTCAAGCAACAGGTCGAGCATCCGCTCCCCGCCAAAGGGCGGTTCGAACCAGCGGGACCGGACGAAATGTTCCAGCTTGCGCTTCACCTCGTCGCGCGCGCCCTCTTCGACGGTGGCGTCGATCATCGTGCCGCGGTTCATCGCCATCCACGCGATGGGCAGCGCCCACAGCTTGGTCATCCGCCCGGATGGCGCCTGACCCGGATCGATCAGCGCCTCGACATCCGCCGTGTCCAGCCACAGGTCGGTCAACGGGTCGAGCGACTGGCCCGAACTGATCGCCTGCGCCAGGAACACGCCATTGATGCCGCCCGCACTCGCGCCCGCGACGATATCGGCCAGCACGCGCACCTGAACGCCGGTGCGATCGGCAATGTCCTGCATCAGCGCGCGATAAACGCCCTCACTGCCGGCGGATGGCGGGTCGCCATCGCAAAAGGCGCGGCTGGCGCGGGCAAGCCGCCATATCTCCTTGGTAATGCCGTGCATGTATACGGCCAGGCTGATGCCGCCGTAACAGACAAGGGCCAGCCGCAATTCCTTTTCCCGCACGGGGCACCCCTCTGGTATCGCCCGTTCCACCCCGGGCACGGATGGTCAGGCCGGTTGTATCCTAGCCCAGACCGGCCGGTGATCGGAAGCGGCATGGGCGGCAACGCTGCCATGGACGCCGCAGTCCAGGATGGACAGATCCCGGCTGACCATGATCCGGTCGAGCCGCCCGATCGGCCGCCGGGCCGGAAAGCTTGGCCCGGTATCGGCCAGCCGGTGGGATCGGCAGAAATCGGCGATGCAGCC
Organism: Sphingomonas sp. BGYR3; assembly: GCF_025153455.1. Taxonomy (NCBI): domain Bacteria; kingdom Pseudomonadati; phylum Pseudomonadota; class Alphaproteobacteria; order Sphingomonadales; family Sphingomonadaceae; genus Sphingomonas; species Sphingomonas sp. BGYR3. The sequence continues at coordinate 462,221 of NZ_JANZNT010000001.1, read as the reverse complement.
GCCATTGGGCCGCCATTCGTTCAGGTCGCCCATCAGGATCGTCGGCATGGAGGTGGGGCGGGCGGCAAGATGCGCCAGGATCGCCCGCGCCTGCCGCCTGCGCCACAGGCCCGACAGATCAAGGTGCATCCCGACGATCCGGTAGTCGCGCCCGCGCGCGTGAACCTCGGCCAGCACAGCGCCGCGCGGCTCCAGCACCGGCAGGTGCAGCGCCTCTGCGTGCAGCAACGTCGCCTCGGGCCGGATCAGCAGGCCATTGCCATGCCATCCCATGCTGGCCTGCCGCTGTGCCACCGGCACCACCTGCCACCCGCCATGATCGTTCAGGATATGGCCGGGCAACACCGCCTGACGCGCGCCAAAGCGGCGGTCACATTCCTGAAGCGCGACGATATCGGCCCCGATTTCGCCCAGCACCTGTACGATGCGGTCCGGCCGCCGTTGCCGGTCGGTCCCCACCGCCTTGTGAATGTTATAGCTCGCAACCTTCAGCATCGGATCAACGGGGCAGGCGGATTGCGGCGATCAGGCCGCCGCCCTGACGGTTGGTCAGCGTGATCGTGCCCCCCGCATCGCGGACAATGGCACGGGCCAGCGCCAGGCCCAGGCCAATGCCGCCAGTATCCCGGTTGCGGCTGGTTTCGACGCGGATAAAGGCGTCGAACACATCGTCGATCTTGTCCTCCGGGATGCCGGGGCCGTGATCGGCCACCTCGATACAGACGTCGCGCTCGCCCGGAACCAGCCGCACTTCGGCTGACCCCGCATATTTGACGGCGTTTTCAATGAGGTTGCGCAGCGCCCGCCGCATCAGCGTCGGACGGATGCGGATGGTGATGCGCGGTGCCTCTGTCGCGGTCACATCGGCGCCCAGATCCTCGAAATCGGCAACGACGGCATCGACCAGCGCGGCCAGATCGACATCGCTGTGCGGCTCGCTGGGCCGGCCCATCCGCGCCAGCGACAGGATATCCTCCAGCGTCCGGTGCATTTCCTCGATGATCTCGGCCATGCGCGCCCGGTCCTGTTCGTCCTCGACGCTTTCGATGCGGACGCGCAGCGCGGCCAGCGGAGTGCGCAGATCATGGCCGATCGCGCCCAGCATCCGGTCCTTTTCATCCAGCATGGCGGTCACGCGGCCGGACAGGCCGTTATACGCCGAAATCACCGACCGGACGTCCTCCGGCCCCCGTTCGGGCACCGGTTCGCCTGGCTGTGCAGGGTTAAAGCTGGCCGCCGACTGCGCCAGCGACCGCAGCGGACGCGCGATCCGCCGGCCCAGCACCACGATGGGCAGCATGACAACCGCATAGAGCACAAGCGTCTGGGCGATCAGTTGCCAGATCAGGAACCGCCCGGTCATCGGCCATGGCGCGCGGATCGCCAGCCACCCCTTGCCCGGCAATTCCACAGCGACCAGCAGATCGGGCGGCCCGTTCTGCCGGTCCTGGCGCTGATCGTTCTGTCGCCGGCGAGACTCCAGGATTGGCACGGGCACATGCTCGTGGTTCAGAACCGCGACGATGCGGCCATATTGGACCTGGCTCTGGTCCAGGCCGTACCGGATGCCGGCCGCCACATCATCCTCGGTGGGCAGCCCTTCCGGCACCGGATTGGCGCTGACCAGCCGCACCCGGCCGCGCGGTCGCGGGTCGTCCAGCGACAGCCGGCCCTGTTCCACCCGTTCGGCCGCATCGACGATGCGGGTGATGGTGGGCACCGCAATCTGGGCAAAGCGATATCCCTGCCGCTCGCGCAGCAGCAGCGCAAAGTTCAGCGCCTGCGCCACGAACAGCGCCAGCGCGACGAGCAGCGCAAGCTGACCGGCAAGGCTGCGCGGCAACAGGCGGATGCGGCTCATGCGCGTGTCAAAGCCGCGTAACCTCGGCCGACAGGGTGTACCCGCCGCCCCAAACGGTCTTGATGACGGAGGGGCTTTTGGGGTCCTCCTCCAGCTTTTTGCGCAGGCGGCTGACCTGATTGTCGATGGCGCGATCGAATGCTGCCGCTTCCCGGCCCTGGGTCAGATCGAGCAACTGGTCGCGGGTCAGCACCTGACGCGGCCGCATGACCAGCGCGTGAAGCAGGTTATATTCACCCGTCGACAGCGGCACCGACACGCCGTCGCGGTCGACCAGCGTCCGCTCACCCGTTTTCAGCACCCATCCGGCAAAGGCGAAACTGCCGCTTTCCGGCGCGTGCTGGCGCGATCCGTTCGCCGCGCGGCGCAGCACGACCTTCACCCGTGTCGCCAGCTCGCGGGGGGAAAAGGGCTTTACGACATAATCGTCCGCGCCCATTTCCAGGCCGACGATCCGGTCCGTCTCCTCGCTCTTTGCGGTCAGCAGGATGACGGGCGTATCGCTTGTCGCGCGAATGTGACGACACAGGCTCAGGCCATCCTCGCCCGGCATCATGATGTCGACGATGGCTAGATCGATGTCATAGGCGTTGAGCCGCGCGCGCGCGGCCTCCGCATCGGCGACCTGCGTCACCCGAAACCCCTGTTTCGTCAGAAACTGGGCCAGCGGTTCGCGGATCGATCGTTCGTCATCGACCAGAAGAAGGTGTGGCAGGCTCATATTCGGATCCGATTGTGACGCGGGAATGGGCCAAACGCCAGAGCGGAAGCAAGGCTCCGCCCTGGCGCGTCGGGCATCGGGCGGCGATCAGCCGGCCGGGGGCGGGGGCGGCGCATCCGCCGGCAGGGGCAGTCGGCCATCGCGCCACTTGCCGCGCAATTCGGCGAAGCGGGCCTTGGCCGCGCTGCGTTCGGCGGCGTCGATCTGGCCATCCTTGTTGGTGTCCAGCTGCGCGAACCGGGTCTGAGCCTGCACGCGCATTTCCGCCTGGCTGACCGTGCCGTTTCCGTCGGTATCGACACGGGCCATCATGCGGCCGCCCATCTGGCCGCCCATCTGGCCGAACGTCTTGCGGGCGGCGGCCCGTTCGGCATCGGAAACCGTGCCGTCCTTGTTCGCATCCAGCCGCGCCTGCATCTTCTCGCGCAGAGCGGCGCGTTCCGCATCGGTCACCGTCCCGTCGCGGTCGGCATCGGCCCAGCCGCCACTTCCGGCGCGCCGTTCGTCCTGCGAAACCTGACCATCCTTGTTGGTGTCCAGCCGGGCGATCATGGCCGCGCGTGCAGCCTCCCGCTCTGCGGTCGACACCTGGCCGTCGCCATTGGTGTCCATGCGCTCCATCATCATGGCGCGCCGTTCGCCGCGGTCGCCGCCATGGCGCTTGCCATGGCCGCGCTTGGGCATCTCCTCGGGCGAAAGCTGCCCGTCCTTGTTGACGTCCAGCTTGGCAAAGCGGGCGTCGGATTCAGCGACCATTTCCGACTGGCTGATCTTGCCGTCCTTGTTGCTGTCCAGCTTGACCAGCATCCGGTCGGGGCCATCCACCCCAAGCTGCTGGGCGGCCAGCGCACCGCCGGCCGGAATGGTTGTGGCGCTCAGCGCCGCCGCGATTATCGTGTTGCGAACCATCATCCGTTTCCTTGATCCCTTGCCGGGAACATCCCGACATTGACGATGCTTTTCGTCGGGATTTGTCGCCCGGATTTGTCGGACGACCGGATTATTGTCGCAATCTGTCGCGGCGGCGGTGCGTTATCGGATCATTTCGCGGCGTTCTGACCGAACAGGACGCGCTTCTATTCTTCGGTCATCGGCGTGTCGGCCGGACGGATTTTCTCGCCCAGCGCATAGGCCGCGATCGTTGCCGGCCGTGCCGCAATCGCATCGAACCAGCGCTTCAGGTTGGGGAAATCCTCCAGCCGCTGGCCTTGCGCTTCATACGGCACGATCCAGGGATAGGCGGCCATGTCCGCGATGGAATATTCCCCGGCAATGAACGCCCGGTCGGCCAGCCGCCGGTCGAGCACGCCGTACAGCCGCGCGGTTTCCTTGACATACCGGTCTACGGCATAGGGGATCCGTTCGGGGGCATATCGGCTGAAATGATGGTTTTGCCCCGCCATCGGCCCCAAGCCGCCCATCTGCCAGAACAGCCACTGCGTAACCTCGATCCGGTTGCGGGCATCCGTGCCGCCGTACTGGCCGGTCTTATCGGCCAGATACTGAAGGATCGCGCCGCTTTCGAAAATGCTGACCGGTGCGCCGCCATCGGCCGGGACATGGTCGACGATCGCGGGCATCCGGTTGTTGGGCGCGATGGCCAGAAATTCCGGCTTGAACTGATCGCCCGCGCCGATGTTGACCGGATGGACGGTGTAGGGAAGGCCGGTTTCCTCAAGGAACAGGGTAATCTTGTGGCCATTGGGCGTCGGCCAGTAATGCAGGTCGATCATGTCTTGCTCCGCCTGATGCAGTGGGCCAACAGGTAGGCGCTGGCCAGCGCGGGGCAAGGCGGCCGGACCGCCAAGAAATTGTTTCGCCCCCCGCGGCTACCGCTTAGCCCGTTCCGCGTCAGCCAGCGGACTTGCATCCACGGGTGCGATGGACACCGCGCAGGAAACCGCGTCTTGCATGACCGGCGTCGATCGCCGCCTGCAGCCGCCGGTCCGCCCCCGCCGCGCCGCTGATTTCGCGCACAAGGCCGCGGAACGGGATCAGCGAATTGACGACGGCGCGGCCGCCGGCTTCCGCCACCTTGCCCTCGCGGCTGCGCTCTTCGGGGGTGGCGTCGAAATCGGGACCAAGCACGGCGCTGAGTTCGCCCAGCGCCTGCGTGATCTGCGTACAGGTGCGGATGCCGGTCAGGCTGTAGGGCGCTGCCTGCGCCTTCACCAGCACCTCGGGCGTTTTCGTCTCGACCGCACCCACGTCCCGCGCGGGCTGGCTGACGATATCGCCGGCGACCTTGCCGGTCTTGTCTTCCTTCTTGCCCTTCTCCTGCTGGGCGTCCTGACCGGGCTGCGGCCGGGCGGCGGCGGGCAGGGTGGGCAGCAGGGCAAGGATCATCAGCGGGGCTAGGGCGTGGCGCATGGTGCAATCTCCGTTTCGTATCACCAACGATCCTTCCCGCGCGCTGGTTCCAGCCGTCAATGACGATCGATCACATCGCCGTCGAACAGGCCCGCCATCAGGGTCGAGGCATAAAAGGCGACCGCCCGTTCACGCGGCATTGCGCTGGCCCATTTGCGCATGTCGAACGCGGCATTCAGCAGCGCCATCAGCGCCTGCGAAGCGACCAGCGGATCGACCGGCCGGATCGTTCCTTCGCTGATCCCGTCGCTGATCGTGCCGGCAAAGCGGCGGGCGATCATGTTCGACCGGTCGACCATCGCCTGGCGCGCAGCGGGCGGCAGGCCGGACAGCGCGGTGGTGCGCAGCAAGGGTCCCCGTTCCGAAAACTGGATGTCGAGCAGCGTTGCGACGACATCGGTCATCCGCTGCCAATGCGTACCGCCCCGGGCATCCGCCGCCCGCTGCGCCGCGCTGATCAGGTCGAAGCTGCGGCGGTAACACGCGGTGACCAGTTCGTCCTTGGCATCCAGGTGATGATAGAAACTGCCCTTGGTGACGTTCAGCTCCGACGCGATCCGGCTGACCGACGCCCCCCGATAGCCCAGTTCGTTGATGAGCCGGGTGGCCGCCAGCAGAAACGCCTCGCGCTGCGGCTCGCTTTCCACCGGCTCCAGCGTCAGCAGCTGAGGGGCCCAATGCTGCCCCGGCGCGGCCAGTCCGCCCGCGAACAGGTCGCCAAGGCGGGCCAGCACCCGGTCATACTGATCGATGGCGTACCGTTCGATCCACGCATTCAACCAGAATGTGTTTTCCAGCAGCACGTGCGCCCGCGCGCCATACAGGTCGGTCTGCGCCCGGCCGGCGGCATCGCCCCAGAACCGTCGGGCCGTGCGGAACACGTCGCGCCATCCGGCCAGCAGGCCCGACCGCATCGGTTCCTCCATCGCGCGCAGATCGGACAGGATGGCGAAATTATGCACCTCGCCGCGGCGGATCGCCGCCATGCGCGCCATGTTGATCGCCAGATACCGCTGAACCCGTTCGGCCGGATCACCCTCTGCCATCGCCTCCATCAGCATCGCCCGCAACCGGCCCAGCGTATGCTCGAACGCAGCGGCGGCCAGGTCTTCTTTGCGGCGGAAATAATAGGTGACGCTGGTGGTGTTCAGGCCGACCCGCCGCGCCACATCGGCAAAGGTCATGCCCTTTGCGCTTTGTTCGTTGATCGCGTCGGCAGCGGCGGCAAGGATCGCGTCCCGCTTTTCCTGATACCGTCTGGTCCCCTGCGCCTCGCCCTCGCGCACATCCACCCGATCGCCCATGGCTTGAGCTTAGCAGCTTGTTTTCGTGCTACCAGTATTTTCTGTGAGTGATGGCCCCGAACGGAAAACCGGGCGATGCTATCGTTCCATTCCCCCGATGTGCGGCTTTACCGAACAATGGGTATGTTCTACCCCTGTAGTGCTGGCGGTGGAAACCGCGACGGAGAGGATGGCCGATGGACTTTACCCTGACCGATCGACAGGCGGCCTATCGCGACCGGGTGCGCGACTTTATCACCCGCGAAATCGCGCCGCGCGACGCCGAATATCACGCGCATGTCGCCGGTGTCGACCGGTGGCAGCCCGTGCCGCTGATCGAGGCGCTGAAGGAAAAGGCGCGGGCGGCTGGCCTCTGGAACTTCTTCATGCCGCCCCATTCGGGTCAGACCCATGTCGACGACAGCTTCGTGTTCGAGGGGGATCAGCTGACCAATCTGGAATATGCCCTGTGTGCCGAGGAGATGGGGCGGATTGGCTGGGCCAGCGAATGTTTCAACTGTTCCGCGCCCGATACCGGGAATATGGAGGTGCTGCACCGCTATGGCACCCGCGAGCAGAAAGAGGCCTGGCTTCGCCCGTTGATGAACGGCGATATCCGCAGCGCCTTTCTGATGACCGAGCCGGCCGTTGCATCGTCCGATGCGACCAATATCGAAACATCCATCGTCCGGGACGGCGATGACTATGTCATCAACGGCCGGAAATGGTGGTCGTCCGGCACCGGCGATCCGCGCTGCAGGATCGCCATCGTGATGGGCAAGACCGATCCGGACGCGCGCCGTCATCAGCAACAGTCGATGATCCTGGTGCCCTTGGACGCACCGGGCGTGCGGATCGAACGGATGCTGTCCGTCTATGGCTATGACCACGCGCCCCATGGCCATGGCGAGGTGGTGCTGGACAATGTCCGCGTTCCCGCCGCCAACCTGTTGCTGGGCGAGGGGCGCGGCTTTGAAATCGCACAGGGACGGCTCGGCCCGGGCCGCATCCACCATTGCATGCGCACCATCGGTGTGGCGGAGGTCGCGATCGAGGCGATGGCCCGCCGGCTGATGGCGCGCACGGCGTTCGGCAAGGCAATTGCGGAACATTCGATCTGGGAACAGCGCATCGCCCGTGCGCGGATCGATATCGAGATGACGCGCCTGTTGTGCCTGAAGGCGGCGGACATGATGGACCGCGCGGGCAACAAGGCGGCCCAGCTGGAAATCGCGATGATCAAGGTGCAGGCCCCGACGATGGCACTCAGCGTGCTGGACGATGCGATTCAGGCGCATGGCGGCGCCGGCGTTTCGGATGATTTCGGCCTGGCCAGCGCATGGGCCAGCATCCGCACCCTGCGCTTTGCCGATGGACCGGATGAGGTTCACAACCGCGCCATCGCACGCGCCGAATTCGGGCGATACGGCGCGTGAAGGCTGCGGTCCTGCGTGCGGCGGGCCAGCCGCTGTCCATTGAGGATGTCGTGATCGACGCTCCCGGCCCGCGCGAGGTGCTGATCCGCACGGCCGCGTGCGGCGTGTGCCGGTCGGACCTGCATTTCGTCGACGGCAGCTTTCCGCACCCCGTGCCGACCGTGCCCGGCCATGAGGCATCGGGCGTGGTCGAGGCGGTGGGTGAGGGGGTGACGACGGTTCGCCCCGGCGATCATGTCATCACCTTCTTCACCGCCTTTTGCGGGTCGTGCGAATTCTGCGTCACCGGCCGCCCGTCCCTGTGCATCGATCCGTCGACGCGCCGGCCGGCCGGTGCCGAACCTCGCTTGTCGCTGGCCGATGGCACGCCGCTGAACCCGTTCCTCAACCTGTCGGCCTTTGCCGAACAGATGCTGGTCCATGAAAATGCCTGTGTGGCGATTGACCGCGCGATGCCGCTGGAACGGGCCGCGCTGCTCGGCTGTGCAGTCATCACCGGCGCTGGCGCGATCTTCAACGACAGCAAGGTGCAGCCGGGGGAAAGCGTTGCCGTGATCGGGGCGGGGGGCATCGGCCTTGCCGCCATCAATGCGGCGCGGATCGCGGGCGCGGGCATGATCATCGCCATCGACCCGCTGGCCGACAAACGGGCCACCGCCATGGCGATGGGCGCGACCCATGCGATCGATCCGGGCGAGGCCGGAGCCGCCAAATCCATTCAGGTCCTGACCAATGGCGGCGTCCATCACGCGATCGAGGCGGTGGGACGGGCGGACACGGCAGAGCTTGCCTGGACGATCCTGCGCCGGGGCGGTACGGCGACGATCCTGGGCATGATTGCGCCGGGCCAGTCGGTCAGCCTGCCCGGCCCGACCTTTCTGACCGGCAAGAAGATTCAGGGATCGCTGCTGGGGTCCACGCGCTTTCCCGTCGACCTGCCCCGGCTGATCCGGATGTATCTGGACGGGCTGCTCGACCTCGACAGGATGGTGGCGGAAACGATTGCGCTGGAGGATGTGAACGATGCGCTGGAAAAGCTGCGCCGTGGCGGCGCGGTGCGATCGGTGATCCGGTTCGGATGAGCGACCTTGACGACGCCGCGCTGGATCGCTGGATGACGGCGCATCTGCCGGGCCATCACGGCCCGGTTCGCTGCACCAAATTCTCCGGCGGGCAAAGCAATCCGACCTATCGCGTCGACGGTCCCGCCGGTTCGTGCGTCCTTCGCCGCAAGCCGTTCGGGCCGATCCTGCCATCGGCCCATGCCATTGAGCGCGAATATCGCCTGATCGGCGCGCTGCACCCAAGCGGCTTTCCGGTCGCCCGGCCGATTGCCCTGTGCGAGGATGCCGGGGTGATCGGTGCGCCCTTCTATCTGATGGAGGAGGTGAGGGGCCGGACGCTGTGGGACGGAACGCTTCCCGATCTGTCGCCCGATGAACGGCGGGTGCATTATCATGCGCTGATCGACACGCTGGCCGCGCTGCACGCAATTGATCCGGATGCTGTCGGCCTGTCCGATTACGGTCGGACGGGCAATTATTTCGAACGGCAGGTGGACCGATGGTCCCGGCAATATCGGGCCAGTCAGACGGATGACCTGCCGGAGATCGAGCGGCTGATCGACTGGCTGCCGCGCTCCGTTCCGCCGCAGACGCGGGTCAGCATCGTGCATGGCGATTACCGGATCGACAATCTGATCTTTGCCGATGACGGGCCGCGCGTGCTGGCCGTGCTCGACTGGGAATTGTCGACGCTGGGCGATCCGCTGGCGGATTTCAGCTACCTCCTGATGAACTGGGTGACGGAGCCGGAGGGGCGTTCGGGGGTCAAGGGGCAGACCGGGCCGGCAACGGGCATTCCCACGCTGGAGGAGGCGGTGGACCGATATTGCGCCGCCACGGGCCGGGACGGGGTGCCCGATCTGGACTGGTATTTCAGCTATAATCTGTTCCGGCTGGCCGGGATTGTTCAGGGGATCAAGCGGCGGATGATCGACGGCAATGCGTCCAGCACTGCGGCGGCCGATGCGGTTGCGCGCCTGCCCGCGCTGGCGGCGGCGGCGTGGCATTTTGCCGAGCGGGCCGGGGCAGGGGACTGACCCAGTGCCCGGCGACCGTCATTCGGCCGCCGATTGGCGCACCCGGCGGATGCGGGGTTCCCGGTCCAGCCCGGCGGCATGCTGAATGCCCTTGCGCATCTCGTCCCGCTTTTCGTGGATGCTGGCAATCACCGGTCCCATGGCGACGCCCAGGTCGACCAGCACCGCCTCGGCCAGCTGAAGCGAGCTTTCCAGCGTTTCGGGCACCGCGTCGGTGGCCCCGGCCTTGTACAGCTCGGCGGCATGGTCCTGATCCCGCGCGCGGGCGATGATGGGCAGGTCGGGCAGCCAGCCGCGCACCCGCTTGGTCAGCCGCACGGTCAGCACCGGTTCGTCCATCGTCAGGATCAGCGCATCGGCACGGCCAAGGTTCAGCCGGTCGACCAGTTCGGCCCGCGACACATCGCCAAAGATCATCGGATATCCCGCCCGCCGGGCATCGGTCACCGATTCGATATTGGCGTCGACCGCGACAAACGTCTTGCCATGCGCGCGCAGCAGATCGGCGACTGTGCGACCGACCCGGCCAAAGCCGATGATGACGGTGCCCGGCCCCTCGCGCCCCACCTCCGCCTCTGGCGGCAGCTCGCCGGTGCGCTGTTCGATCTCGCGCGCGATTACCTGACCCGCCTTGGCCAGCAGCGGCGTGATGGTCAGCCCGATGGCGGTCACCGCCGTCCAGAACGCCGCTGTTTGTGGATCGATCAGCAGCGCGGCGGTTGCGACGCCAAGCACGATCAGCGTCGTTTCTGACGGGCTGGCCATCATCACCGCGGTTTCGATGGCGGTGCTGTTGCGCGCGCCCGACAGGCGGAGCAGCGCGGCCGTGACAATCGTCTTGGCCAGCATGACGCCGACGATGGCGCCGGTCACCATCGCCCCGTTTTCGGCCAGGTATCGCCAGTCGAGCCGCATCCCGACCGTGATCAGGAACACGCCGAGCGCAAGGCCGCGGAACGGCGCGGTCATCACTTCGACTTCGCTGTGATATTCGGTTTCCGCGATCAGCAGACCGGCCAGCAGCGCGCCGACGATGGGGCTCAGCCCTGCAGCAGAGGTGACCAGGCTGGCCACGATCACCACCAGCAGGCTGGCGGCCAGGAACAGTTCCGGGTTCTTTGCGCGCGCCGCCTGTCCGAACAGGCGCGGCAGGATGAAGCGCCCGGCAATGTAAAGGCAGACGACGCTGATCGATCCGGTCAGGGCAATGTCGGCCAGCCCGACCCAGCCCTCGTCACTGGCCGCCGGGCCAAGCGCGCCCAGCAGGAAGATGATCGGCACCAGTGCCACATCCTCGAACAACAGCATGGCGAATGCCGCCTTGCCCGCCGCCCGCTCGGTTCCCGCGATCGGCAGGACCAGCGCGGTGGATGACAGGGAAAGGGCGAGGCCAAGACCGATCGCCGCCGCCCAGCTCTGCCCGAAAAACTGCAGCGCAACCGCGATGAACAGTGCCGATCCGAACAGCTCCGCCGCGCCCACCCCGAACACCAGCCGCCGCATCGCCCATAGCCGCTTGAACGACAGCTCCAGGCCGATGGAAAACAGCAGCAGGATGATGCCGAACTCGGCAAACGGCTCGATCGATTCCGGGTCGGAAATGGTGATGTAATACAGCCACGGCGCCTGGGGCACGAGTGCGCCCAGCCCGGCCGGACCGACCAGCAGGCCGACCAGGATGAACCCGATCACCGGGCTGATCCGAAACCGGGCAAAGGCGGGGATGACAAGGCCCGCCGCGCCCAGGATGACAAGGGCGTCGGAAAATCCGTTACTGGCCAGGCTCAGATGCATGGCGCAACCTTAATCACGCGCTGTACGATCAGGAAAGCATTCCCGTCCCGATACGCAGCTTTTTTGCGCGGCGGCGGATGCGGCACAACAAAAAGGGCCGCCCGGATGGGTTTCCGGGCAGCCCCTATTTGTCGTTCGGCGGGCCGGATCAGCCGGTGATCTTGCCCATTTCCGCTTCCAGATTGGTGCGGATCGCCTCAAAGAACTGTTCCGTGGTCATCCACGGCTGATCCGGGCCGATCAGGATGGCCAGATCCTTGGTCATCTTGCCGCTCTCGACGGTCTGGATGCAGACCCGCTCCAGCGTCTCGGCAAACTGCGTCACTTCCGGCGTGCCGTCGAACCGGCCGCGGAACTTCAGGCCGCCGGTCCAGGCAAAGATCGACGCGATCGGATTGGTGCTGGTCGCCTTGCCCTGCTGGTGCTGGCGATAATGGCGGGTGACGGTGCCGTGAGCCGCTTCGGCCTCAACCGTCTTGCCGTCCGGCGACATCAGGACGCTGGTCATCAGGCCCAGCGAGCCAAAGCCCTGAGCGACCTGATCCGACTGGACGTCGCCGTCATAATTCTTGCACGCCCAGACAAACTCGCCATGCCACTTCAGCGCGCTGGCCACCATGTCGTCGATCAGGCGGTGCTGATATTCGATGCCCGCTTCCTTGAACCGGTCCTTGAACTCCGCCTGATACACGTCCTCGAAAATGTCCTTGAACCGGCCGTCATAGGCCTTGAGGATCGTGTTCTTGGTCGACAGGTAGACCGGCCAGCCAAGGTTGAGGCCGTAATTCAGGCTGGCGCGGGCGAAATCGCGGATCGATTCGTCCAGGTTGTACATCGCCATGGCGACGCCAGCGCCCGGGAAGTCGAACACTTCGCGGTCGATGCTCTCGCCATTCGCGCCTTCCCAGACCAGGCGCAGCTTGCCCGGGCCGGGGACCAGGAAATCGGTCGCACGATACTGGTCGCCGAATGCGTGACGGCCGACGACGATCGGCTTGGTCCATCCGGGGATCAGGCGCGGGACGTTCTGGATCACGATCGGTTCGCGGAACACCACGCCGCCCAGGATGTTGCGGATGGTGCCGTTGGGCGACCGCCACATCTTCTTTAGGCCGAATTCCTCGACCCGCTGTTCGTCCGGGGTGATCGTGGCGCACTTCACGCCGACGCCGTACTTCTTGATCGCATTGGCGCTGTCGATCGTGATCTGATCGTCGGTTTCGTCACGCTTTTCGACGGCCAGGTCGAAATAAACTAGGTCGATATCGAGATAGGGCTGGATCAGCCGCTCGCGGATCCATTGCCAGATGATCCGCGTCATCTCGTCGCCGTCAATCTCCACGACCGGCGTCTTGACCTTGATTTTCGCCATGCGTTCGCATTCCCGATTTAGAGGTTTTGGGGTTTCGATGCCTCCTAGGCACAAGCGGGCGGACGATCAACCGTCCGGAACAAGGACCCTTGCGGGGCATTGTGTTGCAGGGTTGGCACAGTTAGACCTGATGGGATGCAAGAGATTGAACCCGGTTCCGGCCTGCCACAGACGGTGAAGTGGCGTTGGCCGTCCATCCATCCCGAAGGATGGAAGTATATCGCCATCAGCGGCGTGACCGCTTTCGTGTTTCTGGTCGCCATATGGGACGAACTGGGCTTTGCGCTGGTTGGCCTGACGATCTGGGTCGCCGCCTTTTTCCGCGATCCGGTGCGCGTGACGCCGCAGGGCGCCGACCTGATCGTGTCGCCCGCCGACGGGCTGGTCACCATGATCCAGCGCGTGCCGGTGCCCCCCGAACTGGGCGGGCCGGGCGGATTGCCCGATGCGACGCGGGTTCGCGTGTCCGTGTTCATGAGCGTGTTTGACGTCCATGTGAACCGCACCCCCGTGACCGGCACGATCACCGAACAGGTCTACATCTCCGGCAAGTTCCTGAACGCCGATCTCGACAAGGCGTCGGACGAGAATGAACGCCAGCATCTGGTGATCGAGCGCCGCGACGGCGTGCGGGTGGCGATGACTCAGATTGCCGGCCTGGTCGCGCGCCGCATCCTCAGCTTCGTGAAGCCGGGCGACATGGTCGTTGCCGGCCAGCGGGTCGGCCTGATCCGGTTCGGCAGCCGGGTCGATGTGTGGTTGCCCGAGGGGGTGGAGCCGCAGGTGGCGCTGGGTCAGCGCGCGATTGCCGGTGAAACTGTGCTTGGCCGGATCGGCGTGGCGGCACCCACCGGCGTTTCGCAATAATGCGCGCCCCGCGCCGGCGCGCGATCCGGGCACCCCGGCCCCGTGGCGGGATCCCGCTCAGGACCATTGCGCCGAACGCGGTGACCGCGCTGGCACTCTGTTTCGGGCTGACCGGCGTGCGCTATGCCATCGGTGCGGAGTTCGAGCGTGCGGTGACGATGATCCTGATCGCGGGCGTGCTGGACGGCATCGACGGCCGCGTCGCGCGGATGATGCGCGGTGAAAGCCGGTTCGGGGCGGAACTGGATTCGCTGTCCGACGCCATTTCGTTCGGCGTCGCCCCCGCATTGATCGTCTACCTCTGGTCGCTGGTCACGCTACCCCGGATCGGGTGGCTGTGCGCCCTGATCTATGCAGTGTTCTGCGCGCTGCGGCTGGCGCGGTTCAATGCGGCGATCGATCTGGATGTTCAGCCGCACAAGTCCGCCGGCTTTCTGACCGGCGTTCCCGCGCCGGCCGGTGCCGGCCTAGCCATGCTGCCCATCTTTATCTGGCTGTGGAGCGGGGAGGAACTGCTCCGCTCCCCCTGGATCGTGGCGCCGTGGATGGCGTTTGTCGCGTTCCTGATGGCCTCCAGCCTCGCGACCTATTCCTGGGGATCGCTTAAGCTGCGGCCCAATATCCGGTTCGAGGCGATCCTGATCGTCGTGCTGTTCGGCGCTGCACTGCTTTCCGCGCCGTGGCAGACGCTGACCGCGATCTGCGTGCTGTACGTGGCCACGATCCCGTTCAGCATCGCATCCTATCGCCGGGTCAGGCGGCTGCGCGCTGCCGCGCCGCAGCCGGCCGAACCTGCACAGGGGTAACGCGCATCTGAACGGCGGCGGCGTCGAACGGGCGTGCGCCGTTGCGGATGAGGTCCAGCCAGAGCGCACCGCGCTGCTCAAGCGCGAACAGGATGCCGAACAACGCCGTCAGCATTCCGGCAGCAATCACCAGCGAAACGAGCAATGCAATCATCGTCCATCTCCAACCCCGGCGGGACCATACCCGAACCGAATGGATCGATTCGCCGAACCCATCCCCTGTGGATAAGTTCCATGATCCCGGTGTGAACGCTTTATGTTCTATTCATGTTCTCACTGTCAAGCATTGCTTTGCGGCCCGCCATGGATTATGCGACGCCGCATCTCTCATGGGTGGTACATAACCCGGTGTCGGGCGTCGTCCGATATTCACCGCCCAGAGGACTAACCGGAAGGAGACTATCCCATGGCGGCACCCGTCGTCACTCTGCAGCAATTGCTCGAATCAGGCGCGCACTTCGGCCACCAGACGCACCGCTGGAACCCGAAGATGAAGCCCTATATCTTTGGCGACCGCAACGGCGTCCACATCATCGACCTGTCGCAGACCGTGCCGCTGTTCGCGCGCGCGCTCGAATTCGTCAGCTCCACCGTCGCTTCGGGCGGCAAGGTCCTGTTCGTCGGCACCAAGCGCCAGGCGCAGGAGCCGATTGCCGACGCCGCGCGTCGTTCGGGCCAGCATTTCGTCAACCATCGCTGGCTGGGCGGCATGCTCACCAACTGGAAGACGATTTCCAACTCGATCAAGCGCCTGAAGACGCTGGAAGAAACCCTGTCGGGCGACACGCACGGCCTGACCAAGAAGGAAGTGCTGAACCTGACGCGTGAGCGCGACAAGCTGGAACTCAGCCTGGGCGGCATCCGCGACATGGGCGGCATTCCCGACATCATGTTCGTGATCGACGCGAACAAGGAAGAACTGGCGATCAAGGAAGCCAACACGCTGGGCATCCCGGTCGTTGCGATCCTCGATTCGAACGTGTCGCCGGACGGCATCGCGTTCCCGGTTCCCGCGAATGACGACGCCAGCCGCGCTATCCGCCTGTATTGCGAAGCCGTGGCGATTGCCGCGACCCGCGGCGGGCAGGAGCGTCAGGCCAAGTCCGGGTTCGACCTGGGCGCGATGGACGAGCCGCCGGCCGAGGAAGCACTGAGCGAGCCGGAAGCGCCCGCCGCTGCGTCTGAGCCGGAAACGGCAGCCGAGGGCGAGCGTCAGATCGACGCCTGAACCCGGTTTCGGGATATCGGCGCCCGGCATCGGGCGTCACCAATTTGTCATCCGGGCGGGGCAGGGCATTGATGCACTGCTCCGCCCGTACCCATAGCTGAAACGAGGAATTGAACATGGCCGAGATCACTGCAGCCGCGGTCAAGGAACTGCGCGAGCGCTCTGGCGCCGGCATGATGGATTGCAAGAAGGCGCTGGCCGAAAACGGCGGCGATACCGAAGCCGCCATGGACTGGCTGCGGACCAAGGGTCTTGCCGCCGCTGCCAAGAAGTCCAGCCGTACTGCGGCCGAGGGCCTGGTCGGCGTCGCCGTTGCCGGGACCAAGGGCGTTGCGGTCGAGGTGAACAGCCAGACCGATTTCGTCGCCAAGAACGAGATTTTCCAGTCGTTCGTGCGCGACGTCACTGCGCTGGCGATGGACGTCAACGATATCGACGCTCTGAAGGGCGCAACGATGCCGCAGGGCGGTTCGGTCGAGGACGTGCTGACCGCGAACATCGCCACTATCGGTGAAAATCAGGTGCTGCGCCGGATGAAGCGGATCGAAGTCGCGCAGGGCGCGGTGATCCCGTACGTCCACAATGCGGCAGCGCCGGGCATGGGCAAGATCGGCGTGCTGGTTGCGCTGGAATCGGATGCCGGTGTCGATGTGCTTGAGCCGCTGGGCAAGCAGCTGGCGCAGCACGTTGCCGCTGCCTTCCCGCTGGCGCTGGACGAAACCGGCCTGGATCAGGACATCCTGGAGCGCGAGCGCGCCATCGCCACCGAGAAGGCCGCCGAAAGCGGCAAGCCCGCCGACATCATCGCCAAGATGGTCGAGGGTTCGGTGAAGAAGTTCGCCAAGGAAAACGCGCTGCTGAGCCAGCCCATCGTCCATGACGGCAAGACCCCGGTCGCCGACGTGGTCGCCAAGGCTGCGAAGGATGCGGGCGCGTCGATCAAGCTGGTCGATTATGTCCGCTTTCAGCTCGGCGAAGGCATCGAAAAGGAAGAGAGCGACTTCGCCGCCGAAGTCGCCGCCGCCGCCGGCATCAGCAAGGGCTGATTCGGCAGCCATCGCGTTCTCGCGATGACCGCAAAAAAAGGGGGGCCGGGCAGCAATTGCCCGGCCCCTTTTTCATTGCCTGTCCGGCACGGCGATGTGGCGCGATGGCGATGGCGAATCCATCCGCCCGGCGGTGATCCCGCTGGCCCTGGCATCGACGCCTGATGGACACAGCGAACCGCCCGAAACGGCGATTTGCGGTTCAGGTCCGATGGCGACCGACGATGTTGGAAAAGGTGGCTCCCTGAGTAGGATTCGAACCTACGGCCGCTCGATTAACAGTCGAGTGCTCTACCGCTGAGCTATCAGGGAACACGGCGGAGCGGGCTCTATAGCGCCCTGAACGCGGGTTGCAACCCCCTCAGGAAATGAACTGTTCCATCGTTATGCGTTCGTCCAGCGCGTGTTCCGGATCGAACAGCAAGGTCAGCTCCCGCGTGCGATCCACGACCACCTCGACCCGCGCGACATCGCGCACTTCGCGCTGATCGGCGACCGCGCTGACCGGCCGTTTGGCCGCTTCCAGGACGTCGATGACGATGCGCGTCTTGTCCGGCAGAATCGCCCCGCGCCAGCGGCGAGGACGGAACGGGCTGATCGGCGTCAGGGCCAGCAGCGCGGACCCCAGCGGCAGGATGGGGCCGTTGGCGGACAGGTTATAGGCGGTCGATCCCGCCGGGGTCGCCACCAGGACGCCGTCGCATACCAGTTCCGGCATCACGCGGCGGCCATTGACCGCAATCGCCAGCTTTGCCGTCTGCCGCGTTTCGCGCAGCATCGACACCTCGTTGATCGCGGGCAGCACGACCTGCTCGCCCGACAGCGTGGTGGCGGTCATCGTCAGCGGCGTGACCTTGAACGGCTTGGCCCGCGCCAGCCGCGAATCGAGCCCGTCCAGCCGCCAGTCGTTCATCAGAAAGCCGACGGTGCCGCGATTCATCCCGAACACCGGCACGATGCGGTGCCGTTCCAGCATGGCGTGCAGCGTCTGCAGCATGAACCCGTCGCCGCCCAGCGCCACGATCATGTCGGCCCGGTCGACCGACACCCAGTCATAGGCATCGCGCAGATCGCCCAGCGCCGTCTTTGCGACATGGCTGGACGATGCGACGAGCGCACGGGCGGTCGGGGTGACGATCCTGCTCATCCGCCGGTCACGCTCATATGACGGCTGACGGCGGGCGCAGCGCCGCTGGCGATGACGAAATCATGGGCAGCGGGCTTGATCGCGATGGCCGCATCGATCGCGGCATCCACCGCCGCCAGCCCGCCGGAGCGAATCGCAGTCTTCAAATCCACCCGATCATCCTGTCCCAGGCAAAGATACAGCATCCCTTCCGTCGTCAGCCGGACCCGGTTGCACCCGGAACAGAAATTCTGCGTCAGCGGCGAGATGAGGCCCAGCCGGGTACGCCCGTCGCCAACCCGCCAGTACCGGGCGGGGCCGCCGCTGCGATGCGCATCGGGGGCAAGGTCGAACTGCCGATGCAGCGAGTCCAGAACTGCGGTCAGCGGCAGGAAGCGGGCGGCCCGGTCCTGATCCACCTGGCCCATCGGCATGGTTTCGATGAGCGTCAGGTCCATGTCCTGCTGCGCGCACCAGCCGAGCATCGATGCAATCTCGTCGTCGTTGATGCCGTTCAGCGCGACCATGTTGATCTTGACCCGCAGGCCCGCCGCACGCGCCGCATCGATACCGCGCAGGACATGGGCCACGTCGCCGCGCCGGGTGATGATGCGGAACCGTTCGGGATCGCGGCTGTCCAGGCTGACATTGATCCGCCGGACGCCAGCATCGGCCAGCTGCGCCGCATGACGATCCAGCTGCGTCCCGTTGGTCGTCAGGGTCAGCTCATCCAGCCCGCCGCCGATATGCCGCCCCAGCCGCCAGATCAGGTCGCCGACATCGCGGCGCACCAGCGGCTCGCCGCCGGTCAGCCGGATCCTGGTCACGCCGCGCGCAATGAACCGCTCGGCGATCATGGCCATTTCATCGAGCGACAGCACCTGATCGCGGGGCAGGAACTGCATGTCCTCTGCCATGCAATATCCGCAGCGCAGGTCGCACCGATCGGTCACGGACAACCGCAAATAGCTGATGACGCGGCCATGCCGGTCGATCAGGGGGCGCGGTGTTTCCATAATCGCAAGAGCTAGGCCCTATGGAGGATGCGCACAAGGCCGGTTATGGCGGTATCGGCAGCATCGGGGCGGGACGGACGCGGTTTGAAGGGACACGGCAATTCGCAGGCGGAAACGGCGGCAATGCCGCTGTTCGTGCTGTCCTTTCGCCAGCGGGACGAACTGGCCGCCCAGCTGGCGGGACGGGCATGGCGGGTCGTTGCCGCACGGCGAGGCGAGGGCGTTGCCCGGCGGTATCAGGCGAGCGGCGCGGCGGTGGCGATCATCGATGCACGCGGCGCGATCGACGATGGGGTGGCCGCCACGATCGAACTTGGCCCGCTGATCCATCGGCTGGGCCATGCCCTGCTCGTGCTGATTTCCCGACCGGACGACGAACGGCTGCCACGCCTGATCGCGGCGGGCGCGACGCATTTCATCGTCAGCCCGATTACATCGGTCATGCTGGCGCAGTCGCTGGTCCTGGCGCGGGCGCATGTCGACCGGATGGGCGGCGGCTGGCGGATTGCCGGTACGGGGACGGGCACGGCGCTTGGGTGGCGCCACGATCCGGCGATGCGCAGTTTCCAGATGACGCCCGCGCTTGCCCGGATGCTGTCGCTTGCCGAGGATGCGGGGCCGGGGGCCATCCTGTCGCGCATGACGGTTCAGGATCGCGCGCTCGGCAAATCGGCGATTCGCCGCATTGCCGACGGGCCGGGCATCACCGCCTTTGCCCACGATCTTGCCGGGATCGGACGGGTGGTCAGCCATGTGCAGCACGATGCCGATACCGGGCGCTGGCATTGCCTGATCGAACCGCTGGAAACCGCGCCCGAACCGCGCGTCGAATTGCGCGATGCCCTGACCGCTGCGCGGGATGAGGAGGCTGCACGCCACTGGATCGGCCGGATGCTGGGCGATGGCAAGCCGGTGGTCGCAATCCGGCTGATCGTGGGACAGGTGGAGGCGATCGACCGCGCATATGGCCCGGCGGCGCGGGACCGCATCATCGCAACCTTTGCCCGGCGGATCGGCAACGCCGCCCGCGATCTGCTGGGCCGTCAGATTGTCGTGGCGCGTGAGGGGCGTTCGGGGTTCCTGGTCGCCGCCACCGGGATCGATCCGGCCCGCGCCGGCTTTGCCACCGAACGTCTGGCGGATCTGTTGAAGGAACCGGTGCTGGTCGGCGAACGGCCGCTGCTGCTGTCCGTCCTGTCGGGTCACGCATGGAGCGGGGCGGGCGACGGCGTCGATGCCCTGTTGCGGCGGATCGTCGTCACGGCGGACGCTGCCGGGCGGGCGGATGCCACCGATGGCGGGACGGACGATGCGCTGGCACGCGATGTGACCGCCGCCATCGACAGCGGCGCGATCGAGATTCTGTTCCAGCCACAGGTCGCGATGGCGTCGGGCGAGATCGTCGGGGTCGAGGCGTTGGCCCGGTGGCGGCACCCGCAGCGCGGCGAAATCGGGGCAGAGGCGCTGTTCGCCGCCGCCGAACGGGCTGGGATGAACCTGACCCTGTCCGATCATGTGCAGCGCCATTCGCTGTCGCTGGCTGCGCGGTGGCCGGCCGCGCTTGCCCATCTTCGCCTGTCGATCAACCTGACCGCCGCCGATATCGCCAGCCCCAGCGCCGCCGACGTGCTGCTCGACCGCATCGACCGCAGCGGATTTCCGCGCGACCGCCTGACGATCGAGATTACCGAGGGCGAGTTGATCGAGGAACTGGATCAGGCCGCGCTGGTGCTCGGCGCGCTGCGGGCCGGGGGGTGCCGGGTGGCGATCGACGATTTCGGCACCGGCTATTCCAGCCTGGCCTATCTGAAGGCGCTGCCGGTCGATTATCTGAAGCTCGACCGGCGGCTCAGCGTCGATATCGAAGGATCCACGCGCGGCCGCGTGGTCGTTCGCGGCGTCATCGACATTGCCCGGTCGCTTGGCCTCACCCTGATCGCAGAGGGCGTCGAAACCCGCGCCCAGCGCGACCTGCTGGCGGGCGAGGGGTGCCAGCTTTATCAGGGGTATCTGTGCGCCCCGCCGCTGGACGGCCCGGCACTCGCCCGGCTGATGCAGGGTTAGGTCAGGTCCGCGGGGACATTCGCGCGCAGTTCGTCCAGCCACACCGTCGCCACGCTGTCCGATGGCGCGCGCCAGTCCCCGCGCGGCGACAGCGCGCCGCCGCCCGATACCTTTGGCCCGTTGGGGATGGCCGATCGCTTGAACTGGCTCGTCTGGAAAAACCGGATCAGGAATTTTTCCAGCCAGTGTCGGATGGTCGCTAGGTCATAGCCCGTGCGGTCGACCGCCGGATACCCCGCGGGCCAAGCACCCGCCGCGGCATCGCGCCAGGCGTGCCACGCCAGGAACGCGACCTTTGACGGCCGCATCCCGTACCGGACGATGTGGTGGAGAAAGAAATCGTTCAGCGCATAGGGGCCGATGATCGATTCGGTGCTCTGCATCGCGCCGTCGCTGCCCGGCGGGACCAGCTCTGGCGAGATTTCGGTGTCCAGGATCGCCTGCAGCACCTGATTGGCGGCATCGTCGAACTGCCCATCGCGGATGCACCAGCGGATCAGATATTGGATCAGCGTCTTGGGAACGCCGGCATTGACCGCATAATGGCTCATCTGATCGCCGACGCCATAGGTGCACCAGCCCAGCGCCAGTTCGCTCAGGTCGCCGGTGCCGACGACGATGCCCTGCCGCTGATTGGCGATGCGGAACAGATAATCGGTGCGCAGGCCCGCCTGAACATTCTCGAACGTGATGTCGTGCACCGGCTCGCCGCTGGCAAAGCCGTGCCCGATATCGGTCAGCAATTGCCGGGCGGCGGGGCGGATGTCGATTTCCTCCGCCGAAATCCCCATCGCCCGCATCAGCGCCCAGGCATTGCCCTTGGTCCCGTCGCTGGTGGCGAAACCGGGCATGGTAAAGCCCAGAATATCGGTGCGCGGGCGGTTCAGCCGATCGAACGCCTTGGCCGCGACGATCAGGGCGTGGGTGGAATCAAGGCCGCCGGAAATGCCGATCACCAGCCGCTTTGCACCCGAAGCCACGATCCGCTGGCGCAGCCCCTCGACCTGAATGTTGAACGCCTCGAAACTGTCGGCGTCCAGCATCGCCGGATCGTCGGGAACGAACGGAAACCGGGGAACGGCGCGCATCAGGCCGCGGTCGCCGCCATCGGGCTGATGCACGAACCCGATGCGGGTGAACCGCTGTTCGGGATGCCCGGTGGCGTCGGCGGCATCGTTGAACGTGCCGTTGCGCATCCGTTCCAGCCGGATGCGCTCCACATCGACATCGGTCAGCACCAGTTCGCTGGCGACATCGAACCGTTCGGATTGCACCAGCAGCTCGCCCAGCTCGTGCACCATCCCCTGACCGTCCCAGGCAAGGTCGGTGGTGCTCTCGCCCGGTCCGCTGGCGGAATAGACATAGGCGGCGATGGCGCGGGCCGACTGGCTGGCGCACAGCATGGCCCGTTCGCGTGCCTTGCCGATGACGATGTTGGATGCCGACAGATTGGCCAGCACCGTCGCCCCGGCCAGCGCGCCATGCGTGGATGGCGGGATGGGGGCCCAGAAATCCTCGCACACCTCCATGTGCAGGACGAAATCGGGCACGTCTTCGGCGGCAAAGATCAGGTCGGTGCCGAACGGCACGGTCTGCCCCGCCACGGTGATCGTGCCGCCCGGCACGCCGCGACCGGGGGCAAACCACCGCTTTTCGTAATATTCGCGGTAATTGGGCAGGAAGGTTTTCGGGACCACGCCCAGGATGCGCCCGCGCGATATCGCGATCGCGCAATTATACAGGCGATTGTTCCGGCGCAGCGCCGCGCCCACGGCCAGCACGGGGCTCAGCTCGGCACTGGCCGCCACGATCCGGGCCAGCGCCGCCTCGGTCGCATCGCACAGCGCATCCTGCAGATGCAGGTCGTCGATGGCATATCCGGTGATGCACAGTTCGGGATAGACCAGCAGGTCCGCGCCCTCCGCCGCGCCGCGCCGGGCCAGGTCGATGATCGATTCCGCTGCGGCCGCCGGATCGGCCACCGTGCCGCGCGGCGTGCATGCACCGACGCGGATCAGGCCATGGCGATGGATGCTGGTAAAGGACGGGGCGCTCATGCCCGCGCTTTTACGCACAAAAGGACGAATACGCCACTAACGGCTCAGGCAAGCACCGATTTGCCGGCATAGATCATGCGGCCTTCGCCCAGTGCGCCGAACAGGTTCGCCAATTCCGTCTCGCCAACCGCGAAGCATCCCTGACTGCGGCCAAGCTTGCCGTGCTTTTCGATCATGTCGGCATTGGCATACCAGGCGGCGTGGATCACGATCGCCCGCTCGAACGCCAGGTTGTTGGTGGGGTCCAGCCCCATCAGCCGCTGGGAATGGCCGTGCTGGCCGACATAGTAATCGCGCGTCACATAAGTGCCGGCCGAGGTGCACTCACTGTCCGGCACGTTCGAAAAGCGTTGCAGAAAGCCGCTATGGCCCGGGTCGGACCCGATGCCGTGCGCGACCAGCAGCTCGCGGACCTTTCCATCCTCAAGGTTGATCAGCTGCAACCGGGGGCGGGCCGAACCGGGGGTGAAATCGGCAATCACGATGCGATCGCGCGCCGGGATGCGGGTGCCGTGCCACTCCATCGCGGCCAGCGCCCGGCGGTACAGGTCGGCGCGCACGCCGCGCGGCGCATCCCCCCGGGCCAGCAGCGCAGGCGGCTCGGCGGGCAGGGCACCGGCGGGCACCGGCGTCGGCTGGCGCGGAGCGGCCGCCGTTGCGATACGCAAACCGGTGGTCGCTGACCGGGTGGCGCATCCGGTCAGCACGCCGGCACCGATCAACGCCGCGCCGGTCAGAAACGCCCGGCGCCCGGCCAGTGCCGTATCGGCCGGAGGATGCAGTGGATCAGTCATCGGCATTGGCCAACATTGCGCGCCCGTCTTGTTTCAAACCCAGATAGCATGGCTTGGTGATTTCGTCCTGTCCATTGCCGCCGCGTCCGGCGTGCTGGTCGCTCCTGTCGCACGGCTGATCGTGCGCCCGCCAAGGTTGACGTGCCGTTAACCGGGACTCGCCAAGCGGCATGGAAATGGGAATAATCCCGCCGCAATGTGCGAGTCCCGCCTGATCCTGACGCTGTTTGTGGTCCTGTTGACGCTGATGTCCGGCGGGATGGCGCGCGCGGCCGAACCGGTGGACCTGCCGATGCCGGTCGCTGCGGTGGAGCGGATGCGGCCCGGCGATCACCGCTGGTTCGACGATGCCGGGGCCGCTGGCCCGGTCGCCATCGTCATCTCGATCCCCATGCAAAAGGCGCTGGTCTATCGCGGCGACAGGCTGATCGGCATATCCACCGTCTCGACGGGCAAGCGCGGCAAGGAAACGCCGATCGGGGAATTCACCATCCTTCAGAAAAAGGTGTTTCACCGCTCCAATCTCTATTCCAACGCGCCGATGCCGTACATGCAGCGGCTGACCTGGACCGGTATCGCGCTTCATGCCGGTCAGCTGCCCGGCTATCCGGCCTCGCATGGCTGCATCCGGTTTCCGTATGCCTTTGCCCGGCGGCTGTATCAGGAAACGGAAATGGGCGGCACGGTGGCGGTCACCGACCGGCCGATTGCGGTGCTGCGCCATCCGGACCGGCCCCTGCCGCCGCCGATCATCGAAATCCTGCCCGATCCGGTCAATGACGCACGGTTCAACATGGTCGTCGCCGCAAACTGGGTCGCCGTCGCACCGGGAGAGGTGGCGTTCGGCCCGGCTCGCCCGGTGATCCAGCCGCTTCCTGCCGCGCAGCGGGTGCCGCGCCGGTCCCGCTACCGCTGATCCGCCGGTTCGCAGGGCCGGCCTGATCCACCCGGTTTACCAACCGGTATGGATTATCTGCCTATAGCGCCTGCATCCGGGATGCAGGAGGCGGCAGACAAGATGGCGGGTGGACGCGCCGAGGAGGAGAACCGGGACGACCGGCCGCCGGTGGCGCATCTTCTGTCCGGCTATCCCGCCGTCATCGACCGGACCTGCGCGCTCGATCTGCCCAGCCATCAGTTCCTCCGCCGCAGCTGGTTCGGCAACAGCCGCACGCCCGGCGCCCGAACCCTCTATATCGAACGCGCCGACCGCACGCCGCTGGCCGCAATCCCGATTGAACCGGCAAATACGTCCTTTCCCGGCATCAACGCGGTCGGCGGCGGCTACTGGCCGTTCCGCAGCTTCCCCGCTGCGGCCGATTTGACCAGCCTGGATCTGGCCCGCGCCCTGTCTGTCCCCCGTATTCAGCAGGGCATCGGGCCGGTGCTGCGTATCGGGCCTGCCTATGCCGGGGATCGCGCGGCGATGCTGATGCGGGATGCGGCGGCAATGCTCGGCTGGCACATCCTGGTCCGCCGGCTCGGCACGCGTTTCGTTCAGCAGGTCGATGCACGGATGCTTGCCGAAGGGGCCATGGGCCGGTCGCGCCGCCGCCGGATCGGGGGCGCGGAACGCCGTCTTGCCGAACTGGGCACGATGACCGTCCGCATCGTCCGGGGTGCCGAATGGTGCGACGTGGTGCTCAACGATCTCGCCCGGATCGAGGCACAAAGCTGGATCGGCACCGATACCGACCGCAGCGGCGCAAAGTTCATCGATCCCGCCGCCCGTCGGCGCTGGCTTGAGCTGCTGGCCGACCGGCATCTGGCCGAACGGTTGCACGCAACCATCCTGTACGTGGACGATCAACCGGTCGCCTTTTCCTTCGACCTGATTGCCGGCCCGATGCTCTATGCCATCGCATCGGGCTATGATCCCGCCTTTGCCCGGTTCGGGCCGGGCATGATCGTGACACGGCACAGCCTGGATCACGCCATCGCATCGGGCGTGCGGACCATCGACTGGGGTTGCGGTGATACCGGATACAAGACCGAGATGGGGGCCACGCCGGATCAGGAGATCGAGGATTGGCTGATCGTGCGCGGCAACGTGCTGGCGGCGGCCCTGCGTCCGGTGTGGGAGGATCAGCAGGAACCGATGGGCCGCGCGGTCACGGCCGGCCTGTCCGGCGCGATGAGCGAACTTGGAACCGCCCGCCGTTCCCGCATGGAGCGGCTGATCATGCCCGGACTGGCCGTGGCGGCCGCCGCCATGATGATGTCGGAATAAGCCGATGGTGACCCCTACGAGCAGAATAGCCTCATAGCAGGATGTTGCAGTGCGTCTCAACCTATTGAGATTGCTGGAATGTCCATGCTGGGTTTGTGCCGCCCTGTCTCACGGTGAACCGCTCAATCGCGGATCATAAGTGGGCCGGGGAGAGGTACAGGAAAAAGAGGGAATTCTGACTTGGCACTCACAGCTCTCAAGGGGCGCACCGCTGGTCCAGGGCGCCACACCGATGGTCACGGCCTTTGTCTTGTTGTCCGTCCATCAGGCTCGCGATCATGGGTCTTGCGGATGCAGTACAAGGGCGTCCGCCGAGACTTCGGACTTGGCCCGGTCCATGACGTATCACGCTCCGATGCCCGGTGCCTTGCGATCGAGCTTCGCAAGATGGTGCGAAGCGGCAAGGACCCGGTGAAGGAGCGGGGGCTCAGGCGAGCCAACACCCCCACCTTCGAGATGGTCACCCGACGCTGCTATGAAGCGATGAAGAAGGGCTGGAAGGATCGCCGCAACCTGTCCTGGATATCGAGCTTCGAGAACCATGTGTTCGACGAGATCGGCGCAAAGCGCGTCGACGCCATCGACAGCGTTCAGGTGCTGAAGGTGCTGGAGCCCATCTGGATGGAGAAGCCGGACACGGCACGCCGTCTTCTCCAGCGCATCGGTACGGTTCTGGATTATGCCCATATCAAGGGTCACATCCCTGCCGAAATCTCACTGCGGTTGGTAACGCGGGGACTGCCGCGCCAGATCAGGCAGGTCGAGCATCGGGCCGCCATGCCCTATGCCGCGGTGCCAGCGTTCCTGCAGAAGCTGGCACGGCAGGAGCGGACCATCGGCCGCGATGCCCTGCAGCTGACCATTCTGACCGCGGTCCGGTCGAACGAGACGCGCTATGCGACCTGGGACGAGTTCGATCTGGATGCAGCGACCTGGTCCATCGCTGCTTCCCGGATGAAGATGAAACAGCCGCATGTGGTGCCGCTCTCCGCACCAGCGCTGGCCTTGCTGCACCGCATGCGGGCCGAGCATGAAGCGCTGGACGGCTATATTGCGCCGGGCAGGGCGTTGTTCACCCTGACCGGAAGAAAGCCGATCAGCGATACGACCTTTCTCAAGGCCATCCGCGACATGAAGATCGACAAGATCACCGTGCACGGGTTCAGGAGCAGCTTTGCCGATTGGGCGGCGGAATGCATTCAGTTCCCCAAGGAAATCACCGAGAAGGCCTTGGCGCACCGCGTGCCCAACGCCGCCGAAGCCGCCTATCGCCGGACGGACTATTTCGTCAAACGTAGCGAGCTAATGGCTAAATGGGCCAGTTTTTTAATGGACTGATAAAGATGGACTATTCAGCCGACAATCTTACATATTTGGTCACTTGTCAGTTCGTCTATAGACCTCTGCGGCCGCTTGAGCGAAAAATTCAAACTCTGGATTAGAGGCGGCCTGATTTTCACACTTGGTGGCGATATTTTTTAAGATATCTGGATCAGATCGACGCATCATTACCATAATTTTTATTGCTTCCTCAAAGTCATTCTCCTGAATATCGCGAAAATACCAAGCCCGTAATGCATATGAACCTTGGCATTGCGAAATTGATGCGGAGGAACTTTGTATTTTATATAGACATCATTCATCACTACAGCACGATGCAATTCATGTTTACTATTAAGTAAATGCTACTCCTCGCCGGTGCAGCTTGCCGGCATTATGCCACAAAACAGCAATACCATTTTTTGTACATAAGATTACCCTAGTATTGCGACGCCCTGTTAGGCCCGATGTCTCCGGCCTAGCAGTTGCCCTAGGGTCAGGACCCATAAACGGGGATCCCTTGGCGGGTTAGATGTGATTCAGGCTCTGCGACGGCGGGAGCGTGGATTTGAGCGAGTTTTGGTTGAGTGAGGCACAGTTTGAGCGGCTTCGGCCGTTGTTGCCGGACAAGGTGCGGGGTGTGGCGCGGGTGGATGACCGGCGCGTGATCAGCGGCATCATCCACGTCTTGAAGTCGGGCGGACGCTGGGTCGATGCGCCGGCCTGCTATGGACCGAGGAAGACGCTCTACAACCGGTTCGTGCGCTGGGCGGCGAAGGGCGTGTGGCAGGACTTGTTCTTTGCGCTGGCAGCAGCAGGCGGGCCATCCGCCGAGGTTCTGATCGACAGCACCCATATGAAGGCGCACCGCTCGGCGGGCGGCGGAAAAGGGGGGCGCTCATCCAGGCGATCGGGATCAGCCGGGGCGGCCGCAACAGCAAGCTCCACGCGCTCACCGACGGCGAAGGTCGGCCGCTCCGCTTCCTGCTAACCGGCGGCCATGTCGCCGACTGCCGCGCAGCCGATGTGCTGATCAATGACCTTGCGCCGCACACCATCGTGCTCGAGGACAAGGCTTACGACAGCAATGCGATCCGCGACCTGATCGAGCGCCAGGGGGCCGTCCCGAACATCCCGTCCAAGGCCAACCGGCGCTGGAAAAGCTTCTTCTCCAAGACCCTCTACAAGGGCCGCAACGCTGTCGAGCGCATGTTCTGTCGCCTCAAGGACTATCGTCGCATCGCCACCCGCTACGACAAACTCGCCACCAACTTCCTCAGCGCCGTTTACCTCGCCGCCGCCGTTACTTGGTGGTTATGAGTCCTCACCCTAGATTCGGGTTTGCAGATCGAGTAGCGGAAGCATTACCGACAGCAAAAACGTGGAAGTATGCTTGACGCGGTAATCATTTTTTGTTGATGTAAAGAATGAAATAGAAAAGATGAATAAATGCAGAGTCGGAGGCAAGAAACAACGAAAACGCACCTTAAGCCTTGGGGCTTCCATGCGCTATCGTTCCTAGCCGCGTTGTCGACCGGGTGTGCATCGACTCACTATATGGGGATTTCGTTGCGGCCCGGCGCTGCCGATCCAGCCTTGCAGGCGCTCGCGGCAAAAGCCCAAGGCGGTGATAAGCAATCGCAATACAAGCTCGGTCAATGGTTTGAAGATTCGACTGAGCCCAAAGGCCTCGAGAAGGCAATTGAACTTTACCGGAAAGCAGCCATCGCAGATCGTGGCCCGCTTTGGGTTTACACACCCTCGCCAGGCGGCGGTGCTCCGGGCAGAGTTATTCAAGTTGGAATAGTCCAACACCAGGACGGGCTTGAGGAGGCAAAAGCGCGATTGCAGTCGTTGATGCCATGCGCAGAACAAAAAGATGAATAAACTGTCAATCTTTTCTCTGACAAGGCCTGTAACGACAGCTACAGTTGACGACAGTATTGATAAGGCTATGAATATCCAT
The DNA here is from genome assembly GCF_025153455.1 of Sphingomonas sp. BGYR3. Classification (NCBI taxonomy): domain Bacteria; kingdom Pseudomonadati; phylum Pseudomonadota; class Alphaproteobacteria; order Sphingomonadales; family Sphingomonadaceae; genus Sphingomonas; species Sphingomonas sp. BGYR3. Next base: position 432,763 of record NZ_JANZNT010000001.1, on the reverse strand, counting down.
TTGTCCATGGCAAGCTGCTTATTGCTATTATTTATGTCACAAATTAATTTGTCTGGATGCAGTATTCCTAGTGAAAAAATGCATTTGGCGGTTGCAAAACCATCACAAATGATAGCCGGTAAATTGCATTCGACGACAGAAACAAAGAAGTTATTTATTATACCAGGGTCCCCACGCGAAACGATGGGATTAATTATAAACAGCGCATCGACTGAAAGTTTTAGTCAGCTGCATAATCGGTTCATGACGGCGTTATCTTCGGCACCTCAGTCACTCCCGATCGAGCGGAACATCTTTACATTCGTCAGCTATGAGTCTGGCAAATGTGTTGACAACCCCAAACCAGTGGGAGTCACGCTCGGAATATTTCAATGTCCGCCGGGAACGACCTACCATGGCTATGCTGCAACCCAAACAGTAATGAACTCAAGCAATCAAAGGGTAGACATTCCGATTCAGGATGTAGATCTATACAAATATCGTGTAAACGATGTGTTGCCTGTCCTAAAGCGTGACGGCTTTACAATCAAAAACGATATAGCAGATTTGATGCCGCCGGCGGTGAATCACTTTCCGGATCCCTATGTAACAATATTGGCTGAAAAGCCAAACCAGAGCCTGTATGTTATCTATGACATAGGAGCCCCCGGCGCCCCGTCGAATGCACTGGTTCTAGGACTTGGTGTTTACGTTATCGAGGAATAGGGTGAGGACTCATAACCACCAAGTAACGGCGGCGGCGAGGTAGACGGCGCTGAGGAAGTTGGTGGCGAGTTTGTCGTAGCGGGTGGCGATGCGACGATAGTCCTTGAGGCGACAGAACATGCGCTCGACAGCGTTGCGGCCCTTGTAGAGGGTCTTGGAGAAGCAGCTTTTCCAGCGCCGGTTGGCCTTGGACGGGATGTTCGGGACGGCCCCCTGGCGCTCGATCAGGTCGCGGATCGCATTGCTGTCGTAAGCCTTGTCCGCGAGCACGATGGTGTGCGGCGCAAGGTCATTGAGCAGCACATCGGCTGCGCGGCAGTCGGCGACATGGCCGCCGGTTAGCAGGAAGCGGAGCGGCCGACCTTCGCCGTCGATGAGCGCGTGGAGCTTGCTGTTGCGGCCGCCCCGGCTGATCCCGATCGCCTGGATGAGCGCCCCCCTTTTCCGCCGCCCGCCGAGCGGTGCGCCTTCATATGGGTGCTGTCGATCAGAACCTCGGCGGATGGCCCGCCTGCTGCTGCCAGCGCAAAGAACAAGTTCTGCCACACGCCCTTCGCCGCCCAGCGCACGAACCGTTTGTAGAGCGTCTTCCTCGGTCCATAGCAGGCCGGCGCTGCCAGTCCGCAGTCGGTCCAATTGCAGACCCTCTCGGCGTTAGCGAGGGAGCAAGATCTTGTCGACCGGATGTCCCACGAGATCGCGTGGGCGACGGAACCGACGTTCGAAGAGTCTCCCGATGGCCGGGTGATACGCTGCGACTATAACGAGATCGGCATTCCCGGCGAGGACGGCACCCATGACAAGGTGGTGCGGATCTGCGAGGTGGCGCTAGCGCTCTCCCCGCGATCGGACATCGCCGCCTCTGCCGCGAGAGCGCCGAACGGAGAGGTCGTCGGGTTCGGTGGCTTACCGCTCGCGGAGAAGCAGATACCGCGCGCGAACCTGCCGGCGGCGGCACTGCCGGAATGGAACCGCCGCTGGCGCGACGCGATCGCGATCCGCGTCGCCGCGCCGACCTATCCTGGCGCTGCGTTCGGACCCCTCGCTCAGCAACGAGGCGCTGGCGATGATGTTCGGGATCAGCGTGGGGAGAGTAGAGGCCGCGCTGGTCGAGGCGCTGAAGCGACTCATCGAGGCAGATCGTGAACCCGATCCAATCTGGCGGCGTCTTTGGCCATGGTGAGCCTTGCCAATGACTTGCCATCCCCGATCAAGCCCTACAGGGTGAGGAGACCATGCGCAGCGATATCGATCATCTACCGCCAGCCAAGCAGCGCGAGCTCGAGCGGGTGGTGCAGATCCTGTTTGAGGAGTTCGACGATGCGCTGGCGCTGGCCAAGCATGAGTGGAAGAAGAAGGGCCGCATCCTCAAGGTGATCCTCTATGGCAGCTATGCCAGAGGCGGCTGGGTCGATGAGCCGCATACCGCAAAGGGCTACAAGTCGGACTTCGACCTCTTGGTCATCGTCAACGACAAGCGATTAACCGACCGGGTCAGCTACTGGCTGAAGCTCGAGGACCGGCTGAACCGCGAGCTTGGCATCACCAGGACGCTCAACACCCCGGTCAACTTCATCGTCCATACCCTGCAGGAGGTGAATGACGGCCTCGCCCATGGTCGCTACTTCTTCATGGACATCGCCCGCGACCGGCGATGCCTAGATTGAGGCGGTCCATCGACTGTAAGGCCGATGCCTTCGCCACCGCCATGTTCAGGATCGGCGAGATTTCCGCGCGGAAGAAGGGGAGGCCGAGTTGTTCGATCCAAACGTCGGCCTCGTCGGGGAGAGGTAGCAGTGTCTCGTAGCCGCTGACGCTACGCGCCGGCAGCACCAGTCCGTCGACGCTCGGGATCAACGTGAGCCTGATGCCGTCCGGGACGGCCCGACGGGCGGCTAGGGTTGCGATCGCGTGGCTCTCGATCTCCATCTGCGAAGTTAGTGGGATCACGACGAGTACCTTGCTGGGTGGCCATGGGAGGATTGCGTCGGGGTCCTCCACGACATGCACCAGAGCCTCGACGCCGTTATCTACCAGTTGGGACCGGATCGAGGCTGCTAGCGCGTTGCGCGCCACCGTCATCCTCGTCTCGACCACTGAGGCGACAAGGCGGAGCGCGTTGTCGGGTTTTGCCTTGCCGAGGAGCGTGGCAAAACTCACGCCCGGGTGTACGGTTCGCCCGGCAGCATCCCCTGCAATGATCCTAATGCGAACGAGGATCTCTCGGATCTTGCCGAGACTGGCGGGCACGCCGCCGACGAGTTCCCACGGTTCCTGCGCCTCGGCCTCATCGGCGTTCTTGATCAGGTCGGCGGTCCAGGCGATGAAGGCGCCGGCGCCCTTTGGAAGCTGGTGGAAACGCCTACAGACGTCGGCGCTGCCCGCGAACAGCAGGTTCTGCAGCTTCGTAACGTTGGCGTTGAACTCGCCTGATCCCTCGCCGGTCGCGACCGAGGACGCGATTGCAGGCGGGGTCAGCTCGCGGGCGGCTTCGTGAACGCTGTTCATGGCGGTCAACTGCGCATTGGAGACGCTCTTGCCGCGGAGGATGAGGTTGAGGACGCGTTCCAGCGCAGGTGCGATGCGGTCGAGAAGCTGCTCGGCCTGCGCGAGGTATCCGCTATGAGCTGTCGCGCCAAGGGCGACATGCGCCGCAGTGCCTTGCGATCGACCCGGTTCGCTTTGCCCATGATGTCCTCCTGCGAGAACCGCCCAGGTCCAGCGCCGGGATGGCCGGGGGGCGGCAGGAGCAGGCCCGCAAGCCCCGCCGGCAAGGGCGGGGCGCACCCGCAAGGGCAGCGACGAAGTGGATGACCCGGGCACCGCCGGGGTTGCGCACCGTCCGGGCGGGGCTAGCAGCCAGCGACGGCCACCGGCATTCCGGCGCAACAGATGCGGTTGCCGTGAGGGCAGGGGACGACCGCGCCGGCTCGCACTGACCAGCGGCAAAAATATTTGGTCGCACTCCGGAAAGCGCCGGCGAAGGCCAGCTAACGACAGGTCATCACAGCGTAGAAACCGCCGAATCTCAACGCATTGACGGCCGCTCGCATCATCCGAAAGCTGCCCGAAACAGGGCATCACAACCTAAGGATGATGAGCACATGACCTCGACCAGTCCCGACCGTATCCTTCGCCTGCCCATCGTGCTTGAGCGCACCGGCCTGTCGCGCGCCACCCTTTATCGGAAGATCAGGAGAGGGACCTTCCCCAAACAGATCAAGATCGCAGAGCGCTGTTCCGGTTGGCGGGAATCAGCCATCAACGAATGGCTGCACAACCCGATCTATTGGGGAATGGATTAGGCCTGACCAAAGCGATTCCCGGCAAAACTGACGACGGAGTGGTGCGTGGGAGATCTGCTGGCCGAAGCAACAACAGCTTGGCGTCAAAAAGTGTCAGAGCGTCGCAGGGCGTCCGCTACCTAAAACGCTACCTTGATGATGGAACTGACCTCGAGATTAGCGCTAAGTCATTGAAAATATGGTGGACGCACTAGGGCTCGAACCTAGGACCCGCTGATTAAGAGTCAGCTGCTCTACCAACTGAGCTATGCGTCCATTCGCGGATGACATGAGCCGGTTGAGGCCGGTCCCGTCAAGCGAGAGCGGGCCGTTAGCATCGGGTTTGGTGCTTGGCAACACCGGATGGCACAAAAAATGTCAGGGGCGCTTTCGATCGGATGCCGAGCGGTCGATTCCCATCATGATTCCGATACAGATCATCACGGTCATCAGCGCCGACCCGCCAAAGCTGATAAAGGGCAGGGGGATGCCCACCACCGGGGCCAGGCCCATGACCATCGCCATGTTGATCGACGCGTAGAAGAAGATTGTGGCGGAAAGCCCCGCGGCGGTCAGTTTTCCGAACCGTGTCTTCGCCTTCATGCCGACATGGATGCCCCAGCCGATCAGCAGCGCAAACCCGATGATCAGCATGACGCCGCCGGCCAGACCCCATTCCTCCATCATCGTCGCCAGCGCGAAATCGGTGTGCCCTTCCGGCAGGTAGTCCAGATGGCTTTGCGTGCCATTGAGGAACCCCTTGCCGAACCAGCCGCCAGAGCCGATCGCGATCTTTGACTGGCTGATGTGATAGCCGGTGCCCAGCGGATCGCTTTCCGGATCAAGGAAGGTCAGCACCCGGTTGCGCTGATAAGGGTGCAACAGGAAATTGACCGCCAGCGGGACCGCCAGCGCAACACCCAGCCCGCCGCCGATGAACAGGCGGAGAGGGACACCGGCCAGGAACATCACCGCAATTCCGCCAAAGGCGATCATCAGGGCGGTGCCAAGGTCGGGTTGCAGCATGACCAGCCCCATCGGCACGCCGATAAGCACGGCCCCCGGCCAGATCCCCGCGAAACGTCGGGTTTCGACCGGTGGCAGCATCTCGTAGAAGCGGGCGAGCGCAAGCACGATGCACGGTTTCATCAATTCGGACGGCTGCAACCGGATGAACCCCAGGTCCAGCCATCGTTGCGCCCCGCCGCGCACCGCCCCCAGCAGCTCGACCAGGATCAGCAGGATCAGGATACCGGCATAGCCCGGCAGTGCCCAGCGGGACCAAAAGGTCGTCGGTACCCGCGAAATGCCGATCGCCAGGCCGATAAAGGCGACCAGCCGGATCCCTTGCGACTGCGCCCAGGGGCTGATGCTGCCGCCCGCAGCGGAATAAAGGACCAGAAGGCCGAATCCGCCCATCATGATGACAAGCAGCAGCAGCCGCCAGGGCAGGTCCGCGATGGTCGACGGGACGATCTCGTTCACCTTCATCGCGGAGCGCCTGCAACAGGAGCGGAGCCGCCAGCCTGTGCACGCCGCTCGGCATCGCGCTGAAACAGCCATGCGGCCTGTTTGCGGGCCATGCGCTCGGCAATGGTGCCGCCCCATTCGGTTTCGAGCGCAGTCAGGGTCGCCATCGCCTTTTCCCGGTCGAACAACCAGGTGATGACATCGCGCGCCACCGGCGCTGCCGCTCCGGAGCCCGACATGCCATGTTCGATGACGACGGCAACGGCATATTGCGGATTATCGACGGGCGCGAACCCGACGAACAGGCCATGGTCGCGATATTTCCACGGAACGTTCAGGCCGCCGCGGGCGCCGCCCTCGATCCGCCGCACCTGCGCCGTACCCGTCTTGCCGCCCATGCGGATGCCGTCGAGCTGAAGCCGGCTGCGTCCCGCCGTGCCGGCCCCGTTCACCACCTCGTCCATCCCCGACCGGATCAGGTTCATGCGGTCGGGCGGCACGTCCAGCGACGGGCCGACAATCGGTTCTTCGGCAAGGATGCGGGGCACCAGCGCCCGGCCGGACGCGATCCGCGCGACCTGAACCGCCAGCTGCAACGGACTGGCCAGCAGATAGCCCTGACCGATCGAAGCGTTGAGCGTATCGGCCGCAGTCCATGCCTGTTTGTACTTTTTCAGCTTCCATGCCGGATCGGGCACCGTTCCGTAACGCTGAGAGGGAAAGGGCAGGGGATATTCCGCGCCCAGACCAAGCTGACGCGCGGCATCGGCCACCGCCTCCATCCCCGCCTCGCGCCCGACGGTGTAGAAATAGGTATTGCAGCTCTTGGCGATGGCGCGGTGCAGATTGACCGGCCCGTGCCGGCCCAGACAGCGGAAGAAGCGGTTGCCAAGCTGATATCCACCGGGACAGTTCACGGTGCGTTCGGGATCGATGCCGGAACGCAGCGCTGCCAGTGCCGTTGCAGGCTTGAACGTCGATCCGGGCGGATACAGGCCCTGCAACGCCTTGTTGGTCAGCGGCAGGTGATCGTCGGCCGTCAGAAATCCCCATTCGGCCCGGCTGATGCCGTCGGAAAAGGCGTTGGGATCATAGGCGGGCATAGATGCGATCGCCAGGATGCCGCCCGTGCGGGTGTCGATGACGACGACCGCTCCGGATTCATTGCCCAGCCTGCGTGCGGCATAATCCTGCAACCCCAGATCGATGGTCAGTTTCACCGTCTGACCCGGCGTGTCGGGGCGCGTGGCGAGTTCCTTGACCAGTCGGCCGCTGGCGGTCACTTCCACCCGCTTCGCACCCGGCTGACCCCGAAGGCGGGTTTCCAGCACCTTTTCAATGCCGTCCTTGCCCAGCTTGAACCCCGGCGTGACCAGCAGAGGGTCGCGTTCCTTCTTGAACTGTTCGGCACTGGCGGCACCGACATAGCCGATCAGGTGAGCAACCGCCGCGCCATTCGGGTAATGGCGCGCAAATCCCCGCGCGGGCTCAACGCCCGGCAGTTCGGGCAGGCGGACATTGACCGCGGCAAAGCGTTCCCAATCCAGGTTCTCCGCAACCTGCACGGGTCGGAAACCGGACGCGCCCTTAAGGTCGTCACGGATCCGCTGCATATCGTCGGCGGTCAGCGCCAGAAGCTGCTGCAACAGGCCAAGCGTCTGCTCGCCGTCCTTCATCCGGTCGGGGATCAGGTCGACGCGAAAATCGGTGCGGTTGGACGCGATCGCCGCGCCGTTGCGATCGACGATCCAGCCACGCCGCGGTGGCACCAGCGTCAGGTTGACGCGATTGCTTTCCGACAGCGTCCGGTACCGTTCATTCTCCGCAACGGACAACCATGCCATGCGTCCGGCCAGCACCACGCCGACCCCCGCCTGCAACCCGCCCATCAACAGGGCGCGGCGCGAAAAGCTGAACGCCTGCTGCGCCTCGGTCATCAGCTTGGTGGACCCGCCAAGCAGGTTATCGACCTTCATGCGACCACTCGCTTGAGATCGAGCCAGGCCGCGATGCGAAACACGACGGGCAACAGCACGACAGACGCCGCAATCTGGATCATCAGCGCGGTATCGACATGAGAGGATAGCGGCGCGGCAAAGATCCGCCCGCCGATCAGGCAAAAGGCGACAGCGCCCGATGCCACAAGCCAGTCCTGCCAGAAACTACGCCACATCAGCCGCGTATCTAGCACGTCGATGCCCAGAAGGCACAATGTCCACAGCACGACCGCGCTGCCGACCGGCTGACCGCTGACCAGATCGTCGAACAGGCCGAGCGGCAGGGCAAACCACGCGGGCACCTTGCCCGGCATCAGGAAGCGCCAGCCGATCAGCAGCATCAGGCCAAAGGGCGGCAGCAGGGGGGCCGTTGCGACCAGCGGCAACAGCGACAGCAGGGAACCGACCATCACCGCCGCCGGCATCAGCCAGCGCCGGCTGTGCACCCGTTCATCGGCGCCAAGCAGGCTGCGGCCGCTCGGCGTCATTCCGCCGCGCCCGCATTTTCGGGCGGCGTTTCGTCCGGCCGGGCAAGTTCAGGGACATATGCCCGCTGGACCAGCGCAAAATCGAGCGCATCGGGATTGGCGAACGGCCGGCCGATCACTGCGTCGCGGCCACTGGCCAGCACGCGCGCGACGGGAATGCCGGGCGGGTAGATGCCGCCGGCGCCCGATGTGATGAAGCTGTCCCCGGCCTTGAGCGGCGCGTTGGACACATTGGCGACGCGGATATCGACCATGCCATCGCCGCGCCCGTTGATGATCGCCGGCATCCCGTCGCGCGTCCGCTGCGCCGGCACGACGCTGTCCGGATCGACGATCAGCAGAACCCGGGCGCTATTCGGGCCGGTTTCGATCACGCGCCCGATCAGTCCTTCTGGCCCGCGCACAGGCTGGGCACGGTTCACGCCTTGCATCGAGCCTGCATTCAGGATGGCATAGCGCCGGGTGCTCGACGCGGATGAAGCGACCAGGCGCGCCGCAATCACCGGCTCGATCGCCCGCTCGCGCAGCTGCGCAATGGCGCGCAGCCGCTGGTTTTCGACGGTCAGGGCGCGCGCCCGCTGCAACAGCAGGCGATTATCCGCCAGTTCGCGCTTCAACCGCCGGTTTTCGCTGACCGCGCCGAAATATGCGCCGATCCCCTCCGGAATGGCGCTCAGCTGTCGCCGGGTCCAGTGCGTGCCGGTGGCAAAGGGGGTCGTCACCTCTCGCACCGTGCCGCGCAGCACGCCGAATGCCTGCGGATCCAGAATGGACAGCAGCAATGCAGCCGCGCCGATGACGACGCCGGAAACGGCGATCACATAGCCGATGAACAGCGAATATTGCGCCCGTTTGGAAAAGCCGGGGCGGTTTTTCGGCGGTGCCATGACCGCGCTCCCTGGATCAGCCCGCGAGGAGCACGCCGCGATACACCGGATCCTCCAGCGCGCGGCCCGTACCCAGCGCAACGCACGTCAGCGGATCTTCGGCAACGGACACCGGCAGTCCGGTTTCGTCGCGCAGCACCTCGTCCAGCCCGGCCAGCAGCGCGCCGCCGCCGGTCAGGACGATGCCCTGATCGACGATGTCCGCCGCCAGTTCGGGCGCGGTGTTTTCCAGCGCGATCCGGACGCCCTCGACAATCGCGCCGACAGGTTCGGACAGCGCCTCGGCGATCTGGCCCTGGTTGATCTGGATTTCCTTGGGCACGCCGTTGACGAGGTCGCGGCCCTTGATGTGGATCGTCTGGCCAATCCCGTCGAGCGGCGGCTTGGCAACGCCGACCTCCTGCTTGATCCGCTCCGCCGTCGCTTCACCGATCAGCAGATTGTGGTTGCGGCGGACATAGGAGACGATGGCTTCGTCCATCTTGTCGCCGCCGACGCGCACGCTGGTGGAATAGGCAAGACCGCGCAGCGACAGCACGGCAACCTCGGTCGTGCCGCCACCGATGTCGACAACCATCGAACCGATCGGCTCGGTCACCGGCATGTCGGCGCCGATCGCGGCCGCCATCGGCTCCTCGATAAGCCACACCTGGCTCGCGCCCGCATTACTGGCGGCATCGCGGATGGCGCGGCGCTCGACCTTGGTCGAACCCGAGGGCACGCAGATCACGATCTGGGGCCAGCGCATCATCGACTTGCGGCCGCCATGGACCTTTCGGATGAAGTGCTTGATCATCTCTTCAGCGACGTCGATGTCGGCGATGACGCCATCGCGCAGCGGGCGGATCGCCTCGATGCTGCCCGGCGTCTTGCCCATCATCAGCTTGGCATCGTCGCCAACCGCCTTGACCCGGCGCTCGCCATTGCGGGTTTCTACCGCCACGACCGACGGCTCGTTCAGAACGATGCCGCGTCCACGCACATAAACCACGGTGTTCGCCGTGCCCAGGTCGATCGCCATGTCGTGGGACATGAAATTGAAAAGTCGGGAAAAAACCATGAACCCCTACCGCCCGATACCGTGATCCTGAGCGCCTTGCGGCTGCCCGTTGGCCCTCAATTCCCCGCCCCGCAGGGGTGCTCGCCCTGGCAGAGATTTTCATGCCGATGCGGGTCGCGGAAAGCAGCCGCTTGGGCTAGAGCCGGGGTCATGTCAATACGCCGCCTGCCGGAACATCTGGTCAATCGTATCGCTGCCGGTGAAGTGGTGGAAAGGCCCGCCAGTGCGCTGAAGGAACTGGTCGAGAACGCCATCGACGCCGGGGCCGGGCGCATCTCCATCCGGCTGTCCGGCGGGGGCATCGACCTGATCGAGGTTAGCGACGATGGCTGCGGGATGACGCCGGCCGAGATGCGGCTGGCGCTGGAGCGTCATGCAACGTCGAAACTGCCCGAATCGCTGTGGGACGACGGCGCGATCCAGGGTGTGACGACGATGGGCTTTCGGGGCGAGGCGCTGCCGTCCATCGCCAGCGTCGCTCGGCTCACCATCGAATCCCGTCCGCGCGGGGCCGATGGATGGTCGCTCGTGGTCGATAACGGCGCACAGGTTGGGGAGGGGCCGGCGGCGCTGCCCCCCGGCACGCGCGTCCGCATGGAGGCATTGTTCGAGCGCGTGCCCGCACGGCGCAAGTTCCTGCGTTCGCCGCGTGCCGAATATGCCGCCTGCATGGACGTGGTACGCCGACTGGCGATGGCGCGGCCCGACATCGCCTTTTCGCTGGACCATGACGGGCGCAGGACGCTGGGCGTGCAGGCGGACGAGGATCGCCCGGCGCGGGTCGCGGCGCTGACCGACCGCGCGCTGGCGGACAACAGCGTGATCGTGGCGCTGGAACGCGACGGCTACCGGCTGGGCGGCGTGGCGGGCATTCCGACGTTCAACCGGGGGGTTGCCGACCATCAATATCTGTTCGTCAACGGCCGCCCGGTTCGCGACCGGCTGCTGATCGGGGCGGTCCGCGGTGCCTATGCCGAAATGCTGGCGCGCGACCGGCATCCGGTGCTGGCGCTGTTCCTTGACCTGCCGACCAGCGAGGTGGACGTGAACGTCCACCCGGCAAAGACGGAGGTGCGGTTTCGCGATCCTGCGCTGGTCCGCGGCATGATCGTCAGCGGCCTTCGCCGCGCGCTGGATGCCGCCGGCCATCGCAGCATCCAGGCGGCACAGGCCGGCGCAATGGCGAACTGGCAACCCGGCGGATCATTCCCCCCGGCGCAAATACCGCCAATGGCGCAATGGCCGGTTCCTGCCAGCGCCCCCGGCCTGTACGGTGCAGAGGCTGCGGGCAATGCGGTGGCGGATGCCGGTCTGCAGTTCCTGTCCGAACCGCCTCAGGCGCGGGCCGAGGCGGCGAGTGACCCCGTGCCGCAGGCGGTTTCCTATCCACTGGGCGTTGCGCGGGGTCAGGTCGCCCGCACCTATATCGTCGCAGAGGCGGAGGACGGGCTGGTCCTGGTGGATCAGCACGCGGCGCATGAGCGGCTGGTTCTGGAACGGATGCGCCGCGCCATGGGCGAGGGCGGGGTAAAGGCGCAGGCGCTGCTGCTGCCCGAAGTGGTCGAGCTGGACGAACCGGGGTGCGACCGGATCGAGGCGCGGGCGAAGGAACTGGCCGCGTTCGGGCTGGAGGTGGAACGCTTTGGCCCGCGCGCCGTGCTGGTCCGGGCAGTGCCAGCCATGCTGGGCACGCGGGACGCCGCCGCGCTGGTCATCGATCTGGCCGACGATCTTGCGGCCTATGACGAGGCGCTGAGCCTGAAGGAAAAGCTGGATCATGTCGCCGCGACCATGGCGTGCCATGGATCGGTCCGCGCGGGGCGCGCTCTGTCGGTGGCCGAAATGAATGCCTTGCTCCGCGAAATGGAGGTCACGCCCCATTCCGGCCAGTGCAATCACGGTCGCCCGACCTGGGTCAAACTGGCCCATGGGGATATTGAACGGCTGTTCGGCCGGAAATAGCCAGTGCCTTGCCTTTTCGGCCGGACAAGGCTAACGGCCGCGGCTTGTTTCCAAGGCTGGTCGGAACCAGCCGCATCCGGAGCTGACTCATGAAGGCCGATACCCATCCCGATTACCACATGATCAAGGTGCAGATGACCGACGGCACCGTGTTCGAAACCCGCTCCACCTGGGGCAAGGAAGGCGACACGATGCAGCTGGACATCGATCCGCTGGCCCACCCGGCATGGACCGGCGGCAACCAGCGTCTGCTGGATGCGGGTGGCCAGGTTGCGCGCTTCAACAAGCGCTTTGGCGGTCTGTCGCTCGCCAAGAAGTAAGCGGGCGGGCGATCCCCGAACGAAATATGGCCCGGCGGACGATGGTTCGCCGGGCCTTTTTCATGCGTGATTGCGCGGTATCGTTAATCGGCTGTTAGCCATCCCGGATTAGCTTCGGGGCCATGACCACTGCCGCACGCCATCACCGTTTCGCCGCCGAGTTCGAACCCGCCATGCTGTTCGGCAGCCGGCATATGGCCCGCACGCCGGTTTCGCTGGATGCGCGGATCGGCCGGGGCGGGCTGGACCGGGCGCTGTGCCGGGTGACGGACCTGTCCCGCGAGGGTGCCAGGCTGGAAACCTATAGCGCGCTGACGCTTGGCGCGCTGATCTGGCTGACTATTCCGACCATCGGCCCGCGGATCGCTGAGGTCCGCTGGACGGATGAGTTTGCCGCCGGTGTCCGGTTTCAGGAGCCGCTGGCGGAAGACGAATATGAACGGATGATCGGGCTCGATTGAGCCGGACCGCACACGTCAACCGAAGATCAGTTTCAGGCCGGCGATCAGCAGAACCAGCGCCAGCAGCCGCTTGATCGCTTGATGGGGCAGGCGATTGCTCCCAAGCCAAGCGCCCAGCCCGCCGCCGACGATCACCGCTGCAACCAGCGGCCAGATGAACTCCGGCAGGCTGCGCGTTGCGGACAGATTACCCGCCAGCCCGGCGACCGAATTGACCAGGATGAAGGGCACGGAGACGCCCGCCGCCTGCTTGGTCCGTGCCCAACCGGTCAGGATCAACAGCGGCGTCAGAAAGATGCCGCCCCCCGTGCCGGTCAGTCCGGCGAACAGGCCCAGCACCCCGCCCGATGCCAGCGCAACGGCGCGGCGCGGCGGCCGTCCCTCCCGCTCCGCGGCAGGGCGCAGGATCAGGTTGGCGGAGGACAGCAGCAGCACCACGCCGATCGCGATCTTCAGATAGTCGGCGGGTAGCGCAAGCGAGCCCCCCAGAAACGCCATCGGCGTGGCCAGTAGGGCAAAGGGCCAGAACAGGCTCCACGAAAAATGCCCCGCGCGCCAGAATTGCCAGGTGCCGATACTGGCCACGATGATGTTGAGCACCAGCGCAACGGGCCGGATTTCGGCAGGGGCCAGCCCCGCCAGCGTCAGCACGGCGATATAACCCGATGCGCCCGCATGACCGACCGACGAATAGAGCAGCGCCACCATCGCGATGGCCGCGATCAGCCAGGTCAGGCTTTCCCCCGTCACCGCATCCCCCGCCGCCGATACCGTCGGTGATTGGCGGAGAGGGTGGGATTCGAACCCACGGTGAGCGTGAACCCACGGCGGTTTTCAAGACCGCTGCCTTAAACCACTCGGCCACCTCTCCGCGCGGCACTCCCCTTAGCAGCGGCGACAATTCTCGCAAGCCGTGCCGCCGGGCGGAAAAATGGGGCCGTGTGGCGAAGCCGGGGGTTCCATCGCCTGCCGTGCCTGTGGCAGAGCGATCCCATGTTGGTTCGTCTGATGCTTGCCCTGTCCTTCCTTCTGCTCGCCGGCAATCCGGCATGGGCACAGGACGAGACGGGGTTTCAGGCGTACCTGCGCGAATTGCGCGCGCAGGCGTTGGCAGAGGGCGTGCGGCCGCAGACCGTGGACAGCGTGATGGCGGGCCTCACGCTCAATCCGCGCGTGATCGAGCTGGATCGCGGACAGCCGGGCGGCGTGACCACCAACAGCATTCCGCCCTTTGCCCCCTATCGCAACCAGCATGTCACGCCGGCGCTGATCAATCGGGGGCGCAGCGCCTATCAGGCGAATCGGGCGCGTCTACTGGGGATCGAGCGGGAAACCGGGGTGCCGGAGGCGATCATGGTCGCCATCTGGGGGCATGAGACGAGTTATGGTGCGGTGATGGGCGGGTTCGATCTGCCGCGCGCGCTGGCGACGCTGGCCTATGACGGACGCCGCCGCAGCCTGTTTGCCGGCGAGTTTGTCGCTGCACTGAAGATGCTCGATCGCGGCGTGCCGCGGGACCGGCTGATCGGCAGCTGGGCCGGGGCGACGGGCGGGCCGCAGTTCCTGCCGTCCGTCTGGTTGCGGCTCGCCCGCGACGGCGATGGCGACGGCATGGCCGATATCTGGCGCAGCGATGCCGACACGCTGGCGTCCATCGGCAATTACTTCGTCAATGCCGGCTGGCGAGCGGGTCAGCCCTGGGGCATTCCGGTCAATGTGCCCGCCACATTCGACCGATCGGGCATCGCCAACCGGCTGGTATCGCCGCGTTGCCCGCGGGTGCACGAACGGCATAGCCAGTGGCGGACGATGGCTGAATGGCGTGCGCTGGGCGTCGTGCCGCAACGGGGTGTCTGGCCGGCCGACACGGTGCAGGCGACGTTGCTGGAACCGGATGGTCCCGGACAGACCGCCTATCTGCTGACCGGCAATTATCGCGTGATCCTGGATTACAATTGCTCCAACTTTTACGCCCTGTCGGTCGGGTTGCTGGCAGACGAAGTGGACAATTGACGTGAGCAGGGGGGAATTGCCGGTGCATTGGCTGATGGGGGGAATGGCGATGCTGGCCGTGGCCGGGGCCGCCGCTGCGCAGGATCAGGGTCCGCCGCCTGCGCCGGCCGATGCGCCGCAGGGTGTTTCGGGCAGCGGCGATGCGCCCGCCCGCATCGATGATGTCGGCTATGCGACGGTCGCGGCGACGGCATCCGGCACGGCCAGCATCAGCCACCCCGTTCTGCCCGCGGGCAGCGTTGCGGAGGTGACGGCGATCGACACGGGCAAGACCGTGCTGCTGACTGTCGTACCGGGCGGCAGTGCCGGATCGTTAGAACTGTCCACCAATGCGGCGGCCGCGCTTGGCATCGCGCCGGGCGGACGCGCACCGGTTCGGATCCGTCCGGTCAATGCGGCGGGGCAGGAGATTGCCGTCCTGCGCGCCGGATCGGCGCCGCAGCGGCTGGATGCGCCGCCAGCCTTGCTGACCGGCCTGCGCAAGCGATTGCCGGTGGCCAGCGCGGCGGCGGTGGCTGTCGCTCCGGTTGCAGCGGCAAAGCCCGCCGCTTCACCGCCAAAGCCCGCGCCCAAGCCAACGCCGCAACCGGCCGTTACCAAACCCGCTGCGCCCGTTCCTTCATCGGCTCCCGCTCCGCTTGCCAAGCCAAAGCCGGTGACAGCGCCGAAACCCGTAACGGGCACCTATTTCGTGCAGGTCGCCGTTTTGTCGGCGCGCGACCGGGCGGACAAGCTGGCCGCCAGCATCGGCGGTCAGGTCAGCCCCGTCGGCTCCCTGTTCCGCGTGCGCACTGGCCCGTTCCCCGATCGCGCCGCCGCCGACAAATCCCGTGCCAGTGTCGTTGCACGCGGTTTCCCGGATGCGCGCGTCGTCGAAAGCCGCTAACCCCGTTCCGTCCACCCCATTTACCATCGTGAGTGCCATGAAGCGTCTGATCCTGCCCAGCCTGCTCCTGATTGCCGTTACTGCCCCTGCGCCCGCGCAGACGCCGCCGTTCGAAACGCCCGCGCCGGTCGCCTATCTGGTCGACCTGTCCTCTGGCGCGACGCTGTATGCCAAGGACGCGGATCGCCGGATGCCCCCGGCGTCCATGGCCAAGATCATGACGGCCTATGTCGCGTTCGACCTGATTAAGAAGGGCGAACTGAGCCTGGACAAGAAGATCGAGGTGCGCCCGGAAACCTGGCGGAAGTGGCATTCGCAGGGGTCGACCATGTTCCTGGCGGTGGGCGAACAGCCAACCGTCGCCGATCTGCTGGACGGCATCATCACGCTGTCGGGCAATGATGCCTGTGTCGTGCTGGCCGAGGGGATTGCGGGCACCGAAGAGGCGTTCGTCGCCCTGATGAACGCGCGGGCCAAGGAAATCGGGTTGACCGGCAGTCAGTTCGGCAATTCCAATGGCTGGCCGGACGAAGGGCGGACCTACACCACGGCACGCGATCTGGCGAAGCTGGCCACCGCCACGATCGAGCGGTATCCCGACCTTTACAAGCGGTTCTATTCGAAGCCCGATTTCACCTGGGGCAAGCAGCTGGGGTCCGGCAATGCCATCACCCAGGCCAATCGCGACCCCCTTCTCGGCCGCGTCCGCGGTGCGGACGGATTGAAGACGGGCCATACCGAAGAGGCCGGCTATGGCTTTACAGGGTCAGCGGATCAGGATGGTCGGCGGCTGGTCATGGTGATGGCCGGCCTTACCGGCTTTAATCAGCGGATCGAGGAATCGGTGCGCTTCATGCAGTGGGGCTTTCGCGCATGGCAGGCTCGGCCGCTAGTCGCAAAAGGTCGCCGCGTGACGACTGCCGAGGTGCAGATGGGCAGTGCGGCCGAGGTCGGCCTGGTCGCCCCGCGCAACCTGACGCTGACCGTCCCGGCGGGCACCAGCCCCAAGTTTCAGGGCAAGGTGGTCTATGACGGGCCGATCAAGGCGCCGATCAAGGCGGGTGACCATGTCGCCGATCTGGTCGTGACGCTGCCCGGCGGACAGACGCAGACGCTGCCGCTGGTGGCAGAGGCGGATGTGGCCGAAGCCGGCTTTTTCGGCCGCATCTGGGCCGGATTGATGTCGTTGTTCGCCTGATCCCATGCAGCCGGGCGTCTTCATCTCGCTGGAAGGCGGGGAGGGGGTGGGCAAATCCACCCAGGCCCGGCTGCTGGTCGCCGCGATCGAGGCGGCGGGCCGCCGCGTCCTGCTGACCCGTGAACCGGGCGGCAGTGCGGGCGGTGAGGCGATCCGCGCCCTGTTGATGCAGGGCGATGTCGGGCGGTGGAGCGCGCGCGCCGAAACGCTGTTGTTCGCCGCGGCCCGGGCCGATCATGTCGAACGGGTGATCCGCCCGGCACTGGCCACCGGAACGGTCGTCATCTGCGACCGGTTCATCGATTCGACCCGCGCCTATCAGGGGGCGCAGGGCATGGACGATGCCGCGATCCTGGCGCTGCACGCGTTCGGCAGCGAAGGGCTGATGCCGGATCGCACGCTGCTGCTGCATCTTGCCGGACATACGGGCATGGCGCGGGCCAAGGCGCGCGATGGCGGCATTGCCGACCGGTTTGGTGCGCGCGATACCGATTTCCACCGGGCCGTGGCGGCCCAGTTCGAACGGATGGCCGCGGCCGATCCCGACCGGTTCAGGTCCATCGAAGCGTCCGGCACGCCAGAGGCCGTGCATCAGCGCGTTCTGAGCGCCATCACGGATCTGCTCGACCGGCCGGGCGAACTGGCACCATGACGTCACTGGTCGGCAATCGACCGGCGCGCGAAGCCTTTTTCGATGCGGCGCGTGGCGGATCGCTGCACCATGCCTGGCTGATCGCGGGACCGGAGGGGGTGGGCAAGGCCAGCTTTGCCACCCATGCCGCCGCCCGGCTGCTCGCCGCCAGCGGATGGGGCATGGCACTGGCGGACGAACCGCTGGCTGAGGATCATCCCGTGGCGCGGCAGATGGCGGCCGCCGCCTACCCCGATTTTCGTCTGCTGGCCCGCCTGCCCAAGGATCCCGAAAAGCCGGACGTCGATATCGCCCGGTCGATCACCGTCGATCAGGTGCGGGCGCTTGGCCCGATGCTGTCGACGCGGCCCAGCATGGGCGATCGGCGGGTTATCCTGATCGACGCGGTCGACGATCTGGCGCGGGAAGGGGCCAATGCCCTGCTGAAAAGTCTGGAGGAGCCGCCTGCGGGCACGATCTTTCTGCTGATCAGCCATGCGCCGGGCCGGTTGCTGCCGACCATCCGGTCGCGCTGCCGCCTGTTGCGGTTCGATCCGCTGAGCGATGCGGAAATGGGCGTTGTCATCGACCGTGCCTTGCCGGACCTGAATGCGGAGGACCGCCGCGCCCTGATTGCCGCGGGTGCCGGATCGCCGGGGCGGGCGATTGCCTATGCCCATCTGGACATGGCCGAGCTGGAGCGTGCCTTTGCCAAGCTGCTGTCGGATGGCGATGGCGATAATCGCATCCGGCTGCACCTGGCCAAGGCGCTGTCGGGCAAGGCGGCGCAGGAACGGTATGAGGCGTTTCTGGCGCGTGCGCCGTCGGTCGTGGCCGATCATGCCCGGCATCGACGTGGGGAGCCGCTGCGGCTGGCACTGGATGCCTATGCGCGGGTGCGCGCCATTGCATCGGTCGCCGTGCCGCAATCCTTTGATGCAGGGGCGACAGTGTTTGAGATCGCCAGCATCCTGGCTGGATTGGCGCTGGACAACCGACAGGTCGCCTGAGCCCTTCAAACCGGCGACGATCCCCGCTAGAGCGCCGGCATGAGCGACCCATATTACATCACCACGGCGATCCATTATCCCAATGGCCGGCCGCATATCGGCCATGCCTATGAAATGATCGCGGCGGACGCGATCGCCCGCTTTCATCGCCAGGCAGGGCGCGATGTGCGATTTCAGACCGGCACCGACGAGCATGGCCTGAAAATGGTGCAGACCGCGCGCAAGGCGGACAAGGAAACGCGGGCGTTTGCCGATGAAATGTCGTCTTATTTCATTGAAATGGCGGACAAACTTCACATCAGCCATGATCGTTTCATCCGCACCGTCGAACCGGATCACCACCGCGCCAGCCAGGCGATCTGGCAAGCGATGGCCGATGCAGGCGACCTGTATCTCGATCGCTATGAGGGGTGGTATTCGGTCCGCGACGAAGCGTTTTACGAGGAAAAGGAGCTGACCGAGGGGGAGGGCGGCATAAAGCTGTCCCCACAGGGTACGCCGGTAGAATGGACCGCAGAGGAAACCTGGTTCTTTCGCCTGTCCAATTATCAGCAGCCGCTGCTCGATTTTTATGCCGCCAACCCGGAGTTCATTCGCCCGGAAGGGCGTTGCAACGAAATCCTGCGCTTTGTCGAAGGAGGCCTGGTCGACCTGTCGGTTAGCCGCACCAGCTTTGACTGGGGCGTGGCCGTGCCGGGCAGCCCGGGCCATGTCATGTATGTCTGGGTCGATGCGCTGACCAATTACCTGACCGGAGCCGGCTATCCCGATGCGCCGCAGGGCGACCGATACTGGCCCGCCGACCTGCACCTGATCGGCAAGGATATCGTCCGCTTTCATGCCGTTTATTGGCCCGCCTTTCTGATGTCGGCCAGGCTGCCGTTGCCGAAACAGGTGTTCGGGCACGGGTTCCTGCTGAACCGCGGCGAGAAGATGTCGAAATCCACCGGCAATGTCGTCGATCCGATCGCGCTTGCCGACCTGGTCGGGGTGGATGCCCTGCGCTACTTCCTGCTGCGCGATATCAGCTTCGGTCAGGACGGGACGTTCAGCGACGAGGCAATTGCGACGCGCGCCAATGCAGATCTGTCCAACAGCTTCGGCAATCTGGCCCAGCGCACGCTGAGCTTCATTGCCAAGAACCTGGATGGCGCGCTTCCCGAACCGGGTCGCGCCGATCCGGCCGACGCCGCGCTGATCGCCGAAGTACGTGCCGGGTGCGCCCGGTTCCGTCAGCAATTCGAAGAATTGTCGATTGCTCAGGCACTGGAAAGCTGGATGAGCGCCGTGTTCCTCTGCAACGCCTATATCGACGCTCAGGCCCCCTGGGCATTGCGCAAGACCGATCCGGAACGGATGCACGCCGTGCTGGGCACGCTGGTCCGCGTCATCGGCGATCTTGCCGTGCATATCGCACCGGTTGTTCCCGCATCGGCCGCCCGGCTGCTGGCACAGATCGGGATCGAGGATCTGAGCTTCGCCAGTGCGCAGGATCATGGCTGGTACGACCGGCTGGCAGCGCAAGGCTTTCGCATCGCGCCGCCGACTCCCATCTTTCCGCGTATCGTCCTGGACGTGCCGGAGACTGCTGCGTGAAGCTGGCCGACAGCCATTGCCACCTGAACTACAAGGGACTGGCCGAGGATCAGGCCGCGGTGATCGCGCGCGCGCGCGAAACGGGCGTCGTTGCGATGCTCAACATCTCGACCCGCGAACGCGAATGGGACGATGTGCTGGCGGTCGCGGAGCGGGAGGCCGACGTCTGGGCGACGGTCGGCATCCACCCGCATGAGGCGGACAGCCACCCGGACGTGGACACCGACAAGCTGATTGCCCGCGCCGCGCATCCGCGCGTCGTCGGCATCGGCGAAACCGGGCTCGACTATTATTATGACCATAGCGACCGGGATCGGCAGAAATCCTCGTTCCGGTCGCATCTGGCGGCGTGCCGTCAGACCGGCCTGCCCGTCGTGGTGCACACCCGCGATGCGGAGGCGGATACGGCGGCGATCCTGCGCGATGAACTGGGGCAGGGGGCGTTTCCCGGCGTGATCCATTGCTTCACCGCCAGCGCCGATTTTGCCCGCACGGCGCTGGACCTTGGCTTTTACATCTCGATTTCGGGGATCGTGACGTTCAAGAACGCCCGCGATCTTCAGGAAACAGCCGCATGGTTGCCGGAGGATCGCCTGCTCATCGAAACGGATGCACCGTTTCTGGCGCCGGTGCCGCATCGCGGAAAGACGGGGGAGCCGGCCTTTGTCGCCGATACCTGCCGCTTTCTGGCCGGATTGCGCGGCGTTGACCCGGAAGCGTTGGCCGAGCGGACGCGGGCGAATTTCCATACCCTCTTTGCAAAGACGGTTGACGCGTGAAGATCCGCATCCTGGGGTGCGGCACGTCGTCGGGCGTGCCGCGGATCGGGAATGACTGGGGCGATTGCGATCCCGACAATCCGCGCAATCGCCGGCTTCGCCAGTCGGCAATCGTCAGCACGCAAACCACCCGCATCCTGATCGATACCGGTCCGGACATGCGGGAACAGCTGCTCGCCGCTGCGGTAGAAACCGTGGATGCCGTGATCTGGACCCACGCCCATGCCGATCATTGCCACGGCATCGATGATCTTCGCCAGATGATGCATGCCCTTGGCCGCCCGGTCCGCGGCCTTGCCCGGCCCTTTGCAGCCGAGCAGATCCAGACGCGGTTCGATTACATCTTTCACGGCCGGGCCGGCTATCGGCCCAGTGCGACGATGGAAACCTTGCCCGACCGGCTGACCATCGGGGATATCGAGATTGCGGTGGTGGATCAGCCGCATGGCGGCATCACCAGTGCTGGCCTTTGCTTTACCGGCCCGGATGGCGGCACCGTCGGATATTCGACCGATTGCAACGCGCTGACCGAAGGCATGGCCGCGACCTTTGCCGGGATCGACCTCTGGGTTGTCGATGCGCTGCGCCGGGAACCGCATCCGACCCATGCCCATCTGGCCGAAACGCTTGGCTGGATCGAGCGATGCGCCATTGCCCGCGCCGTGCTGATCCATCTGGACCAGAGCATGGATTATGCGACACTCTGTCGGGATCTGCCCCATGGCGTCGTGCCAGGGTATGACGGAATGGAGCTGGCCGTATGACGGAGGGACAGGTGCTGGCGATGATTTCGTCGATCGCCATCCTGGTTCTGGCCGCGTCATCCCTGATCGCCCGGCGGGCTGAGGCGTCGCTGATGCTGAAATCCGTGCTTGGCTGGCTGGCGATCGGTGCAGTGATTGCTGTTGGGGTGGCATTCAAGTCCGAGATTTCATGGTTTTTCAACGATATCGGCGCAAGACTTGGCATGGCGGATCAGCGTGTCGAGGGCGGCAGTGTTCGCATCCCCAAATCCGGTGATGGCCATTTTTACGCGTTGGTGCGGATCAACGGGGTCGAACGTTCGATGTTGGTCGATACCGGCGCAACGACCACCGGTCTGTCGATGGAAACCGCAAAGGCGGCCGGGATCGAATTGTCGGATCGCGGACCCTTTACCCAGGTATCGACGGCCAACGGCATGGTGATGGCGCGCGAGGTGCGGATCGGCCGGTTTCAGCTCGGTGATCTGGAAACCGAAGACCTCGGTGCGCTGGTCGCGCCGAACTTTGGCGATAAAGAAGTGCTCGGCATGAACTTTCTGTCGCGCTTGAACGGTTGGCGGGTTGAAGGCAACGACCTGGTGCTTGAGGGGGGAAACTGAGGCAGGAGGGCTCGGCCCGCCACCACCGGCCAACGCGATATTTTACATAATGTATATTATCGATCTTATGAATATGCGCTCGGGCGTCTTGGTGCTGACGACCCCCGCTGTCCCCTGGATGGAGAACAACCGGTGATCGAACGGCTGGTGACGATCATGGCGCGGTTGCGCGATCCTGAACATGGCTGTGAATGGGATCTGGCGCAGGATTTCGCTTCGATCGCGCCGTACACCATCGAGGAAGCCTATGAAGTCGCCGATGCGTGCGAGCGTGGCGACATGGCCGATCTGAAGGATGAGCTTGGCGATCTCTTGCTCCAGGTCGTGTTTCACAGCCGCATGGCCGAGGAAGCTGGTCATTTCGCGCTTCCGGACGTGGTCGCCGGGATCAGCGACAAGATGGAACGGCGTCACCCGCATATCTTTGGCAACGACCAGCGTGGCGGCCATCAATTCTGGGAACAGATCAAGGCCGAAGAGCGCGGTGCCAAGGGCGCAGACGGGGCGCTGGACGGGGTTGCCATCGGCCTGCCCGCGCTGCTGCGCGCCGAAAAGCTGCAGAAGCGGGCCGCACGGACGGGCTTTGACTGGCCAGATGCCGATGGTCCGCGCGCCAAGGTAATCGAGGAGATTGCCGAGGTGGACGCTGCCGCGACGCCGGATGCGGTTGCCGAGGAGATCGGTGACCTGTTGTTCGCCGTCGTCAATTGGGCGCGGCATCGGGGCGTCGATCCCGAAGCTGCCCTGCGCGCCGCAAATGCCAAGTTCGAAGGGCGTTTCCGTCAGATGGAAGCGATGGCCGGTCCGCAGTTCGCGGCGCTATCGCTGAATGACAAGGAAGCGCTGTGGCTGCGGGCCAAGGCGGCCAAGGACTGACCGACAACGCTCAGGGGGTAACCGGGTCGGCTGCTCCCTGTTCGGCGTCGGCGGACCTTGGTTCCGACGCTTCCTCGCCCTTCCCTGCCTCGATCTGTGCGGCCTTTTCGGGCTCGACGATCAGCTTCGTCAGCGGTCTTGGCGAATGGTCGATCACCGGCAGCGGCTCGATGGTCTTGCCCGCCGTTTCGATGTTGAGCGCCTCGAACCGCTTGGCCGACGTCATCACCTGAGACTCAAGGCTGCCGACAAAGCTGTTATAGGCGCCCATGGCGGTGCCTAGATTCTTGCCCAGCCGCTCGACATGGCTGCCCATCGTCACGATGCGCCCGTGCAATTCCCGGCCCAGTTCCGCGATTTGCCGCGCTTCCTTGGCCAGTTTTTCCTGACGCCACACCGCATCGACGGTGCGCGCGATCGCGATCAGATTGGTCGGCGTGGCGATCAGCACCCGGCGGTTGAACGCATAGTCCCAAAGTTCCGGATCATGGTCGAGTGCGGCAGAAAGGAAATGCTCGCCCGGCACGAACATCACCACATAATCGGGCGCATCCTCGAACTGCTGCTGGTAATTCTTGCTGCCCAGCTGATTGATGTGGTTTTTCATCGACGCGACATGCGCGGTCATGTGCAGCGCCTTTTCGGCATCGTCCACCGCGCCATGCGCGTCCTGATAGGCATTGAGCGATACCTTGGCATCGATCACCAGCGACTTGCCGCCGGGGATGCGCACGATGGCGTCGGGGCGCAGCCGGTTGCCGTCGCTTTCGACGCTGACCTCCATCTCGAAATCCGTATGTTCGGCAAGGCCGCAGGTTTCAAGGACGTTGCGCAGCTGCTGTTCGCCCCACCGGCCGCGTGCCTTGGGCGCCGAACGCAGGGCGTTGACGAGTTTCGATGCCTCGGCCCGCACCTCGTTCTGGCCCAGCCGCATCTGTTCGATCACCCCGGCCAGATTGCCGAAATCCGTCTTTCGCTCCGCCTCGATCCGCCCGACCTGCTCCTCATACCGCTTGAGCGAGGTTTCGACGGGTTGCAGCAACGCGCGGATCTTGGCCTCGTTGCTGTTGCCCGCCTCGGCAAAGCGCGCATCCGCCCTCTTGAGAAACTGGTCCTGCGCCTCCTGCAGCGTCTTGGCGGCGACTTCGGAAAACTGGGTACGAAGCTGTTCCTTCGCCGCTTTCAGCTCGTCGATCACGCCCTGCGCCGCGCGCAGATCGGACCGGATCTGCACCAGTTCCAGCCGGGCGACATCCCGTTCCTCACGAATATGCTCCAACGCGCCGCGCAGTTCCGGTACCTGTCGCGCTTCGCTGGACGCCTCGGCCAGTTCGGTGATTGCCCGCTTGAATTCCGCCTCGCGCAGATCGCGTTCCGCACGGGCCTCGACAATGCGGCGCTCACCGACGAACCAGCCGGCGGCAAGCCCCACCGCAAGCGCGACGACGACAAGCAAGACAATAATCAACGGATCCATGATCACCCAATCCCCGGAACGAAGCGGGAACTTAAACCATGGTTACCGGCGGCACAAGGGCCGGGCCAGGCCCCCTGCCCCGTCCGTCACTCCGCCTGGCGGATCAGGCGGCGGCCTTGCGCGCCTTGGCAAGCTTTTTCAGGATCATCTCCCGCTTCAGCCGCGACAGATGGTCGATGAACACCACACCCTGAAGGTGGTCCATCTCATGCTGGATACAGGTGGCGAGCAACCCCTCGAACACCTCGTCATGGGCATTGCCGTCTTCGTCCAGCCATTTGACGCGGCATCGGGCGGGGCGTTCGACATCGGCAAACTGTTCGGGCACCGACAGGCATCCCTCGGTATAGACCGACTGATCGTCCGACGGATCAAGGATTTCGGGATTGATGAAGACGCGGGGATGCCGGATCGGCTTGCCGTCCTCGCCCTCTTCTTCCTGCAGGTCCATGACGATCACGCGCTTCGGCACACCGACCTGGATTGCGGCAAGGCCGATGCCCGGCGCGTCGTACATGGTGTCGAACATGTCCGCGATCAGCGCGCGCAGCTCGTCGTCCACCGTGTCCACTGGCGTGGAAATGGTGCGCAGACGGGGATCGGGAACCTCGATGATCGGAAGAATGGCCATGGCGCTGATTTAGGTTCAGGCCCTGTGCCGGTCAAGCGACCGGCCGCCGCGCCCTCAACGCCTGTGCCAGCGTGCCTTCGTCCAGATAGTCCAGCTCGCCGCCGACCGGCAGGCCATGGGCAAGCTGAGTCACGCGCACCGGAAACTGTTCCAGCCGCTCGGCCACATAATGGGCCGTCGTCTGCCCCTCCAGCGTGGCGTTCATCGCCAGCACCACTTCGTCCACGCCGCCGCCCTCGATCCTGCGGACGAGCAGATCGATGGTCAGATCCTCCGGTCGCACCCCGTCCAGCGCCGACAATCGGCCGCCCAGCACGTGAAACCGGCCGGGGAACAGCCGCGCCCGATCCAGCGCCCACAGGTCGGCCACCTCCTCCACCACACAGATGGACCGGGCATCGCGGCGTGGATCGGAACAAATCGCGCAAGGATCGCTGGTGTCGATATTCCCGCACTGGCGGCATGGCGTCAGTGCCGCCGAAACCGAGGACAAAGCCCGCACCAGCGGCTCCAGCACCGTCTCCCGCCGTTTGAGCAGATGGAGTACCGCGCGGCGCGCCGACCGGGGGCCAAGCCCGGGCAGGCGCGACAGGAGCTGGGTGAGCGTTTCGATCTCGGAAGAGGCCATGACTGACATTAGGGGCTTGCGCGCCGGGCTGCCAAGGGGTTGAGACGGGATATGCGGATCATCTTCATGGGCACGCCGGCCTTTGCCGTTCCGGTTCTCGACGCGCTGATCGATGCCGGTCACGAGGTTGCGGCGGTTTACAGCCAGCCGCCACGCGCCGGCGGGCGTCGGGGCAATGCCCTTACCCCCTCTCCCGTCCATGCCCGTGCCGAGGCGCTGGGCATCCCGGTGCGCACCCCCGTGTCGCTGAAGGGCGAGGCGGAGCAGGCCGATTTCGCCGCAATCGGTGCCGAGGTCGCGGTGGTCGCCGCCTATGGCCTGATCCTGCCGCGCGCGGTACTGGATACGCCGCGGCTTGGCTGTCTGAACGTCCACGCCTCCCTGCTGCCGCGCTGGCGCGGGGCCGCACCCATTCAGCGCGCGATCCTGGCCGGAGACATCGAAACCGGCGTGGGCATCATGCAGATGGCGGCTGGCCTGGACACCGGCCCTGTCCGGCTGGAGGGGCGGACGGTCGTTGACGGAAAGACAGCGGGCGAGCTGACCACGGAACTGGCGGCGATGGGCGCGCGTCTGATGGTGCAGGTGCTGTCCGACCCCGCAGCCTATCCCCCGGTGGAACAGCCGCTGACCGAAGTGACCTATGCGGCAAAGATCGACAAGGCAGAAGCCAGGATCGACTGGACCGCCGGTGCCATCGCCGTCGAGCGACAGGTGCGCGCGTTCAACCCCGCGCCTGGGGCGTGGTTCATGTTGGGCGATGAACGAATCAAGCTGCTGGCAGCAACCGTTGTGGAGCGGGATGGTGCACCGGGCGAGGTGCTGGACGATGCGCTGACGATCGGCTGCGGCACTGGCGCCATCCGCGCGATAACCGTGCAGCGGGCCGGCCGGTCGGTAACCAGCGCCGCCGATCTGCTGCGTGGCCTGTCCATTCCGGCGGGCACCCGGCTGTCGTGACGCGCTTCGCCTTTACCGTCGAATATGATGGCCGTCCCTTCATGGGCTGGCAGCGTCAGGCGCACGGGCCCAGCGTTCAGGCATCGATCGAGCGGGCGATCTATGCCGTGACAGGCGAGGCGGCGACGGTCCACACCGCGGGGCGGACTGATGCGGGCGTTCACGGCATGGCGATGCGGGCCCATGCCGATATCGAACGGGATATCGCGCCCTTTCGGCTGATGGAGGGGATGAATGCCCAGCTTCGGCCCGATCCGGTGGCGATCCTGGATTGCATCGTCGTCCCGGATGACTGGCATGCGCGGTTTTCCTGCATCGGGCGCAGTTACGAATACCGGATCGTCAACCGGCGCGCGCCGCTGACCTGGGAACGGGGCCTTGCCTGGCGCGTGCCCCAGCCACTGGCCGAAGGCGCGATGGCAGAGGCGGCCGGCCACCTGATCGGACGGCATGACTTCACCACCTTTCGGTCCGCCCATTGTCAGGCGGACAGCCCGGTGCGCACGCTGGACCGGCTGGATGTCGTGCGCGACGGCGACCGGGTGACGATTTATGCCGCCGCGCGGTCCTTCCTGCATCATCAGGTGCGATCGATGGTCGGTTGCATGGCGCTGGTCGGCATGGGCCGCTGGCACCCGGATCAGGTGGCAACGGCGCTTGCCGCGCGCGACCGGTCGGCATTGGGCCTGAACGCGCCGCCCGACGGGCTGTATTTCGTGGCGGCCCGTTATCCCTGACGCGAAAAGCGCGATGCCAGCTCGACATGCGTTGACCAGCGGAACTGGCCGACGGGTCGCACCCAGTCGAGGCGATAGCCCCCTTCACACAGAGTTTTCGCATCGCGCGCGAAGCTACTGGGATTGCACGAGATATAGCTGACGATCTCGGCGCCAGATTGGGCGATCTGGCCCACCTGTTCGCGCGCGCCGGCGCGGGGCGGATCCAGGATGATGGCATCGAACCGGCCGCAATCCGCCGCCGATACCGGGTTGCGGAACAGGTCGCGGTGATCGGCCGCAATCGCAATGCCCGCTGCGCCTGCCCCTGCCTTCATCGCCAGCACGGCATCGCGCGCCGCCTCTGCCGCATAAATACGGCGTCCCGGCGCCATGGCAAAGGCAAAGGTGCCCAGGCCCGCGAACAGGTCGGTAATCATGCGCGCATCGCTCACGGCCTCCAGCGCGGCGGCGATCAGCGCCGTTTCGCCATCCGCCGTCGCCTGAAGAAAGCTGCCCGCCGGCATCGGTACGGGCACCCCCGACAGGGTGATCGTCACCGCATCCGGTTCCCACCGGGTTTCCGGGCCGAACCCCTCATCCAGGCTCAGCCGCGCAAGCCCGTGCGCCTCCGCAAAATCGGTGATGGCAAGCGCGGATTCGAGCCCCGCACTGGCAAATCCCTTGATCAGCACGTCCGGCCCCTGATCCGTCAGGGTCAGGTGAAGGTCGGCCCGCCCGCGCGCCGGCATGATCCGCGACAGCAGCCCCCGGATCGGCTCGACCAGCGCAAACAGCCGCGGATGCAGGATCGGACATTCGGCAAGGTCGATCAGCCGGTGGCTGCGCTCTGCGCTGAACCCGATCAACACCGTCCTGCCGCGCCGTTCGACGTGCAGCGCAGCGCGTCTCCGGCTGGCCGGCGGCGACAGGTGCGGCGCTCGCAACTCGGTCTCCAGCCCCTGAGCCGCCAGCGCATCGCGCACCCGTGCGGTGGCAAAGTCGGCGTAGGTTTCGTCGTCCAGATGCTGAAGCTGACACCCGCCACAGGCCGGGAAATGCCGGCATGGCGGCGTCTGATGGTGCGGGCCGGGCAGGATCGTGCCGTCCGGCGTCACCTGATCGCCGGGAGCGGTCAACGGCACCGCCCGCCCGGATGCGGTCATGCCATCGCCGCGCGCCGCAACCCGGACGATGGTTTCCGTCGGGGTGTCAGACATTCGGCAAGGGCTTTCAGCAGAGATGGGATCCGGTCATCGGCGGCCATGGCCCCCGCGATGCGCAGCCATACCCCGTCTGCCGGGCCATGCAAGCCAGCCCCGCAGTCGCACGGGCTGGCCTGTCTGTCCTTGACCTTGTGTCCGGTCAGTACCGAACCGTCACACCGATCGCGATCTGGCGCCCCAGCCCGTCATATCGCGCCGAATTGGTGTTGTTGCGCGACAGGGTCAGGTCATAGCTGTTCGGGAACAGCGGCGGCATCGTATCCAGCAGATTGTTGGCCAGAAGCCGCAACGTCATCCGCTTGTCGATCACCATGGTCATGGCGAGGTCGAAATAATTGTACGCCTCGACCCGGTTGAATGTGCTGCGCGCATCCGCTTCGGTATAACCGATCCCCGGATCGTTCGAATTGAGCGTCAGCGTCTGCGGCCCGATATGGCGCCAGTTGAGCGACAGGCTGAACACATCGTCGGCCGTGGTATAGGTGGTGCGCAGGCCATGCTGCCATTTCGGGAACGAAACGCCGCAGCGCGGACCATAAAACCCGACGCAGTTGCGCGGCAGGAACTGCGTCACGCCATTGGCATCGACATATTGGGGCGCATCCTGACCGCCGACATAGGTGGTGCGGGTACCATTGAAGAGGAAGTTGAGCCGCCCCGCCTGATTGAGAGACAGGTCATATTGCGCCTGAACGTCCCAGCCATGCGCCTTTGACTTGTAGAAATTGGTCGTGCCCTGCCGGAAATATCCGGCCGTGGGATTGCCCGCCGCGGCGTTGAAAAGGATCGAGGTCGTCGGATCACGCACAACGCCGGAACAGAAAAAGGGCTGACCGGTGGCAAGGCATCCGTTCAGATAATAGCTGGCGTCGTTATACCCGATCGAATCGTCCAGATCGATCAGATACCGATCCACCGACACGGTCAGGCCGGGCAGGAAACGCGGCTTCAGGATGACGCCGAACGTCTTGGTATAGGCGGTTTCCGGGCGGATATCGAACCCGCCATTGCGCGTCGTGCAGTTCCCCTCCGGGCAAGCCAGCGCCTCGCTGCCATAAAGCGCATCGGCTAGGCCGGTGTTGCGGCACTGTGCCAGCGTTGCCGTCGGCGCGACCAGATTGCCGTTGGGGTCCCGCGTGCTGGCGCACGGATCCTGCAACAGCACCTGCCCGTAGGTCAGGTTCGTCGCCTGGGCGATCTCGATCACCGTTGGCGCGCGCTGCGCCTTGTTGATCGAACCGCGCAGGGTGATGTCGGGGATCGGCGCCCAGACACCCTCCGCCTTCCAGGTCGAGAAGCCCTTGTCGTTGCTGCTGTACTTGGAATAGCGATAGCCGCCGTTCAGCTGAAGCAGGTCGGTCCACGACTGATCCTCGACCAGCGGCACCTGCACCTCGACATTGGCCTCCCGCGCCGACTGGCGGAAACTGGCGTCATTGCCGCCATTCTGATCCCGGAACGCCTGATCGGCGAAACTGCGGAAATTATCCTCCCGATATTCCAGGCCAAGGGCGATCGCCACGCCCTGCTTGGCAAAGGGCGACGTGATGCCATAGGTGCCAAGGTCGCCGTTGACCGTCGCAATGACGTCATACAGCTTGCCGATACTGGTGCTCTGACCCCCTTCCAGCGCGAACAGGTAATTGACCAGATCGGCGGTACCGGCATTGGCGCGAAAGGCATCGAACGGAACGCAGGCGGGATCGGTGCCGTCGACGACCGATGCACAGGTCGGCACGCCGCCGACCGATACCACGTTCAGCGACCGGTTGACCTGATCGAACCCCGGCAGGATCGACGGCTGGTAATCCTGACGATTGCGGGAATAGACGCCGCCGACGTCATAGCTCCACCCCTCGGCAAAGCTGCCCCGGACGCCACCGGTAATCCGCAGTGCCTGGTTGATATAGGTGTCCTCGACATCCGGCGAATTGGCAAAGCGATACCGGACATCGAGCGGCGCCAGCGCGCCCGTGCCGGCCGCTGCACCGCAGACCGCACTGGCCTGCGCCTGCGACAGGAACGGATTGTTGCAATTCACCTGAAATGGCTGATCGCCATAAACCGTGAATGACAGCACCCGCGACGGAAACGGATTGGTCGATCGGTCCCGGAACCACAGGACATTGCTGTACAGCTCGACCGCGTCGGACAGCTTCAGCGTGGCAAAGCCGCCGGTATTGTACCGTTCCAGCTGCCGCTGGTACGACAGGCCGTCAAACGGGTTGGCAGCATTACCCGGCCCCGCGCCATAGGTCACGAAATCCCGCGTCCCGGCAGGATTGTTGACAAACCCCGCCCCATTGTTCGGACCCGAACGCGGCGAGATGTACCCGCTGGTGGAATAGGTTGAAAGCTGACAGCTCAGTGGCCCGTCCGGCGTCAGCTGCTGCAGGTAACACGGCGAATTTGACCGGGCGCGATAGGGGACCAGTTCCGCCTGGCGATAGCTGAAAAAGCCGGTGAGGCTCAGCCTGTCGTCGAAAAACTTCTTCCCCAGCGTCAGTGTCAAATCCGACCGGCCACCATCCGT
The DNA here is from genome assembly GCF_025153455.1 of Sphingomonas sp. BGYR3. NCBI lineage: Bacteria > Pseudomonadati > Pseudomonadota > Alphaproteobacteria > Sphingomonadales > Sphingomonadaceae > Sphingomonas > Sphingomonas sp. BGYR3. Next base: position 401,606 of record NZ_JANZNT010000001.1, on the reverse strand, counting down.
ACCGCCGGAGGTCGCCGGGGAAAACCCGGATGCCTCTGCCACCGGGCTTGCCAATGTCCGTTTGTTATCATGGAGATAGAAGTTATAGTTCGCATCCAGTCGCACGCCTTCAAAGTCGCGGTCCATGATGAAATTGACCACACCGGAAATCGCATCCGACCCGTAAACCGACGATGCCCCGCCAGACAGGATATCGACCCGCTTCAGCAGCGTTACCGGGATGATCCCCGTATCCTGGGCATTCTGCGTGCCGAGCCGGAGGCCATCGACCAGCACCAGCGTCCGTTCAAAGCCCAGGTTGCGCAGCTTGATCCGCTGACGCCCATCTGAATCCTGATAGCTTTGCTGGGCATCCGGCGCGATCTGGGGCAGGCGGTTCAGCACCTCTTCGACCGAGATCGGTGCCTGCGCCTTGATCTCCGCATCGGTGACCGAAGTGATCGGAGCCGCCGCATTGGCATTGGGGCGAAGAATGCGGCTGCCGGTGACCACGATGTCGCCCGGATCGACCTGAGCCGGCTGCTCCGTCGCTTCGGGCTGCTCCGTCGGTGTGGTTTGAACATCCTGTGCAACCGCTACGGCGGGCAACCCGGCCGCCAGAATGGAGGTGGCCAGCAGCCATCCGGTCGTCTTGGTCATGATACGCTCCCTTACTCGGCGCCGTCCCCCGGCGCCCTTGCTCACTTCTTCGCAGTCTCCATCGATTGCGCCTGATGCACCGACGTCCGGCCCGACTGGTCGGTCACGGCATAGGTAAAGCCGGGCAGCAGCGACCCGGCACCAACGCGCCCATCGCGGCCGATCGCCAGAAACGCCACCTGCGTGCCATTCAGCTTGGCTCCGCGCAGCCGGGTCAGGTGGTCCAGCGCCTCGCGGCACGCCGCTTCCGGCGACAGGCCGGTGCGCATCGATGCGACGACCCGGGCGCTGCCGGCGATCCGCGTTACTTCCTCGCCCAGCCCCGTCGCCGTTGCGCCGCCAACCCCGGCCTCGACAAACAGGCCGCAACCGACTTGCGGGCTGTCTCCGATGCGGCCGTGCATCTTGAACGCCATTCCTGATGTCGTGCAGGCACCGGCCAGTCGTCCGTCGCGGGACCGGCCAAGCAGTCCGATAGTGTCGTGATCCCGCGCGTCTCCCTGAATTGCCTTGCGATTTTCGATATTTGCGATCGGTTTATACCGTGCGGTCTCAAGCCATTTGCGCCATTCCGCCTCGGCTTCAGGGGTCAGCATGGTCGTCCGGGGGAAGCCGCAGTCCATGGCAAAGCGGGTTGCCCCTTCTCCCACCAGCATCGTGTGCGGGGTGCGATCCATGACCGCCCGCGCGACAGATATGGCGTGCATGACGTGTTCCAGGGCCGCCACCGCGCCGACATTGCCCGCATCGTCCATGATGACCGCATCCGTCGTCACCCTGCCGTCCCGATCCGGATAGCCGCCATAGCCGACGGAATGGTTCGTCGGATCGGCCTCAGGCACCCGTGCGCCCGCCTCTACGGCATCAAGCAGGGTGCCGCCTGCAGACAACGTCCGATACGCCGCATCATTCGCCGCAGCGCCAAAATCCCAGGTCGACAGGAACATCGCCGGCGCATCTGGCCGAATGGCCGCCTGCGACGCTAGTGGAGTGGCCGCAGCCGCGCCCAGAAGATGCCGCCGGCTCATCCCGATCGTCATGCTACCCCCCGCTTCGTTGTGATCCGGGCGACGCGCCCCGGTCGCAAATCCTGCTCAATGGAAGCACCGATGCCCGCGCCGCCGGCCGCAGAGCCAGGACGGCGGCGAGGCATCACACCGGGCGCCGCGGTTCCGGTCAACGGACGGCGGCTTCGTTCGAGCAGAGGAATCGAATTGGCTCAGCGGGGACGGCCATCATGACCACCTGCCCGTTACAACCCGTTCCCGACACCCCTGCCATTTGCCAGCCCCTCAGCCCGCAACACGCACCATCAGTTTCATATGCGAAAGCGAATGTCCGTCATACAGCCGGGCGCTTCGGGTCATCGCAACAGCGGCAATGTTCGTCGGATGCGGAACAATTCGGTGCGGCCCGACTGGATCGGACGAACGGAGCGGAGGGATGAACGCGATTCGCTGGTTGCTCGCGATGGGTTTCCGCCGCAGCGATGCTCTATCGCGTCGGTGACAGCGCGCTTGCCGGGATGCGGTAACGGGCATTGCCGATGGCCACTTCCTGATCGCCATTCGATGCCGGCGTGACGCGGGCCGGTTCGGCGCCATCGGCGGCAGCCAAGGTGCGTCCATCCTGGACCAGCCGAAAGCGATGGAACCCGCCATCGGGCAGCCGCGCGGTCAGCACGACGCCCCCGTCATCCTGTTTCCGGTCGAGCAGGCACTGGCGCGAGAACGCCGTTTCACCGGGCGGCGCGCACTCGATCCCGTTTGCCGCCTGTTCCGGATCGGGCTGGTCTTGGGCAGCATTGCCGGGCTGCAGTTCACCCCCGCCACACCCGGCCAGCATCAGCAACAGGCCAATGGCGCTAGATATCCGCATAAACATGACGTTCAGCCCTTGCCCCCGGGTGCGTTACCGCGCCCTTGTAGGCCGGACCGACCGTCTGTGAATAGCGATACAGCGCACCGGACTGATAGTCATTGGTCCGCGGCTGCCAGCGCGCGCGCCGCTCGGCCAGCACCGCGTCGTCGACCAGCAGGTCGATCGTCCCCGCCTCTGCATCGATGCGGATGGTGTCGCCATCCTCGACCAGTGCGATGGGGCCGCCATCCGCTGCCTCCGGCCCGACATGGCCGATGCAGAAACCGCGCGTGGCCCCCGAAAAACGGCCATCGGTGATCAGCGCGACCTTCTCCCCCATGCCCAGGCCATAGAGCGCGGCAGTGGTCGACAGCATCTCGCGCATGCCCGGCCCGCCCTTGGGGCCTTCATACCGGATGATAACCACGCAGCCCTCGGCGATATCTCGTGCCTCGACGGCGGCAAAGGCGTCCTCTTCACGGTCGAAACAGCGCGCCGGACCCTCGAACTGAAGGCGCTTCATGCCTGCGACCTTCACGATCGCCCCTTCGGGCGCCAGCGTACCGCGCAGGCCGACGACGCCGCCCGTCGCCGTGATTGGCGCTTCGACCGGATAGATCACCTTCTGATCCGGGTTCCACGTCACCTCGTCGATATTCTCGCCCAGCGTCTTACCGGTCACCGTCATGCAGTTTCCGTCCAGGAAGCCGCCGTCCAGCATCGTCTTCATCAACATGTAAACGCCGCCGGCCTCGTACATGTCCTTGGCGACATACTTGCCGCCCGGTTTAAGGTCAGCGATGTAAGGCATTGATTTGAATGCCTCAGCAACGTCGTGCAGGTCGAATTCGATCCCTGCCTCGTTCGCCATGGCGGGCAGGTGCAGGGCGGCGTTGGTCGACCCGCCCGTGGCGGCGACGACGCGAGCTGCGTTGATGAACGCCTCCCGCGTACAGATGTCGCGCGGCCGCAGGTTCCGTTCGATCAGGGTCATCACCTGCTCGCCCGCCGCAATCGCCACCTCTTCCCGGCTGCGATAGGGCGCGGGCACCATGTTGCTGTTGGGCAGCGACAGGCCGATCGCCTCTCCGACACAGGCCATGGTGTTCGCCGTAAACTGGCCACCGCAGGCGCCGTGACCCGGACAGGCGACCTTTTCCAGCGCGATCAGTTCGTGCAAGGGACAGTTGCCGGCGGCATATTGGCCGACCGCTTCGAACACATCCACGACGGTAACGTCGCGGTCGTGGTAGCGGCCGGGCAGGATCGACCCGCCATAGACAAAGATCGACGGCACGTTGAGGCGCAGCATCGCCATCATCATGCCCGGCAACGACTTGTCGCACCCGGCAAAGGTAACCAGCGCGTCATAACAATGGCCGCGCACGGACAATTCGACCGAGTCGGCAATCACCTCGCGGCTGACGAGGGACGATTTCATCCCCTGATGCCCCATCGCGATTCCGTCGGTGACGGTGATGGTGTTGAACCGGCGCGGCATCCCGCCGCCCTGGATCACGCCAGTGCGCGCGGCATCCGCCTGAATATCCAGCACGGTGTTGCACGGCGCAGAGTCGTTCCCGGCACTGGCAATGCCTACAAAGGGCTTGGCGATATCCGCCTCTTCGATGCCCATAGCGTAATAATAGCTGCGGTGCGGGGCGCGCTCCGGCCCCATGGAAACATGGCGGCTGGGCAGGCGGTTCTTATCGAAACGATTGGTCATGGCGCGCAAGCCTATGTCGTCAAATGCCCCCTTGACGCAACCCTGTTACGCAATGTGGCGATCATTTCGCTCAAATGGGACGCCCAGGCATCGATCCCGGCGGGCGTCAGCAGTTGATCGTTGCGAACTTCGATCGCGATGCCGGCAATCCCCGCCGCCTCGGCATGGCGGTTGATCGTCGTGTTGAGATCGCGGCCCGAATAGGGCTGGTTATCGCCGGGCGACAGTCCCTGTGCCGTCAGCGCAGCCAGCGCCGCTTCTCCCGTCCACCGATCCCGGTTGTAGAGGACACCAATCGTCCATGGCCGGTCCACCGGCGCAGTCTCAAGCCGCGGTGTAAAGCTGTGGATCGCGACGATCAGGTCGGGGCGATACAGCCGGACGGCGCTGGCCACGGCGCAGTGATAGGGGCGGTGAAAGCGCGCGATGCGCTGTGCGGCATTCGCATCCCGGTTTCCGGGGACGTCATGACCGTCCGAAGCCATGGGGATCAGCCCCAGCCGGTCCGGTTCGCGGTGCAAATCAATGACCAGCCGGGAAACCGTGCCCAGCACCGCTGGCCAGCCCGTGCTAGCAGCAAGCGTACGGGTCAGCGCACCCGCCCCGATGTCATAGGCGATGTGCAGATTGAGCAGCGCCGGATCGATGCCAAGATCAACGTCGACGGGCACATGATTGCTGGCATGATCGCACAGCAGCAGCGCGCCGCCCGCCGCACCGTCGATCCGTTCCGCTGCCTCGCTCATCGCTGTCCCATGCCCGACCGGGCAGCCTGAAGTCGGGCCAAAAAGGAGTCGGCGCCAAACCGGTCGAGAAACCCGCCCTGATCATCCGCCGCGTCGGGATCGGCGATCCGCTGCTTGAGCAGCGCCATCGCCACCCCGTCATTCGCCATCATCGCCTGTGCCATCGCGTCGCCTGCCGCTTCCGGGCGTTCCTCCACCCGATAGACAAGGCGCAGCCGCAACGCTTCGTCCGCCGCAATCCGTTCCGCTGCCAACAGCAGGCGCGCAGCCCCGCCCGGCCCGGCCCGTGCGGTCAGCCGGCGAATATCCGCCACCGGGTAGGTCAGCCCGATCCGTGCCGCCGGAATGGAAAAGCGGGCCTGCCGACCGGCCAGCACGATATCGCACGCCATCATCAACGCGACGCCGGCGCCGTGGCATTCCCCCTCGACCACCCCGATCACGGGAAGGGGTAGCACCGCCAGCCCGTCGATCGCCGCCCGCATTGCGGCCAGGAACGACTGGCGTGCCGCGGCATCGGCCGCCAGCACCGTAAACTCGTTCAGATCGGCACCGGCGCAGAAGCAGCGCGGATCGGCGGACCGCAACAGCACGACCCGCGCATCGCTGTCCGCTATGGCCGCAACCGCCTCCGCCAGCCGAAGCCAGTGCCGGGTGGCCAGCGCATTGCGCGCCCCTGGCCGGTTCAGGGTAAGGGTGGCGATGCCGCCGCGATGCGCGACGTCAATCATCGCTGCACCCGCTGGCGTAAAGGATGGCGCTCGCCCTGGGGCTGGGGCCATCGGCGGACGTCCCGCTCCCGGCGTCTGATCCGCTGTTGCCGGAGTGCGCCCGGATCGGTCATTTTCGGGTTCAGGACCATGGTAAAGCCGACATTAGGGCCGAAGCCGCGTCGGACAGACCCACCAACCCGCCTGAGTGGATGCCTGTTCGGCCGCCATCATCATCTGCTCCTCGCTGTCGAACAGCGCAAAGCAGGTTGCTCCCGATCCCGACATCCGCGCCAGAACCACCCCCGGGTACGCTTCCAGCAACGCCAGCGGCGCATCGATGCCGGGAGCGACCAGCCGGGCGGGCGGGTACAAATCGTTTCGGCCATCCAGCGCCGCCGCCATGACGTCATCCGTCCGCAACGGCCCGCGATCCAGGCCATCCCACCGCGCAAACACTGCCGCCGTCGACACCGCAATGCCCGGATTGATCAGCAAAACCAGCCGTCCTGCCGCGCCGGTCAGCGGTTGCAACTGCTCCCCCCTGCCCCTGCCCATGGCCGTTCGACCGAACAGACAGGCCGGCACGTCCGAGCCAAGCCCGTCGGCCAGGTCATATAGCCGGGCGTTATCCGCCCCAATGCCCGTCATCCGTGCCAGCGCACGAAGCGTTGCAGCCGCGTCCGCCGATCCTCCGCCGATGCCGGATGCGACCGGCAGGTTCTTGACCAGTTCAATGGCGACCGCAGGCAGACCAAAGGCCGTCCGAAACCGATCCCGCGCCCGCGTCACCAGATTGTCCGTTTCGGCATCCAGCGCCGCGCCGAACGGCCCGGAAATGCGAAATTCGTCGCGCTCAGCGGGTTCAACCGACACGACATCGCCCGCCTCGACAAAGGCGAACAGCGTTTCCAGTTCGTGATAGCCGTCCGGCCGACGCGCACGGACATGCAGGGCAAGGTTGATCTTGGCCGGGGCCGGCTCCGTTATCCGCATGGATCAGTCGCCCTTCAGGCCAGCCTCGATCTTGGTCGCCAGCCGTGCCGCCTCGTCCGTGTCGGCATAGACCGCCGCGGCGCGCCACGCATATCGCGCCTCGTACCGGCGGCCCAGCTGCCAATAGGCATCGCCCAGATGCTCCTGAATGGTCGTATCCGCTGGCTCGGCACGTGCCGCCTTTTCCAGCAGCGGCAGCGCCCGTTCCGGTTCGCCGCCGCGATAATAGGCCCAGCCCAGCGAATCGACGATGGAGGCATTGTCGGGGCTGAGCGTCACTGCCCGCTCGAGCAACTTGCGCGCCGCCTTCACATTTTCGCCGCGCTCGATCTGCGCATAGCCCAGATAGTTGAGCGCCAGCGGCTCGTCCGGCGCCAGGTCGACCGCGCGCTTGAGCAGGGTCAGAGCCTCACGCCACCGTCCGCCCCTTTCCAGCGCGCCGCCCTGTTGCAGGGCCAGCGCCCATTCCGGGCCGGCACCGCGCTTTCGGGCCTCGCCATAGGCAGCGGCGGCGGCAAGCTCGTCACCCGACGCGCTCAGCAGATCGCCCAGAACCTGATAATCATTGCCGTCCGCACTGGCCCGCGCGGCAACCTTTCGGGCATCAATCAGCGCCTCGTCGATGCGGCCGGCGGCTTGCAGGATCGCGATGCGGGCACCGGGAACTGCAGCGGCAAAGGGGCTGTCCGGTTCAATCCGTTCAAGCTGCGCCAGCGCCAGATCGGGCGTCCCCTCCCGCGCCAGGTTATCGGCCAGGATCAGCTGAGCCCGGCTGTGCGCGGGATCAAGGATCAGCGCCGCCCGCGCCAGCACCATGGCCAGCGGCTCCGTTCCCTCCATCGACAATTCGCCGCCAAGCCGGGTGAAAAGCCGTGAAATGCCGAACCGGGCATCCAGCTTGCGTGGTGCGGCGGCGCGCGCACGATAGGCGGCCAGCACCGGGTCGTCGCCGGTCAGCAGCAGCGTGGCTAGATCGGGCCGGCTGCCCGCCAGCAAATCGGCCGCGGCGATGCGGCTGTCCATCGCGCTCCGCCCCGTCTGGCCCAGCGCGAGCAGCTTCTGCATCCCCTTTTCCGGCTGACCCTGGTCGATTTCCATCAGCGCAGCGGATTCGGTTGCGTACCGGCGGGCGATCGCGGCCGGGGGCGGGACCGACATTGCGGCCAGCGCAGCGGCCGGATCGGTATCATACTGGATCCACGCGGCAATCACCGGCGCCATGAAATCAAGCGGGGTCGATTTAAGCGAGGCGAGTGTTGATGCCGCCGCCGCCTTGTCACCCCGCGCCAAATGATCGGCCAGCACGATCAGCGCGGCATCGGCCGGCTGCCCCTTGGCCCGGGTCATCGCATCGATGGATGCCAGCGCGAGCTTAGTGTCGCCGGACGCAATCGCCTCGCGATAGGCGCGAACCGCGATCTGTTCGTCCTGCGGCAGCTGCGCCAGTGCGGCGGCATAGCCGGACACGGCGGTCGGGACGTCGCCGCGCGCATCGGCTGCACGGGCGCGGGCATAGGCGCTGATGGTCACGTCAGACGCAATTGCGGCGCCCGGTGCCATCAAGGCCAGCGCCGCGATCAGAACGGCGATGCCGGGCCCGCTAGGGTTACATGTTCGGATAATTCGGTCCTCCACCGCCCTCCGGCGCAACCCAGACGATGTTCTGGGTGGGGTCCTTGATGTCACAGGTTTTGCAGTGAACGCAATTCTGCGCATTGATCTGAAATCGCGGCGTGCCGGTTTCCTGTCCGACAACCTCATAGACGCCCGCCGGGCAGTATCGCTGGGCCGGCTCGTCGTACAAGGGCAGGTTGTATTCGATCGGAACGGCCGGATCCTTCAGCTTCAGATGGACCGGCTGGTCCTCCTCATGGTTGGTGTTGGACAGGAACACCGAGGACAACCGATCGAACGAGATGACGCCATCGGGCTTCGGATAATCGATTTTCGGGACGAGGTCCGCGCGCCACAGGCTTTCGTGATCCGGGTGATGCCCCATGGTGAACGGCAGGCGCAGGCCCAGCTGTTCCGCCCACATCGCCGCCCCGGCAAGCCCGGTGCCGATCGTGTCGCCGAACTTCTTCACCAGCGGCACGACGTTGCGCACGATGCGCAATTCCTTTTCGACCCAGCTGGAGCGGTAGGCGTCGGTATAGGCGGTCAGCTCGTCGCCCGACCGGTCTGCTGTCACGGCGTCGAACGCGGCATCGGCGGCCATCATGCCCGTCTTCATCGCGGTATGGCTGCCCTTGATCCGGGGCACGTTCACGAACCCGGCCGAACAGCCGATCAGCGCGCCGCCGGGAAAGGTCAGCTTTGGCACCGATTGCCAGCCGCCGTCATTGATCGCCCGCGCGCCATAGGACACGCGCTTGCCGCCCTCCAGGATCTCGCGGATCGCCGGATGCGTCTTCCACCGCTGCATTTCGTGAAACGGCGACAGATGCGGATTGGAATAATTGAGCCAGGTGACAAATCCCAACGCCACCTGACCATTGGCCTGATGATACAGGAAACCGCCGCCATTCGACCCCGCCGTCTCGCTCAACGGCCAGCCCTGAGTATGGATCACGCGGCCGGGCACGTGCTTGTCGGCCGGAATATCCCACAATTCCTTGATGCCGATGCCATAAACCTGCGGCTCGCTGTCGGCCGCCAGATCATATTTCGCGATCAGCTGCTTGGACAGGTGACCGCGAACCCCCTCGGCAAACAGGGTGTACCGGGCGTGCAGCTCAAGCCCAGGCTGATAATCCGGCTTGTGCGATCCATCGCGCGCCACGCCCATGTCGCCGGTGGCGATGCCCCGCACCGATCCGTCCTCGCCGAACAGCACCTCTGCCGCCGCAAATCCGGGAAAGATTTCCACGCCAAGCGCTTCTGCCTGCCCCGCCAGCCAGCGGCACAGATTGCCCAGCGATCCGGTGTAGCAGCCCTTGTTGTGCATGAATGGCGGCAACAGGAAATGGGGGAACTCGCGCTTGCCCTTGCCGGACAGGACCCAGTGATGGTTTTCCGTCACCGGTACCTCGGCCATCGGGCAATCGAGCGTGCGCCAATCGGGGATCAGCTCATCCAGCGCGCGCGGATCGAACACGGCACCCGACAGGATGTGGGCGCCAACCTCCGACCCCTTTTCGATGACGCAGACGGACAGCTCGCGACCCTCCGCCTCCGCCCGCTGTTTCAGCCGGATCGCGGCCGACAGCCCGGCCGGTCCAGCCCCCACGACCACGACGTCATAGTGCATGGATTCCCGCTCGCTCATCGATCGTCCTCTTCCTTTGCCATCCGGCGTGCCTGTTGATCGTTGATCGGCAACGCCTGAACCGGTTCTTTCGTTCAAGCAGATTGACGGCAGGGTCAACCCGGCCTTTGGTGCTGCTATGGGGGCAGATACCGACCATCGATGGCATGACGTTGCGGCAAGCGCGCTTGAATGGTGGGCGGATGCCGGCGTCGATCAACTGGTCGAAGAGACGGCGGGCGGCTGGATCGCCCCCCCAGTCCCGGCAATGGCCGCCGCGCCTGCCGCACCCTCGGCCATCCCGGTCAGTGATTCGCCCCTGCCCGGCGACTGGGCATCGTACATCGCCTGGCGGCTGGGTCCGGATGCCCCGGATGCGGCATGGCCCGGCCGCGTTGTCCCGCCGTCCGGCCCGGTCGATGCGGAATGGCTGATCCTCAGCGACGTCCCGGAAGGCGAGGATGTGGATGGGCCCTTGTCCAGCGGAGCGGTCGGCCGGTTGACGGACAATATCCTGGCCGCAATCGGCATCGACCGCGCTACGGCCCATATCGCTACGCTGGCGGTCAAGGCCCCGGCGACCGGACAGATCCCGGCCGAACAGCTCCCCGAATTCGGGCGGATCGCGCATCATCTCCTTGCGATCAGCGGGGCTCGGCGCGTCCTGGTTTTCGGCCAAGCGACGAGCCGTGCCTTGTTCGGGATCAATGATCGGGCGGAACGTGGACGTTTACGCGCGGTTAACCATGATGCGCGGAAATTGGCGGTTGTCGCAACTCACGCCCCCCGCTTCATGGTCGAACGACCGCGCGTGAAGGGTGAGGTGTGGCGCGATATCCAGTCCTTGATGCGGGGGTTGCAATGAACGGCGCGGTGAAGGGAGTGGCGGTAGCGATCGCCCTCCTGCTGTCCGGCAATGCCCTGGCGCGTGAGGTCGCGCCCGCCGACGAAGGCGTGCCGCAGCGCGAAACGCCCGGTATTGCGGCACCCGCAATCCTGACGCCGGAACAGGGCGCATCCTATCGCGCGATCCTGACGGCGATCCGGGCGGAACGCTGGACCGACGCGCAATTGTTGATCGACGGCATGACGCCGGGCGTCCTGCACCCGGTGATGCGGGCCGAACTCTACACCGCGCGCAATTCGCCAAAGGTCGAGATGCCGGCACTGCTGGCGCTGCTGAACGAGGCGCCGGAACTGCCGCAGGCGGAACAGATCGCCCGGCTGGCCGTAAGCCGCGGTGCCACCGCTCTGCCGAATCTGCCTGCCCAGCAGCGGCTCGTCTGGTACGATGCCCCGCCCAGCCGCCAGCGTGCCCGCGCACTGAGCGATGCGGCCTCTGCCCAGCTGGCAGAGGCGATGAAGCCGTTTATCAAGGCGGATGACGGCGTTTCTGCCCGCGCGTTGCTGGATCAGCATCGCGGGCGGCTGACACCCGAGGCGCTGACCGAGTGGCAGCAAAAGATCGCGTGGATCTTTTACGCTGCCGGGGACGACGAAAACGCAGCCTCGATCGCGACCGAGGCAAGCCGCGGTGTCGGCCCGTGGCAGGTTCAGGGCGATTGGGTGCTTGGCCTGGCCAGCTGGCGGCGCGAGGATTGCCGGACGGCTCAGGCCGCGTTCGAGCGGGTCGGCCGCAACGCGCCCGATGTCGAGATGCGTTCGGCGGGCCTGTTTTGGGCCACCCGCGCGGACATTGCCTGTGGCGAGCCGCAGCGGGTTCAATCGCGGCTGCAATCCGCGGCGCAATATCGTGAAACCTTTTACGGCCTGCTGGCTCGGCAATCGCTGGGACTGACCGACAACACCGCCAATGCCAAGGTGCTGGGCGCGTTGCCACTGGGCGATCTGGAGCGCCGGGCAAACGTGCGCGTGGCCGCCGCATTGGTTCAGATCGGCGAACTCAAGCTGGCCGACGCAGTGCTGCGGCATCAGGCAAAGATCGGCCCACGTAATGAACACGCCGCGCTGATCACGCTGGCCGGTGCGCTCGATTTGCCTCAGACGCAGCTGTGGTTGTGCCACAATGGCCCGGCGGGTGTGAACCTGGTGGCGCAGGCGCGCTATCCCGCCCCCAAATGGAAGCCGGAGGGCGGATGGCGCGTCGACAAGGCGCTGGTCTATGCCCACACGCTTCAGGAATCACGGTTCAATCCGGATGTGGTCAGCCCCGCCGGTGCCTTTGGCCTGATGCAGGTGATGCCGGCCGCGGCCATCGATGTGGGCCGGACCAAGGGGATGAAGATCGAACGCGCGGACCTGGCCCAGCCATCGGTGAACATGGAGGTCGGCCAGACCTATCTGGAACAGCTGCGCGACCGCCCGTTTACCGCCGGCCTGCTGCCAAAAGTGATCGCCGCCTATAACGCCGGTCCGACGCCCGTTGAGACGTGGAACGTCACCGTGCGGAGCAAGGGCGATCCGCTGCTGTACATTGAAAGCATCCCATACTGGGAAACGCGCGGCTATGTGATGACCGTGCTGCGCAACTACTGGATGTACGAACAGCATGAGGGTCGCGCCTCGGCCAGCCGTCAGGCGCTGAGCCAGGGGATGTGGCCCCGCTTTCCCGGCATGGCCGGGGCACCCGCGGTTCGCATGACCGATACCAGCGCCGGACGGATCGTCGGTGCCAATTGATCAGGGGCGGGCGTTCATTCCCGTCCGCATTGCCGTCCTCACTATTTCCGACACGCGCACTGCGGCCGATGACCGGTCGGGCGATACGCTGGTTGAACGGCTGACGGATGCGGGCCATGTCCTTGCCGCCCGCGCCATCGTGGCGGACGATGTCGCGCTGATCGTTCGTCAGCTGAACGAATGGATCGACGATCCGTTGGTTGATTGCGTCCTGACCACCGGCGGCACTGGCGTTACCGGCCGCGATGTGACGCCAGAGGCGATCGAGCAGGTCCAGGACAAACCCATTCCGGGCTTTGGCGAATTGTTCCGCTGGCTCAGCTTTCAGACGATCGGCACGTCAACCATCCAGTCGCGCGCCTGTGCCGCCGTCGCGCGCGGCACCTATCTCTTTGCATTGCCCGGATCGACCGGCGCGGTGCGCGACGGATGGGACGGTATCCTGCGCGATCAGCTCGACAGCCGCCACCGCCCCTGCAACTTCGTCGAACTGATGCCCCGGCTGCGCGAACGCTGAACCAGCCAGACCAGGCCAAGCCCCGCTCCGATCATCAGGAACGGCATGGCGGGATAGTGATACCGGGTCTGTCCGGTGAACACGAACGCCAGTGCGGTGGTCAGCACTGGGACGGCCAGCGCAACCGTCATCGCCGACTGGTCCAGCCTCCGCCGCCACAATGCCGCGATGCTAGGTGCAAACCCGATTGCCGACAGGCCCAGGATCGACAGGTACACCAGCTGATTGCCCGCCTGCGCGACCCGCCACAGGCCGGACCGGTCCGGATAGCTGGCGTGCAGCGACCAGAAGGCGTCGGTATCCTTGGCCCATAACAGGACCACCTTGCGCACCCCCAGCATGGCCCATTCCGCCGGATGCTGAACGATCCAATCGATCGCCATCCGTTTCAGACGCGCGTCCATCTCCACCTGCCGCTCGATCCGCTGATCGAACGACAGTCCGGTCTGTGCCCACAGGGGCGATTTCTCGACCTGAAAATAGCCACCCGTGGCCAGATCGTTCGCACCGGCCTGTAACGCGATGCCGCCATTGGTGGATACCAGCACCGGCGCGCCAAGCTGTTGCTGATTGCGCATCGTCCACGGGGTCACCACCACCGCCATTCCCGCCACCGCCAGCAGCATCGTTGCCAGCGCCCGCCGCCAGCCAAACGCACGCAGCGACAGCCACATCGTCGGGATCAGCGCCATGCACACGAACATCGATTGCGGCCGCATCAGCGTGGCCAGGCCCAGCAGCAGGCCAGCGACCACCGCCATGCCGGCCCTGCCCCGACCAAGGATCAGCGCAGCCACCCCCGCCATCAGCACCGCCGTGCTGGTCGTTTCCGCCGCCAGTACGCCGGTATAGACGATATGCGCCGGATAGACGGCATAGAGCAGCATCGACAGCACTGCCGCCTGCCGCGTTGCGCCCAGCCCACGCGCCATCGCTCCGATCAACGTGGTGATGGCCGCCGAAGCCATCAGGTTCGCAATCAACGGTCCCGTCAGCGTCGGGCCGGTCAGCATCAGCGCGCCTGCCAGCAGCGCTGGATAACCGACGGGCCAGAACGCAGTAGGATGCCCGCGCTCCTGATATCCCATGCCAGCCGCCATTTCCTGAGCGCGCAGCAGATACCATGCCCCATCCGAATCCGGCGTCACCGGCACGGCCAGGATAAAGATCGCGCGCAGGATCACCGCCAGCAGGATAGCGGCAACGAACGGAACTCTGCGCGTTGTCCAATCCCTGCTCAACCGCGATGAACCATCCAGCATGATCGTCCCTTCGCGGCCGATGCTACCGGGCCGTCCCCTGCCGGGCGAGCGTCGCGCAGCATCGGATGGTTTCAGGTCGGGACATTAACGACGAATCTGCCTTGCCCGGCAGCAATGTTCTGTTTATGTTCCGCCTATGACCAGGCGCAATGCGCGGGGCGCAACCCACAACCCGGTTCCCCAACGGTTCGGTCTGGCCGACCGGCAGGCGGACGGCGACTGGCTGGACGAACAGGCGCTGATCGACGGCGAACCCCGCCCGGTCCGCACCTCCGTCACCGTCGAGAATCCCCCGACCATCATCACCCGCAATCAATCGCCCGACGTCCCCTTCGACCGTTCGATCAATCCCTATCGCGGCTGCGAGCATGGCTGCATCTATTGCTTCGCGCGGCCGACCCATGCCTTTCACGACCTGTCGCCCGGCCTCGATTTCGAAACGCGGCTGTTTGCCAAGCCGGACGCCCCAGCCCTGCTGCGGGCAGAGCTTTCCCGTACCGGTTATCAATGTCGTCCGATTGCGTTCGGTACCAATACTGACGCCTATCAGCCGATCGAACGCGAATGGCGGATCATGCGCGGGTGCCTCGAAATCCTGGCGGAATGCCGCCATCCGCTGACGATCACGACAAAGTCCGACCGGGTGCTGCGCGACCTTGACCTGTTGCAGCCCATGGCGGCGCAGGGCCTGTGCGCCGTCATGATCTCGATCACTTCGCTTGATCCGCGGATCACCATGACGCTGGAACCGCGCGCGCCGCATCCCGAAAAGCGGCTTGCCGCCATAGCAAAGCTGACGGAGGCGGGCATTCCCGTGTATGTCTCGCTGTCCCCCGTCATCCCTGCGATCACCGACGGGGAGATGGAAGCGATCCTGTCCCGCGCAGCCGAAGCGGGGGCGCGCTCGGCATTCTTCATGCCCGTCCGCCTGCCGCACGAGGTCGCGCCGCTGTTCCGGGCGTGGCTTCAGACGCATTACCCGGACCGGGCGGGCAAGGTGATGGCGATCATCCATTCACTGCGCGGCGGGCGTGACAACGATCCGGAATTTTTCAGCCGGATGCGGGGGCAGGGCGAATGGGCCACCCTGCTCCGCACGCGGTTCCGGATCGCCAGTCGCCGGCTCGGACTCACCAGCGATCGGCTGGACCTTCGCTGCGACCTGTTCCGCCCGCCCGCCGGGCCACAGGGCGATCTGTTCGCCTGATCAGGCGGCGATCGAATATCCCTTGAACTGCTCACGGATCGCTGTTTTCAGCAGCTTGCCGGTCGCCGTATGCGGCAGGCTGTCGACGAAGTGTACCTCGTCGGGCAGCCACCATTTGGCGACGTGCTGCGTCAGATAAGCCTGGATCTGTTCTGCTGTCACCGTGGTATCGGGCTTGCGGACCACCAGCAGGATCGGCCGCTCCTCCCACCGCGGGTGGTGAACGCCGATCGCCGCCGCCTCCGCCACGCCGGGGCAGCCGACAGCAGCGTTTTCAAGCTCGACCGAGCTGATCCACTCGCCGCCGGATTTGATCACGTCCTTTGATCGGTCGGTGATCTGCATCGTGCCATCGGGGTGCAGGATGGCGACATCCCCCGTATCGAACCAGCCATCAGGGGTCAGGCAGGGGCCGTCGCCATCCTTGAAATACTGCTTGATGACCCAGGGGCCCCGCACCTGCAGCTGCCCGGCCTGTTGTCCGTCACGCTCCAGTACACGGCCCTGCTCGTCCACGATCCGCATCTCGACGCCATAGGGCACGCGGCCCTGACGGCACACCTGGTCGACCTGCTGGTCGAAACTCAGGTCATCCCAATCGACTGAACGCTGGCCGATCGTGCCGATGGGCGATGTTTCCGTCATGCCCCAGGCATGATTGACGCGGACACCCATCCGCATCAGCCGCTCGATCATCGACCGCGGTGCCGCCGACCCGCCGATGGTCACGACCTTTAGGTGACGCGGCTCCTCCCCGGTCGCATCCATATGCTGAAACATCGCGAACCACACGGTCGGCACTCCAGCCGAATGAGTCACCCGTTCCCGGTTCATCAGTTCGCACAGCAGCGCAGGCTCGTTCACAGTGGAAAAGACCAGCTTCAGGCCAACCGCCGGCGAGGCAAAGGGCATGCCCCAGCCCACGGCATGAAACATCGGCACGATCGGCATGGCCACCGATCCAGCCTCCAGGTCAAAGACCGAAGGCTGCAATTCGACGAGCGCATGCAGCGTGGAACTTCGGTGGCTGTAAAGCACGCCCTTGGGATTGCCGGTGGTGCCGCTGGTGTAACACAGCATGCATGGGTCGCGCTCATCGCCCTCGACCCACGTATAATCACCATTTTCCCGTTCAATCAGCGCCTCGAACCCGATGTCGCCGTCGGTATCGGTCGGGCCAGGATCATAGCAGACATAATGGCGGATCGTATGCCAGTGCGGCTTCATCCGTTCGACCAGCGGCGCAAAGGCGCGGTCGTACATCAGCACCACATCCTCGGCATGATTGCCGATAAAGGCCAGCTGATCGGGGAACAGGCGCGGATTGATGGTGTGGACGATGCCGCCCATCCCGATCGCCCCGTACCACGTCACCAGATGGCGGCTGTGGTTCATGGCCAGCGTGGCGATCCGGTCGCCCGGCTTGCAGCCCAGCCGTTCCAGCGCCTGCGCCAGCCGCCGCGCATCCTGGGCAATGCCGGCCCAATCGGTGCGCGTCTCGCTGCCATCGGCCCAGCGGGTCACGATTTCGCGCGATCCATGTTCGCGTTCGGCATGATCAAGCAAGCGCATCACGCGCAGCTCGAAATCCTGCATCGATCCCAGCATCTGTCTCTCCGTCCGGTTATCCCGCGACGGCAAGCCGTCCCGGTCTGGCGACTTCGATCGTCGCTTTGGACACATCCTGCAGCGTCTCGATGGTCGCGGCAAGGCCGGGATCCAGCCGGAAGCCGGAACCGAGCCATAGCCGCGCGCTATTCCCGTCACTGGTCGGCACGGTCAGGTGAACGGCCGACTTGCCTCCCGTGGCAATGGGCGCCAGCAGTTCCTTCACCGCCTCTAGCGCCGCGATGCTGGTCAGTTCCACCTCCAGCATCAACCGCATATCGGCCGCCACCGCGTCGATCCGCCGCGCACTGCGAACGGTGACGCGGGGCATTTCCTCGCCCGGTTTGCGATCCAGCTCGACCGTCAGCAACGCGCAGCCGCCCTCGCGCGCAATCTCGCCCATGGCGTTGGCGGCATCCTCGTCGAAACAGGATGCAACGACCCCGCCAGACGCATCGGACAGATTCGCCATGACATAGCTGTTGCCGCGCGCCGACGTGCGGGACCGGCAATCCTCGATCAGCGCGGCGACTACAGCGGTGGCTCGGCCGCCCTCGTCGATCTTGACCTCGCCCAGCGTCGCGATGGCCCGTGCGCCGTTCAGCCGCGCCTGTGCCGCATAGCGATCGGCCGGATGGGCGGAGAAATAGAAGCCAAACGCCTCTCGCTCGGCATTGACCCGTTCCGTCGGCGTCCATTTCGCGCTGTCGGGCAACTGGATATCCGGTTCGGACGCCATCGCCGCGCCGAACAGGCCGCCCTGCCCGCTGGTCCGCCCCTCATGCGTGCGTTGTGCCACCGCCATGATCGTTTCGGCAGCCGCGACGACCCCGGCACGGTTGGCGTTGAGCGTATCGAACGCACCCGCTCCGGCCAGCGTTTCCACTTGCCGCTTGTTCAACGCCCGCGGATCGACGCGCGCCGCGAAATCGTCGAGCGAGGCAAAGGAACCATTGGCCTCCCGCTCCTCGACGATCTGCTCCATCGCTCGTTCGCCGACACCCTTCAGCGCGCCAAGGGCATAGCGCACGGCCAGTGCATCGCCATCGACCTCTACCGAGAAATCGGCGCGGCTGGCGTTGACGCACGGGGGAAGAGCGGTGATGCCCAGCCGCTTCATGTCATCCGCGAAAATGGCGAGCTTGTCCGTCTGATGGATGTCAAAGCTCATCGAGGCGGCGAAGAATTCGTGCGGATAATGCGCTTTCAGCCACGCGGTCTGATAGGCAAGCAGGGCATAGGCCGCTGCGTGCGACTTGTTGAAGCCATATCCGGCGAACTTGTCGATCAAATCGAACAGCTCGTTCGCCTTGGCCGGCTTGATCCCGTTATGCTTGGCCGATCCCTCGACGAACGTGGCGCGCTGAGCGTCCATCTCCGCCTTGATCTTCTTGCCCATCGCGCGGCGCAGCAGGTCGGCACCGCCCAGCGAATATCCGGCCAGCACCTGTGCGGCCTGCATCACCTGTTCCTGATAGACGAAGATGCCATAGGTTTCCGCCAGGATCGGCTCCAGCAGCGGATGGGGATAGGTGATTGCCTCCTGCCCGTTCTTGCGCCGGCCGAAACTGGGGATGTTATCCATCGGACCGGGGCGATAGAGCGAGACGAGCGCAATGATGTCGCCGAAATTGGACGGCCGCACGGCCGACAGGGTGCGCCGCATCCCTTCGGATTCCAGCTGGAACACGCCGACCGTGTCGCCCCGCTGCAGCAGGGCATAGGTATCGGCATCGTCCCAGGACAACGCGTCGAGATCGACCGATATGCCCCGCAGCGACAACAGCCGCACTGCTTCCTGCAGCACGGACAGGGTTTTCAGGCCCAGAAAGTCGAACTTCACCAGACCGGCCTGTTCGGCATATTTCATGTCGAACTGCGTCACCGGCATGTCCGACCGGGGATCGCGATAGAGCGGGACCAGCTCCGCCAGCGGCCGGTCGCCGATCACCACGCCGGCGGCGTGGGTCGAACTGTGCCGGGGCAGCCCCTCCAGCCGCATCGCCAGGTCGAACAGGCGGTGGACCTGATTGTCGTTCTGATATTCGGCGTGAAGCTCGCTCACCCCGTTCAGCGCGCGCTCCAGCGTCCAGGGGTCCGTCGGGTGATTGGGCACCAGCTTGGTCAGCCGGTCGATCTGGCCATAGCTCATCTGAAGCACCCGGCCGGTATCGCGCAGCACGGCGCGCGCCTTCATCGTTCCGAACGTGATGATCTGCGCCACCTTGTCCGCGCCATAGCGTTCCTGAACATAGCGGATGACCTCGCCGCGGCGGGTTTCGCAGAAATCGATGTCGAAATCGGGCATCGACACACGTTCCGGGTTCAGGAACCGTTCGAACAGCAGGCCCAGCTTGATGGGGTCAAGGTCCGTGATGGTCAGCGCCCATGCGACGACCGATCCCGCGCCCGATCCGCGGCCCGGCCCGACGGGAATCCCCTGTGCCTTGGCCCATTGGATGAAATCCGCGACGATCAGGAAATAGCCGGGAAAGCCCATCTGGATAATGACGTCCAGCTCGAACGTCAGCCGTTCCCGATAGGGCGCGGCCCAATCATCGGTGACTACGCGCCCCTCCAGCTCGGCAATGCGATGCAGCCGCAGTTCCAGCCCGGATTGCGCCTGTTCGCGCAGCATCGCGGCCTCGCCATCCCGGTCTCCGGCCAGGCTGGGCAGGATGGGCTTGCGCTTGGGTGCGGCAACGGCGCACCGCTGCGCGACTACCAGCGTGTTGGCAATCGCCTCTGGCAGATCCTGAAACAGTACGGCCATGTCGCTGGCCGGCTTCATCCAGCTTTCGCGGGATGAACGGACCCGGTCTTCGCTGGCAATGTAGTCCGAATGCGCGATGCACAGCATGGCGTCATGCGCTTCGTGAAAATCATTCTCGGCATAACAGCACGGATTGGTCGCCACGATCGGCAGATTGCGATCATAGGCCAGATCGATCAGGGCGCGTTCGGCGGCCTGTTCCACCGCGTCGCCGCGCCGGCTGATCTCGACATATAGCCGATCGCCGAACATCGCCTGCAGCCGGTCGGCATAGGCGCGGGCGTGGTCGGCCTGTCCCTCGGAAAACAGCCGGGCCAGGGCGCCCTCGCCCCCGCCGGTCAGGGCGATCAGCCCGTCCTTGTGCTGCTCAAGGAAAGCCAGCGTGACATGCGCATCCAGCTCGATCGGACGCCCCAGATGCGCCTGACTGACCAGGGCGCACAGATTGTCATAGCCGGTCTGATCCTGTGCCAGCAGCGGCAACCAGTCGATGGCGGGGCGATGCTCCCCTTCCTGCCCCGGCCGGGCCACGGCCAGCAACGTCCCGATGATCGGCTGAACCCCCTCGCCCCGCGCCGCGTCGCTGAACGTCATCGCAGCGTACAGGCCGTTGCGATCGGTCAGCGCAGCGGCAGGGAAACCCAGCGATCGTGCCCGCTTGGCAATTGCCTTTGGCTGGATCGCCCCTTCCAGCATCGTGTAAGCGGAAAAGATGCGCAGGGGGACAAAACCGGAATGAGCCATGTCCCGTTCTACCCGTCCCAGCCCCCGATCGAAAGGGCGCAGCCGGGCTTATCCACAGCCAAGTTCAGCAGGGTTCAGCCCAGCAACCGCTCGATATCGGCGCGGATCGCATCGGGCGCGGTGGTCGGCGCATAGCGTTCCACAACATTACCAGCACGATCCACCAGGAACTTGGTAAAATTCCACTTGATCGCCTGACTGCCCAACACGCCCGGCGCCTCTGCCTTCAGGTGGCGAAACAGCGGTGCGGCATCATCGCCATTCACATCGATCTTGGCAAAGACGGGAAAGGTGACGTCATAGGTCAGGCTGCAGAAACTGGCGATTTCCGCTGCATCGCCCGGCTCCTGCGCGCCGAACTGATTGCAGGGAAAGCCGAGGACGACCAGACCGCGGTCCTGAAGATCGCGGTACAGCGCCTCCAACCCCTTATACTGCGGCGTGAACCCGCATTTCGACGCGACATTCACGATCAGCAACACCTTGCCGCGATGGTCGGCCAGCGTCGTTTCGGTGCCGTCGGCCCGCCGGATGGGCAGCGTGAACAGGTCGGTCATTGCAGCACTCCTTCATGCAGGCGCACGACGCGGTCCATGCGGGCCGCAAGCCGCTCGTTATGCGTGGCGACGAGAGCCGACGATCCTTCGCCCCGCACCAGCGCCAGAAACTCGGACAGCACGATATCCGCCGTCGCCTCGTCCAGGTTGCCCGTCGGCTCGTCGGCCAGCACCAGGGCCGGGCGGTTGGCCAGCGCCCGCGCCACGGCAACGCGCTGCTGCTCGCCGCCCGACAGCTGGCTTGGCCGGTGGGTCAGCCGCTGGCCAAGGCCAAGGGTTGTCAGCAGCGCCTCGGCCCGGGTTCGCGCGTCCGCATCGCTCGTCCCGTGAATCAACTGGGGCAGCACGACATTCTCGGTCGCGTTGAAATCGGGCAGCAGGTGGTGGAACTGATAGATGAAGCCCAGCCGGTCACGCCGCACCATCGTGCGGCCATGGGCATCCAGGCTTGCGACCTCCTGCCCCGCAATGCGGATCGACCCTTCGAACCCGCCCTCCAGCAGTCCGACCGCCTGCAGCAGCGTCGATTTGCCCGATCCCGATGGCCCCAGGAGGGCCACGATCTCGCCCGGCGCGATGCTCAGATCGACGCCGCGCAGCACTTCGATCTCCGCGCCGCCCTGTGAAAAGGTGCGCTTGAGCTGTGTGGTCTGAAGAACGGCTTCACTCATAACGCAGCACCTGAACGGGGTCGGTGCTCGCCGCCTTCAACGCCGGGTACAGCGTCGCCAGCACGCACAGGATAAAGGCGAGGACGACGATGCCGATCACTTCGGCCGGGTCGGTCTTGGCCGGCAATTCGGTCAGAAAACGCATTTCGGGGTTCCACACCTCCAGCCCGGTGACCAGGCCGATGAACATGACGACCTGTTCGCGAAAGGTGATGAACAGGAAACCCAGCGCCAATCCGGCAAGGATGCCCAGCGTGCCGATGGTCGTGCCCACCGTCATGAAAATGCGGATAAGGCCGCTGCGCGTCGCGCCCATGGTGCGCAGGATCGCGATATCCCGCGTCTTGGCCCGCACCAGCATGATCAGCGAGGACAGGATGTTGAACACGGCCACCAGGATGATCAGCGACAGCACGGTAAAGCTGACGACGCGGTCGATCGATAACGCCTCGAACAGCGAGGAATTGAGCATCCGCCAGTCGACGATCTGCGCCCGGTCGCCGACCGATTTGGCCAGCGGCGCGATGATCGAACCGATCCGGTCGGCATCGACGCTCTCCATCTCGATCATGCCGACCGAATCGCCCATCAGCAGCAGCGTCTGGGCATCCTGCATCGGCATGACGACGAACGCCTTGTCGTAATCGTACAGGCCAACCTCGAAAATGGCGACGACGCGATAGCTGACGATGCGGGGCACGGTGCCGAAAGGCGTCGTCGGCCCCTGCGGACTGATCAGCGAAATCTCGCTCCCCACGGTGGCGCCCAGCGACTGGGCAAGCCGCGATCCGATGGCGACCGTCGACTGGTCCGGCGTCAGGGCATTCAGGTTGCCCTGAAGCACACTATCGCGGATCGTGGGGTTGGACCGGATATCGGAAATCTGCATTCCGCGGACCAGCACGCCCTCCACCCGGCCGGAATAGCTTGCCATCAATGGCTGCTCGATCAGCGGGGTTGCAGAGGTGATGCCCGGCGTCGCCCGCGCCTCCCCGACAATTTCCCGCCAGTCGGGCAGGCGGCCATTATACCCCTGCACCACGGCGTGACCGTTCAGGCCGACGATCTTGTCGAACAGTTCCGCGCGGAACCCGTTCATCACGCTCATCACCACGACCAGCGCGGCAACGCCCAGCATGACCGCGGCCAGGCTGATCCCGGCGACAAGAAAGATGAACGCCTCGCCCCGGCCAGGCATCAGATATCGCCGGGCGATCATTCGCTCGTACCGCGACAGGATCATGGGGTGAGCAGTTCCTTGAAACAGGGCATGGGTCGGTCCGCCATTGGCTTAGTCACCGCACCGGACAGGCGCAATCACCGTGTTGCCGATTCATCACAGGGTGACGTCATTATGCTGACTGCGGCCTGTACGGCGCTGACAAGGACCGGCTTTGGCGATAGGACGCCCTTACGAAACACAGGCAGCAACGGCCGTGGTTCGGGGAGGCTCGATCGCCCCGCCTGATCTGGGGACAGGTGTGCGGGCGTAGAGCTGAACAAAGGGGGCTGACGAGCATTCGTCACGCAGGCGCCCGGGTCGGAAACGGCCCGGGCGTTTGTCTTTTCCGGGAACATCCCGCCGCTGCGTTTCAGCCTGAATAAAAAATGGGGCAGAACCACCGGCTCTGCCCCAAGGGTCGCAGCAGGTCAGAAGGATTTGGACAGGGTCAGGCCATAGGTCTGCGGATCGCCGATCTGCCCCGCGATCAGACCGGTATTGCCGCCCGTGCCGGCCAGCAGGAAGTCGACGTAATTCCGGTCGAAGGCGTTACGGACCCAACCGAACAGGTTGAATTCGTCCGCCCGGTAGCCAAGCCGGAAGTTGTGCAGCGAATAGCCATCGACATTGGTGTAGATCGATGGCGAGGGATTGGACGACCAGCTGGAACGCCCACTGCCATCATAGCCGAGGTAGAATTGCCCATCCGTGCCGAACAGCTTGGCAGGCAGGTTATACTCCGCGCCCCATGATGCCGCCCATTTCGATACGCCGGGCAGCGTCGATCCCGAAATGTCGACAAAGGGCGGGCTGACAGCCCCCGCCACGCCCGGCGCACCGATCGCGCCGGTATAGGTGCAGCGACCCGTGACGACGATGCCCGTGCTGCTGCCGCCGGCCAGTTCCGGCGGCGGCGGTGCGTCGCAAAAGCTGGTGAAGGTGGCGTCGGTATAGGCAAGGCTGACATAGGCATTCAGCCGCTCGCTCGGCCGCACCGACAGGTCGGCCTCCACGCCGCGGGACCGGACCCGGTCGGCATTGGCCAGGTAGCCGCGCACGGTGCCCAGCTGACCATTGCTGACACTGGCCTGGAAATCCTTGATCTCGGTCCAGAAGCCGGTGACGTTGAACGTGACCTTACGGTCAAGGAACTGGGTTTTCAGGCCGATTTCGAAATGATCGACCTTTTCCGGCTTGATCGTGAACACGGATTCGATCGGCGCCCCGTTGGCGTCCGCCGGCACACCGTTCAGGTTGATGCCGCCCGTCTTGAACGACCGCGCATAGGTGGCATAGGCGTTGATGTCGTCGGCCAGCTCATAGCGCAGGTTCAGGTCGTAGGAGAGGTTCCACGCGCTGAATTCCGGTTCAAAGAACTGCGATGCCTGAATGCCGCGAGCAGCGGCGATCCATGGGTCGGTGTAATAGGGCGAACCGGGTACCGGAGAGACGATCTGCCGCGTTCCGTCGGACGCATTGCCGGTGACGACCGAATCGTACAGGCCCTGTTTCTTGTCGTAATTGACCCGGATGCCGGGCGACACGACGAACCGGTCGGTCACTTCCCAATTCAGCTTGCCGAACAGCGCCAGGCTGGTGTTGTCCAGCCGGATGTCGTTGATGGCGAGCAGGTTGTTCAGCACGGCCGGATTGTTCGACAGCGCGCTGGTGGGGTTCAGCAGCCACTTGCTCGCGGCCGGACCGGCCTGCTGAATGCCGCTCGTCCGGATTTTCTGGTGAAAGGCGAACAGGCCGATGACGTAGTTATAGCCCTGACCATTATGGTTGAACCGGAATTCCTGCGAAAACTGGTCCTGCTTGGTCGGGTTGTTCACCTTGGTATAAACAGGCAGGCCGGTGTAATCGCGGTCGTTGGCCGGGCCCCAATCCCAGTAACGCCACGCGGTAATCGACGTCAGCGTGTTGGCATCGTCCAGATCCCAGATCGCACGCGCCGACAGGCCGCCATGCTCGTTCCGGGCGGTTAGCTCCGCGTCCACATCGGTGGTCCGGTCATAGGGATTGACGTTCGGCAGCGGATAGCTGGCCAGCGGATAACCGGGGAAATAGGTCAGCAGCGCCGGAAGCTGCCGGTTGGCGGCTCGCTGGGTCGGCCCATAGCTGAAGAACGGCAGCGCGCAGCAGACGGGATCCTGCAGATTCCAGTCGCCGGAAAAGGTCACGCGCAGATCGTCCGTCGGTTTCCACAACAGCGATCCGCGAAACCCGATATTGTCGATCGACTGAATATCCTGATTGGTCGCAATATTCTGAATGGTGCCCTGGCGGCTGGTGGTCGCAACGCTGATCCGCGCGGCCAGCTTGTCCGACAGCGGGCCGGAAATCGACGCCTTGCCCTGCTTGAAATTGTAATTGCCGAACGAAACCTCTGCCCTGCCCGTCAGGTCAAAGGTGGGCGCAGCCGTCGTGATGTTGATCGCACCCGAAGTCGTGTTCTTGCCGTACAGCGTGCCCTGTGGCCCGCGCAGCGTCTCGATCTGTTCGATGTCAACGAAATCCAGCGTCGCCGATGCGATCCGGTTGTAATAGACGTCGTCGATATAGATGCCGACGCCCTGTTCGAACCCGTCATTGGTCAGGCCGAACGGCGCGCCGATCCCGCGGATGTTGATGAAGGTGTTGCGCGGGTTCTGCGAATAGAATTGCAGGGTCGGCTGAAGCTGGGTCAGCTTCTGGATATTGTACGCGCCCTGCGCGGTCAGCGTCTCATCCGAAAGCACGGATACCGCAACCGGGATATCCTGCACATTTTCCGAACGACGCCGTGCGGTGACCACGATCGCGTCCTGATCGGCCGCCGGATCGGGTTCGCCATCCTCTGCTGCGGGCTGCGGCGCGACGGTGATGACCGGAACCCGAACCGGATCAGACGGCGCACTGATCGCAGTGCTCCCCAACAGGGCAAGCGATAGAGACAGAACGGACATGATTACCCCGCAAAATGACTGTTACACCCTTTCTCCTATCGGGGTAGTCTGGTTTAGGAAGAAAGGAAGTTTGCAGGATTGCCCAAGCCTGGCTTTCTCCCCCGCCAAAACAGTACGCCAACCGTCTGTTTTCCGGTGGTTTTGCGATGGTTGAAAACGGCCCGTCAATTCCCATCTGTACCACGTGACGGGTGCCTTTCGGACCCGATCACACCGGCGCTGCGAATGGTTCGGGCGCCAGATGACGTGAATTGCTCATTGGAGGATTACCAGATGCGTCAGATCGATTTTACCCCGTTTCGCCGTTCGGCCATCGGATTCGACCGCCTGTTCGACATGCTCGAAGCAAGCGCACGACAGGCCCAAACAGAGAATTATCCGCCCTTCAACCTCGAACGGATCGAGGACAATCACTATCGCATCACGATCGCCGTCGCCGGGTTCAAGGCCGACGAGATCGATATCACTGCCCAGCAGAACCTGCTGCTCGTCAGCGGACGTAAGGGGGATGGCGATGGGGACAAGGAGCGGGCGTTCCTGCACCTCGGCATTGCCAATCGCAATTTTGAGCGCCGCTTCGAACTTGCCGATTTCGTTCAGGTGAAGAATGCCGACCTGTCGGACGGCCTGTTGACCATCGATCTGGTGCGCGAGGTGCCGGAGGCGATGAAGCCGCGCAAGATCGCCATCGGCGGCAGCACGGCGTCGACTACGCCCGCCATTGAGCACGCCGACTGATCCAGCGATCGCTGCGTTTGCTCCCTTTTCGACGCAGCGAGGGGGTGCCCGAACCAGTGGTTCGGGCGCCCTTCTTTACGTCCGATGGTGCAAGGGACCGATCAGACGAGGCGCGATTGCTTGACCGCAGCGCCGATGAACCCGGCGAACAGCGGATGCGGATCGAACGGCTTTGACTTCAGTTCCGGGTGGAACTGCACGCCGATGAACCAGGGATGGTCCGGCCGCTCCACGATTTCCGGCAATGTCCCGTCCGGTGACATGCCCGAAAACACTAGGCCATCCTTTTCAAGGACCTCGCGATAGCCGGTGTTCACTTCGTAGCGATGGCGATGCCGCTCCGAAATGTCGTTTGTGCCATAAACCGATGCGACGACGCTGTTGCCCGCCAGCTTGGCCGGATAGGCGCCCAACCGCATGGTGCCGCCAAGGTCGCCGCCCGCTTCCCGCTTTTCAAGACCGGTCGCGGTCATCCATTCAGTGATGAGGCCGACGATCGGCTCGCCAGTCTCTCCGAATTCTGTGGTCGATGCGTTGGCCAGACCCTGATCGCGCGCGGCTTCGATGCAAGCCATCTGCATCCCAAGGCAGATGCCAAGGAACGGGACATTGCGTTCGCGCGCAAAGCGGACCGATGCAATCTTGCCCTCGCTGCCCCGTTCGCCAAAGCCGCCGGGCACCAGAATGCCGTGCATCGGCTCAAGATGCGCGGTCAGCTCGCTTTCCTCCCGCTCGAACAGTTCGGCATCGAGCCAGCGGACATTGACCTTTACCCGGTGCGCGATCCCGCCATGGACCAGCGCCTCCTGGAGCGACTTGTACGCATCGGGCAGGCCGACATATTTGCCGACGACGCCAATCGTCACCTCGCCCTCGGGATTGTCGAGCCGCTCCATGATGCCGCTCCAGCGGCTGAGGTCGGGGCGAGCGCCCGGCTCCATGCCGAATGCTCGCAATACCTCTTCGTCCAGCCCTTCGGCATGATATTGCAGCGGCACGGCATAGATGCTGCGGGCATCTAGCGCGGGGATCACTGCTTCCTTGCGGACGTTGCAGAACAGGGCGATCTTGCCCCGGTCGCTGTCGGGCAGCGGCTTTTCGCAGCGGCAGACCAGCACGTCCGGCTGCACGCCCAATGCCGCCAGCTCGCGCACACTGTGCTGGGTCGGCTTGGTCTTCAATTCGCCGGCTGCAGCAATGTACGGCACCAGCGTCACGTGGACACTGATCGACTGGCCACGGCCCAGTTCGTTCTTCAGCTGGCGGATCGCCTCGATGAACGGCAGCGACTCGATATCGCCGACCGTGCCGCCGATCTCGCACAGCACGAAATCCAGATCATCGGTATCTGCGGTGGCAAATGCCTTGATGGCGTCGGTCACGTGGGGGATGACCTGAACCGTCGCGCCCAGATAATCGCCGCGACGTTCGCGTTCGATGATCGTTTTATAGATGCGGCCCGACGTCACATTGTCGGATTGCCGCGCGGAAACGCCGGTAAACCGCTCATAATGGCCCAGATCGAGGTCGGTTTCGGCTCCGTCGTCGGTCACATAGACTTCGCCATGCTGATAGGGGCTCATCGTCCCCGGATCGACGTTCAGATAGGGATCGAACTTGCGGATCCGCACGCGATACCCGCGCGCCTGCAGCAATGCCGCGAGGCTCGCTGCCATAAGACCCTTGCCGAGCGAGGAGACCACGCCGCCGGTGATGAAGATATACCGCGCCATGGGAGGTAACGCCTAATCCTTTGGAACGAACAAGGGCAAGCGCCCGAATCCGGACGATGCGAAAAAAAACACGGCGGCGCCCGCTGCGGGCACCGGCCTGTCGAACGATTATTGCTGCAAGGGCACCGAATCGCCGGCCGGCGCAGCGGCATTGCCAGTCGCGTCAACAGCCGGCGCTCCGCTGGTCGGCGCCGGCGCACTGACCGGCGCGGGATCGCGGGCCAGCGAGGTATCCACCCGATCATTGCCCTTCGACGCGGCCAGGAATGCCAGCAGGATCGCCATGCCGATGAACAGCGCCGCCAGGATCGAGGTGGACCGCGTCAGGAAATCCGCCGCGCCGCGTGCCGACATCAGGCCCGACGGGCTGCCGCCCGTGGTCAGGCCGCCGCCCTCCGAACGCTGCATCAGGATGACCGTCACAAGCAGGGCCGCGATGATCGCGTGAACGACAAGAAGAAAGGTGAACAACATGGCGGATCAGTCGGTCCTGTCAGGAGATGCAGGTGGCGCACATAGGCGAGCGGCGCGCGGCGATCAACCGGGGGGCTGATCCCACGTTGCGGTTGCGGGGAACCGCGGGCTGTTACGGGACGTTACAGGAACGATCTCTTTGCCCGGATGGGCCAGTAATGGTGTGAACATGGCCGAAATGATGCTTCAGGATCGACCCAACGCAACCGCCGACCGGTTGGCCGAATGGTGCAACGCGCTGATCGGTTATGTCCGTTCGGGCCATCCCGATCTGACCAATCGGCAGATGGCGTTGCTGATGACCGTCCACCTTCAGGAAGGGCCGCATACCGTGCGCGGGCTTGCGCGGAATCTGAACGTCTCTAAACCGGTGATCACACGCGCCTTGAACCGCTTGGGGGCACTCGGCTATCTGCGCCGCCAGCGCGACGATAGCGACAAGCGAAATATCTTCGTGGCGTGCACCGAAGAAGGGGCGGCATTTCTTGACGAAATCGGACAATTGCTCGGTCCAGCGGACGCCGAACGACACGGTCGACGCCGCGTCGCCGGTTGAGCGTTTCCATCTGGACGGCAAATCGCGGGCCTATGACCCGCGGGTAACACCGGCACGGC
Source organism: Sphingomonas sp. BGYR3 (assembly GCF_025153455.1). Lineage (NCBI taxonomy): Bacteria > Pseudomonadati > Pseudomonadota > Alphaproteobacteria > Sphingomonadales > Sphingomonadaceae > Sphingomonas > Sphingomonas sp. BGYR3. The sequence continues at coordinate 371,973 of NZ_JANZNT010000001.1, read as the reverse complement.
GCGACTTGGTCGACGTCCGTCTGGCGGGCAGCATCTTTGCGCCGCATTATTCCCGCGCACTGACGGCGGTTGCCAGCGCCGACTTGCCGTTATGGCCGACCGCGCAGATGGACGGGGATCCCCTGTCCATTGTGCTGGACGGGGAGCCGTTCGAGGTGCTGGAGGTGGCGGCGGATCGGGCCTGGGGCCGCGCGGCGGATGGCTCGGTCGGCTATGTTGCCGCCAGCGGGCTGGATGCCGATGTTCCGCCACGCGCCCTGCCCGCGCCGCTGCCGGGAACGCCTGCGGAGCGTGCCCGTCATCTGCTTGGAACGCCGTATCAGGCGGGCGGGCGTTCCTTCGCCGGGGTGGACACGGCTGGTTTCATCTTCCTGATTCTGGGCGGCAGTGTCGGAAAACCGCGTTTCCGGCCGATGCAGGACGAAGCGGGCACCGCGGTCGAGCGTTCGGCGGTGCAGCCCGGCGACCTCCTGTTCGCGACCGATAGCGCAGCCGTGCTTGTCGACGACCAGAGCGTCGTGACGGTCGATCCAGCCTCAGGGGTCATCGAATTGCCGCTGGCCGAATGGCTGGCGCAGGTGGGCGAGGTTTCGGCGCGGCGGGTCCGGGCATGACCGCCTCGCTGTTCATCGACGGCGCTGTCGGCACCACCGGCCTTGAAATCCGCGACCGGCTGGCCGGCCGGCCGGAATTTCAGCTGATCCTGCTGGACGATGCTGACCGCAAGGATGCGGGCCGCCGGGCTCAGGCGTTGAATGATGCCGATTATGCGATCCTCTGCCTGCCCGACGATGCGGCGGTAGAGGCGGTTTCGCTCGTCACCAATCCCCGGACGCGGATCATCGACGCCTCGACCGCGCATCGGGTTGCCGATGGCTGGACCTATGGCTTTGCCGAGCTTGAGCCGACCCAGCTTGCGGCGATTGCCGATGCGGGCCGCGTCGCCAATCCCGGTTGCTGGCCGACGGCATATCTTGCCCTTGTCCGCCCCCTCGTCCGGGCCGGCATCATCCCTGCGCAATGGATGCTGTCGGCGGGCGGTGCGTCCGGCTATTCCGGCGGCGGCCGCGCGATGATTGAGGAATTCGAAAGCGGAAAGGCTGCGACCGGCTATCGCGCCTACGGCCTCAATCTGGCGCACAAGCACCTGCCGGAAATGCAAAAACATTCGCGCATGGAACACGCACCGGTGTTTCAGCCCGCCGTTGCGGCAACCTATCGCGGGATGCTGCTGGAAGTGCCGTTGCCGCTGGCCATGCTGCCCCGCGCGCCATCCGTCACGACTATCGAAAACGTGCTGAGAGAGGCGTATCAGAACGCGCCGCTGATCGACGTAGCTACCGCCGACGAAGCGCAGCTGATGATCGAGGAAAATGCCGGCACCGACCGGATGACGCTGCGCGTTTTCGGCAATGATCGCGGCCCCGCTCGGCTGGTTGCAACGCTGGATAATCTGGGCAAGGGCGCGGCCGGAGCGGCGGTCCATAACCTCAACATCATGGCCGGTTGTGATCCACTTTCGGGGCTGTCGCTTTAACCGGCAATCGTACCGCATACGAAAAAATCGCATCCTGCGGGTTCGCGGCAGGGCTAAGCCTTGCTAGGCGCAACGAGGACCATCGTTTCAGGGGATGCTATGACCCGGCCGTTCGGCAAGCTGCTGTTATTTGGTGCGACGGGGGACCTGTCGCAGCGGATGCTTCTGCCCTCGCTTCACGGCCTTCACGCCGATGGCCTGCTGACCGATGGCCTGACCATCACCGGCACGGCCCGGTCGGAAATGGACGATGCGGGCTTTCGCGCGTTCGCGGCAAAGGCGCTGGACGAATTTCTGCCGGACGACCGAAAGGATCCGGCGACGATCCAGGGCTTTCTCGATCGCCTGCATTATCAGCCGCTCGATGCATCGACCATCGAAGGGTTCGATGCCTTGGCCACCAAGCTTGGCGACATTTCGGGCGGTCTGGCGATTTTCCTGTCCACGGCCCCTTCCCTGTTCGGGCCAACGATCGAAGGGCTGAAATCGGCGGGGCTGACGGGCGACAATGTCCGGATCAGCCTGGAAAAGCCGCTTGGCACCGATCTCGATACCAGCCGGCAGATCAACGACATCGTGGCCAGCGCGTTTCCCGAAGAGCGCACGTTCCGCATCGACCATTATCTGGGCAAGGAAACCGTCCAGAACATCCTGGCGCTGCGCTTCGGCAACGCTCTGTTCGAACCCAGCTGGAACGCGCGCGGCATCGACCATGTCCAGATCACGGTCAGCGAAACCGTGGGGCTAGAGGGGCGCGCAGGCTATTATGACGGGTCCGGCGCGCTGCGCGACATGGTGCAGAACCATATGCTTCAGCTGCTGGCGCTGATCGCGATGGAGCCGCCATCCCGTTTTGACGGCACCGCCATCCGCGATGAAAAGGTCAAGGTGCTGCGCTCGCTGCGCCCGATCACCGATGCCGACAAGCTGACGGTGACCGGCCAATATGGCCCGGGCGCCGTGGGAGCAAAGATCGTCGGCAGTTACGAGGAGGAGCTGGGCCGCCCCAGCACCACCGAAACCTTTGTCGCGATCAAGGCCCATGTCGACAACTGGCGGTGGCAGGGCGTGCCCTTTTACCTGCGCAGCGGCAAGCGCATGGCCGAACGGCGCAGCGAAATCGTTGTTCAGTTCAAGCCGGTGCCCCATTCGATCTTTTCCGAGCGCGGCGGTGCGCTTCAGCCCAATACGCTGGTCATCCGCCTGCAGCCGGAGGAATATGTCCGCCTGCTCGTGATGGCCAAGGAACCGGGACTGGACCGGGACGGGGTGCGCCTTCGCGAAGTGCCGCTCGACCTGTCGCTGACCACTGCCTTTGCCGGCACCCGCCGCCGCATCGCCTATGAACGCCTGCTCCTCGACCTGATCGAGGGCGATCCGACCCTGTTCGTCCGGCGCGACGAGGTGGAGGCGCAATGGGTGTGGATCGACGCGATCCGTCAGGGATGGATCGATCAGGGCGTCCGGCCCAAACCCTATGCCTCGGGCAGCTGGGGACCGAATGCAGCGATCGCGCTGACCGAAAAGGACGATGTGACCTGGAACGAGTGACGTTCCCGTGCCTTCGTCCCAGTGACCATTATCAAGGAGACCCCGACCATGGCCGATGAAATCGAATGGTGGGAATATGACGAAAAGTCCGAATTTGCCGACGCGCTGGCTGGCGATATCGGCTTCGTGATCGAAAGCGCGATCGACGCGCGCGGCAGCGCCGTCATCGCGCTGGCCGGTGGTCGGACACCCCAACCGGCCTATGACAAGCTGGCCAAGACCAAGCTCGACTGGAAACGGGTGACGATCATCCCGACCGACGATCGCATCGTGCCGATGGGCGATGCGTTGTCCAACGTGACGATGATTGCCCGCACCTTCCTGCCGCTCGGCGCGCGGGTCATTCCGATCACCAGCGAAAAGGCGGAGGATTACAAGGCGTGCGGCCGTGCCGCCGATGCACGGCTTCAGGATCTGCACTGGCCGCTCGACCTTGTTGTGCTGGGCATGGGCGCGGACGGCCACACGGCGTCGATCTTTCCCGGCCCCGACCTTGCCGAGGCGCTGACCGGGCCAAAGGAGCGCCGCGCGCTGGGCGTGATGCCCGATCCCCTGCCGGCAGAGGCGCCCGTTCCCCGCGTCACCCTGTCCGCATCCGCCATCGCCACGGCCAAGGCGCTGATGATCGCGATCACTGGCGATGAGAAGAAGGACGTGCTGGAACGCGCCATCCAACAGGGCGCTTCCTCCGCCTATCCCATCGGTCGTCTGCTGGCCGACATCGACCTGCCCGTGGACATCCACTGGGGCGCGTAAGCGAGACAAAGGGGATCCCGATGACCAACCTGCACCCCGAAATCGCCGCCGTAACCGACCGCGTCATCGAACGCAGCCGTCCGGGGCGCGAGGCGTATCTGGCCCTGATGAAGCGCGAACGCGATTCGGGCGCCGACCGGCCGAAACTGGGCTGCGCAAACCTTGCCCATGCCTATGCCGGCACGGACGAGCAGCGCGACCTGATGAAACCGGCCAACCGGATGAACATCGGGATCGTCACCGCCTATAACGACATGCTGTCGGCGCACGCGACCTATTACCGCTATCCCGAACAGATGAAGGTCTGGGCGATGGAGGCCGGTGCCACGGCGCAGGTGGCTGGCGGCGTGCCCGCCATGTGCGACGGCGTGACCCAGGGGTATCAGGGCATGGAATTGTCGCTGTTCAGCCGCGACACCATTGCCCTGTCCACCGCCATCGCCCTGTCCCACCGCACGTTCGAGGGTGCGGCGCTGCTCGGCATCTGTGACAAGATCGTACCCGGCCTGTTGATGGGCGCACTGCGCTTTGGCCATCTGCCCATGGTGCTGATCCCCGGCGGCCCGATGGCGACCGGCATCAGCAACAAGGAAAAGGCTCGCGTCCGCGAACTCTATGCCGAGGGTAAGGCCAGCCGCGAGGAACTGATGGAGGCGGAGATTTCCGCCTATCATTCCAAGGGGACGTGCACCTTTTACGGCACAGCCAACAGCAATCAGATGATGATGGAGGCGATGGGCCTGCACATCCCGGCCGCGTCCTTTGCCAATCCGGGCACCAAGCTGCGCCAGGAACTGACCCGCGCCGCCGTCCATCGGCTGGCGGAGATCGGTTGGGACGGCGACGATTACCGTCCCATCGGCGAGTGCGTGGACGAACGCGCCATCGTCAACGCCGCCATCGCCTTGCTCGCCACGGGCGGGTCGACCAATCACCTGATCCACCTGCCCGCCATCGCGCGGTCCGCCGGAATCGTGATCGACTGGGAGGATTTTGACCGCCTGTCGCGCAGCGTGCCGCTGCTCGCGCGGGTCTATCCCAACGGATCGGCGGACGTGAACGGGTTCGAGGATGCCGGCGGTCCCAGCTTCGTCATCCGCGAACTGCTGCGCGGCGGGTTGATGCACGGCGACATCCTGACGATCGCGCGGGACGGCATGGCCGCCTATGCCCGCAAGCCTGCGATCAAGGGCGACGCTCTGGTCTGGCACGATCACCCGAGCGACAGCGGCGACGACAGCATCGTGCGCACCATCGACGCGCCGTTTTCACCGGAAGGCGGCTTTCGCATCCTGTCCGGCAATCTGGGCCGCGCCTGCATCAAGGTGTCGGCCGTCGAGCGCGACCGCTGGACCATCGAGGCGCCCGCTCGCGTGTTCGACGATCAGGCTGCCGTCCAGGCCGCGTTCAAGGCGGGCGAGCTTGACCGCGACGTCGTGGTCGTCGTCCGGTTTCAGGGGCCGCGCGCCAACGGGATGCCGGAACTGCACAAGCTGACGCCGCCGCTGGGCGTGCTTCAGAACCGTGGGTTCCGCGTCGCACTGGTCACTGACGGGCGGATGTCGGGCGCGTCGGGCAAGGTTCCCGCTGCCATCCACCTGTCGCCAGAGGGACTGGGCGGCGGCCCGATCGCCCGCCTGCGCGACGGCGATGTGGTGCGGCTGGACGCAGAGGCCGGCACGCTGGAGGCGCTGGTCGATCCGGCGGAATGGGCAGCACGGCCGCTGGCCGAGGCGCCGCCCGCGCCGGATGGCACGGGCCGCGAACTGTTCGCCATGCTGCGGCAGGCGGATGAGGCGGAGCGCGGCGCATCCGCCATGCTGGCTGCGGCCGGCCTGTAAACGCGTCAGGAGGGGATAAGATGGAAATCGTAGCGGTTGATATCGGGGGCACGCATGCCCGCTTTGCCATTGCAGAGGTAGAGAATGGCAAGGTCGTCGCCCTGGGCGAACCGGTCACGCTGAAAACCGCCGAACATGGCAGTCTTCAGCTGGCGTGGCAGCATTTCGGGCGAGATGCCGGCCGTCCGCTGCCCCGTGCGGCAGCCATCGCCGTCGCCAGCCCGATCAATCCCGATCTGATCAAGCTGACCAACAATCCCTGGATCATCCGCCCGCCGTTGATCAACGAACGGCTGGAGGTCGACAACTGGTCGCTCATCAACGATTTCGGCGCCATCGGCCATGCGGTCGCACAGGTCGATGACAGCCAGCTGGTTCATCTGTGCGGTCCGGACGTGCCCCTGCCCGACAGCGGATCGATCACCGTGTGCGGACCCGGCACAGGCCTTGGCGTTGCTCAGGTGTTCCGCACCGGACGGGACGGCCATTACCATGTGATCGAAACCGAGGGCGGCCACATGGATTTCGCCCCGCTGGACGGGATCGAGGACGCGCTGCTGAAGCGCCTGCGCAAGACCTTTACCCGCGTTTCGGCCGAACGGGTCGCATCCGGTCCCGGCATCGTCGCGATTTACGAGGCATTGGCCGAGCTGGAAAACCTTCCTGTCAAAAGCCGTGACGACAAGACGCTGTGGACCATGGCGCTGGACGGCACGGACAGCATCGCCGTCGCCGCGCTGGACCGGTTCTGCCTCGCCCTTGGCGCGATTGCGGGCGACCTTGCCCTGGCTCATGGGCCAAAGGGCGTGGTGATTGCCGGCGGGCTTGGCCTGCGGCTCAAGGACAAGCTACTCGAATCCGGGTTTGAACAGCGGTTCACCGCCAAGGGCCGCTTTACCACGCTGATGAAGTCCATTCCGGTCAAAATCATCACCCATCCCCAGCCCGGCCTGTATGGCGCTGCGGCTGCCTATGCTCAGGAGCACACGCGATGAACGGTATCGAAGCGATCATGCGGACCAGCCCGGTCATCCCGGTTCTGGTGATCGAAGATGCCGCTACGGCCCGCCCCCTGGCCGAGGCGCTGGTCGCCGGCGGGCTGAAGGTGCTGGAGGTCACGTTGCGCACCGCTGCCGCGCTGGATGCGATCCGCGAGATGAAGCAGGTGCCGGGTGCAATCGTCGGCGCGGGCACAGTGGTGAACACCGACCAGTTCGCCGAGGCGATGAATGCCGGGGCCGAGTTCATCGTGTCCCCCGGCCTCACCGAACGGCTGGGCGATGCGATCATCCAGTCGGGCGTCCCGTTCCTGCCGGGCGTTGCGACCGCGGGCGACATCATGCGCGGCTATGACCTCGGCCTGCGACACTTCAAATTCTTTCCGGCCGAAACATCGGGCGGGCTAAAGGCGCTGAAGGCGCTGGCTGCTCCGTTTTACGAGGCGCAGTTCTGCCCGACCGGCGGAATCAGCGCGGCGACCGCCCCCAACTGGCTGGGTTTCGATCCCGTTCTGTGCGTCGGGGGCAGCTGGATCACGCCAAAGGGCGCCAGCCTGGCCGAGGTGGAACAGCTCGCCCGCGACGCGGCCAGCCTGGCGCGCTGACCGACCGGTACTGCCCGGCCCGCGCCGGGCATCCTTACTGTATTTGATGGTGCGTAGCTGGGCGCTGGCTCAGCTACGCAGCGTCACATCTCGCCGCGCGCCCGGCGGATGGCATACCATTTCTGGACGTTCGCGTTGTGCTGTTCCAGCGTGTCGGCAAAGATATGCCCGCCGCTGCCATCGGCCACGAAATACAGCGCGCTGGACGGTGCGGGGTCCAGCACCGCATCGATGCTGGCCCGGCCGGGATTGGCGATCGGTCCCTTTGGCAGGCCCGTCATCGCATAGGTATTGTAATCGTTCACCTGCGCGATTTCCGAACGCAGGATGCGGCGGCCCAGCGGGCGCCCCTTGGTGATCGGATAGATGATCGTCGGATCCGCCTGCAGCTTCATGCCCTGACGGATGCGGTTGGAATAGACCGCGGCCACGGTGCGCCGTTCCTCGTCCTTGCCCGTTTCCTTCTCGACGATGGACGCGAGGATGATCGCCTCTTCCGGTGTCTTTGCAACTGTGGTCGGCTTGCGGCGCTGCCATGCCTCGGCAAGGTAATCGCGCATCGCCTTTTGCATCCGCGCCAGCACGTCCGCCCGCTTGTCGCCGCGGTTATAGCTGTAGCTGTCGGGCAGTACCGATCCCTCGGCAGGCACGGCCACTGGCCCTTCCAGCTGCGGCGCCTTCATCAGTGCGTCGTGTACCAAAACCGACGGCCAGCCCTCCGGCACGGTCACGAAGCGTTGCAGCGTCTGTCCGCCCTGCAGCATCTTCAGGATGTCGGACTGGCTCAGCCCCTTGGGCACGCGATATTCGCCCGCCCGGATCGGCTCCGATCCGCCAAAGATGCGGGCATAGAGGCGGAACCGGTCTGCCGATTCGATCGCGCCCGCCTTTTCCATCGCACGCGCGGCCGCGGTCAGGCTCGACCCCTGCGGCACGATCACGGTCAGATTGTCGGGGGCCGGCCCCGGCCCGCCCCATTGACGCAGGGCATAGCCGCCGACCGCCAATGCGATCAGCCCGGCCAGTACCAGCAGACATCCGAATTTGCGCATTCGTTCCTCCGCCGGACCCGACCGGGCATGAACCGGATCAGATAGCCTTCATCACCAGGCTGGCATTCGTTCCGCCAAAGCCGAACGAGTTGTTCAGCACGGCGCGAACCTTCCGCTCCTTGGCCTTGTGCGGGACCAGGTCGACGCCAGCGCAATTTTCGCTGGGGTTGTCCAGGTTCAGCGTCGGCGGCACGATGCCGTCGCGCATCGCCAGGATGCAGAAGATGCTCTCCACCGCACCGGCTCCGCCCAGCAAGTGGCCAATGGCTGATTTGGTGGACGACATGGACAGATCGCCAATCGCATCGCCGAACAGGCGGCGGACCGCGCCCAGTTCCAGCTCGTCGCCCAGCGGGGTCGATGTGCCATGCGCGTTGATGTAATCAATGTCCGACAGCGACAGGCCAGACTTGCGGATCGCCATTTCCATCGACCGGAATGCGCCCGATCCCTCCGGATGCGGCGCCGTCACGTGATAGGCATCGCCCGACAGGCCATAGCCAAGCACTTCGGCATAGATTTTCGCGCCGCGCGCCTTGGCCCGCTCATATTCCTCCAGCACCACGACCCCCGCGCCCTCGCCCATGACGAACCCGTCACGGTCGCGGTCATAGGGGCGGCTGGCGCGGGTCGGATCGTCGCGGAAATTCGTCGACAGCGCGCGCGCCTGACCGAACCCGGCGATGCCGATGGGACAGATCGCGCTTTCCGCACCGCCCGCCAGCATGACGTCGGCGTCATCCATCGCGATCATCCGCGCGGCATCGCCGATCGAATGGGCGCCCGTCGAACACGCCGTGACGACGGCATGGTTCGGGCCCATCAGGCCATATTTGATGCTGACCTGACCGGAAATCAGGTTGATCAGACGCCCGTGCACGAAATGCGGCGACACGCGCTTCGGCCCCTTGTGCTCCAGCACCAGGGATTCGCTTTCGATGCCGGGCAGGCCGCCGATCCCCGAACCGATCGAGCACCCGGCGCGAAACCGCTGTTCCTCGGTCATGTCGGTCAGGCCGGCGTCTTCCAGCGCCTGTCCGGCGGCGTCGATGCCGTAAACGATGAACGGGTCGACCTGACGCTGGACCTTGTGGTCCACCCGCTTGCCGGGATCAAAGCCGTATTCATGGTCCGCCGGCTTTACTTCGCAGGCGTAATTCGTGTGGAAATCGGTGGCGTCGAACCGGGCGATGACACCCGCACCCGATTTGCCCGCGATGATGTTTTTCCAGGCGGTTTCGACATCGGCCCCCAGCGGGGTGACCAGGCCGAGGCCGGTTACGACGACGCGGCGCATGGCAAATTCTCCAAATAGTAAGACAGGCTCGAACCCGCGGGGGCTGAGCCTGTCAAACCCTGTTCCCAGTTACGGGACAGGTCCTCCAGCCCATCGACATGCTCAGGGCTGACGGATCAAAATCCGTCGTGGATCAGCCCTGATGCTCGTCGATGTACGCGATTGCATCCTTGACGGTCGTGATCTTCTCGGCGGCTTCTTCCGGGATCTCGACGCCGAAAGCTTCCTCGAACGCCATCACCAGCTCGACGATGTCGAGGCTGTCCGCGCCAAGATCGTCGATGAAGCTGGCATCCTCGGTCACCTTCTCGGCTTCGACGCCCAGATGCTCGACGACGATCTTCTTAACCCGATCGGCGGTCTCGCTCATTCCCTGTTCCTTTATGCAAGATGATAGCAGTGTTCGTATCGCACCTAATCCGCCCAATGTGCGGGCGCAAGAGGGGGACCGGTGCGGCAGCGGCGAAGCGTCAGGAAATCATCGCCATTCCGCCGTTAACGTGCAGCGTCTGGCCGGTAATATAGCCCGCTTCACGGCTGACAAGATAGACGACGGCCGCCGCCACATCCTCACCGCTGCCCAGATCGCCCGCCGGAATCCGGCCGAGCAGGCCCGTTTTCACGGCATCGGGCAGCGCATCGGTCATTGCCGAGCGGATGAATCCCGGCGCGACGCAGTTGACCGTGACCTGCCGGCTGGCCAGTTCCTGCGCAATCGCCTTGGACATGCCGACCAGGCCCGCCTTGGACGCGGCATAGTTAGCCTGGCCCGGATTGCCGGTCGCGCCGACGACCGACGTGATCGACACGATGCGGCCAAACCGCTGCTTCATCATCGGCCGGCTGGCGGCACGCATCAGGCGAAAGGCCGCTTCCAGATTGACCTGGATCACCTGGCTCCATTCCTCGTCCTTCATCCGCATCGACAGATTGTCGCGCGTCACGCCGGCATTGTTGATGAGGATATCCAGCCGTCCGCCAAGCGCCTCTACCGCCTGCGGCACCAGCGCATCGACGGCGGCCGGATCGGACAGGTTGCACGGCAGCGCCACGTGATCGCCGCCCAGTTCGGCCAGAAACGCCTCCAGCTTGGCGACATTGGATCCGGAAACGGCCAAGCGCGCGCCCTGCCCCGCCAATGCGCGGGCAATCGCAGAACCAATGCCCCCGGACGCGCCGGTCACCAGCGCGGTCATTCCAGTCAGATCGAACATCATCGTCATCCTTGTCATCACAGCTGCGCGAGCAGCGTCTCGATATCGTCCATGCCGACCACGCTGACCGGCGTCGCATCGGGGGCAATCCGCTTGACCATGCCGGACAGCACCTTGCCGCCCAGCTCGACATAGCCCGTCACGCCGCCATCCCACATGGCCAGCACCGATTCCCGCCAGCGGACCATGCCGGTCACCTGTTCGACCAGCAGCTGACGGATCGTGTCGGGATCGCTGACCGGCGCGGCCGTGACATTGGCATACACGGGCACCAACGGTGCCTGGATCGCCACATCGGCCAGAGCCGCCGCCATCGCATCGGCAGCCGGCTGCATCAGCGGACAGTGAAATGGCGCGGACACCGGCAGGGCGATGGCACGCTTGGCGCCGTGATCCTTGGCGATGGCGATGGCGCGATCGATGGCGCCCTTGTGCCCGGAAATCACGACCTGGGTCGGGTCATTGTCATTGGCGACGGCGCAAACCTCTCCCTCGGCCGCCGCGCCGGCAATCGCCCGCGCCTTGTCCAGATCCGCGCCGAGCAGCGCCGCCATTGCACCGACGCCCACCGGCACCGCCGCCTGCATCGCCTGTCCGCGCAGCTTCAGCAGCCGCGCCGTGGTGGCCAGATCGAATGTGCCTGCGGCGCACAGGGCGCTATATTCCCCCAGCGAGTGCCCGGCAACGAAATCCGCCTTGTCGGACAAGCGGATGCCGCCTTCCCGCTCCAGCACGCGCAGCACCGCAATGGCGTTCGCCATGATCGCGGGCTGCGCATTTTCGGTCAGGGTAAGCTCACCCTCCGGCCCCTCGGTCATCAGCCGGAAGAGGTGCTGGCCCAATGCCTCGTCCACCTCCTGAAATACTTCGCGGGCGACAGGGCTGGCATCGGCCAGCGCCTTGCCCATGCCGACGGCCTGGCTGCCCTGCCCCGGAAAGATGAATGCACGCATGGCCTGCGGACCTCCGTTTGAATTGGCCCGCCGGACTAGCGCCATCCAAGCTGAACGCAAGGGTGCCGCTTGCGACAATTGGCGACCCTTTCGCACCGCGGCCGGGACAATTGCGGGACAGCCGCACCCCAGATTGGCCCCATCGAAGTTCAATCGAGGAGTTCAGGAACATGAAAAAGCTGATCCTTGGCGCCATCGCCGCCTCGCTGATCGCCACCCCGGCACTGGCCGCCCCGCCCCGCCATGAGCGGCAGGTGGTGAAACAGCAGCCGAACCGCACGGTGATCGTCGAACGTGGCCCCGGCTATCGCGAACGCACCGTCATCCGCCACGATCGGGCACGCAATGACCGCCAGTGGCAGCGCGGCCAGCGATTCGACCGGCGATATGCGACCAACTATCGTCAGATCGACTATCGCCAGTATCGCCAGCGCGGCCTGTATGCTCCGCCCCGCGGCTATCAGTGGGTGCAGTCGGGCAATGACGCCGTGCTGGTCGCCGTGGCCAGCGGCCTGATCGGCGCGGTGATCGGCGGCATCGCGTTCTGACCCTTGCCTTTCCGCCAGAAACGGCTAAGGGAACAAGCCTCCGGGGTGCAGGGCGTGTCTCTGCGCCCCGGTGTGTATTTGAAGACGACAGCCGGAGGGGCATGGCATGGGGCCATGTCAGCGATCGGCCAAGAATGAGGAAGACCCATGGCTCTTTACGAGCACGTGTTCCTTGCGCGCCAGGATCTGGCACAGGCGCAGGTGGACGCGCTGGCGGAAACCGCCACGAAGATCGTCGAATCGATGGAAGGCAAGGTCGTGAAGACCGAAACCTGGGGCCTGCGCAGCCTCGCCTATCGCATCGCGAAGAATCGCAAGGCGCATTACGTCATGATCGAGATCGACGGCCCGCCGACGGTCGTTGCCGAGCTGGAGCGCCAGACCGCGATCAACGAAGACGTGATCCGTTACATGACCGTGAAGGTCGATGAACTCGAATCCGGCCCCAGCGTGATGATGCGCAAGGGCGATCGCGATCGTCGCGGCCGCCGCGACCGTGATGAAGAAGGCCGGGGAGAATAAGACATGGCACGCGCATTTTTCCGCCGTCGCAAGAGCTGCCCCTTCTCCGCGAAGGACGCGCCGCGCATCGATTACAAGGACATCCGTCTGCTGCAGGGCTTCGTGTCCGAGCGTGGCAAGATCGTTCCGTCGCGCATCACTTCGGTGAGCGCCAAGAAGCAGCGCGAACTGGCCCAGGCCATCAAGCGCGCCCGTCATCTGGGCCTGCTGCCCTACATCGTGAAGTAAGGAGCGCCGGACATGGATGTCATTCTGCTTGAGCGCGTCGAAAAGCTCGGCGCCATCGGCGATGTGGTGAAAGTCAAGGACGGCTTTGCCCGTAACTACCTGCTGCCCAACAAGAAGGCGCTGCGCGCCAACGAAGCCAATCGCAAGGTGTTCGAAGCCAATCGTGAGCGGATCGAGTCGGAAAACGCCGCTCGCCGCGAAGTGGCCCAGAAGGACGCCGGCAAGGTTGACGGCGCGTCGGTGACCCTGATCCGTCAGGCATCGAACACCGGCCAGCTGTACGGTTCGGTCGCGGTCCGCGATCTGGTCGAGGCGCTGGAAGCCGAAGGCCACAAGGTCGCCAAGAACCAGGTCGTTCTGGACAAGCCGATCAAGGCGATCGGCGTCTATGACGTCAAGGTCGCGCTGCACCCGGAAGTGTCGGTGACGATCAAGGTGAACGTCGCCCGCTCCCCGGAAGAAGCCGATATGCAGGCGCAGGGCGTCGACGTGATGGCCGCGATGTTCGAAAAGGACGAAGCGGGCTTCACCGAAGCCTATGATCCCAATGCGGAGCCCGGCGAAATCGCCGCCGAGCCGGCCGCCGAGGAAGAAGCCCAGGGCTGATCAGCCCCACGGCTATGAAATGAAAAGGGCCGCCGGATCCGATCCGGCGGCCCTTTGTCATATCTGGTCGGGTTTGACCGTCCGATCAGGGAACGGACACGCAGGCAGTAATCACCGCCGCCAGCGGGATCAGACTGAACATGACCGGAAGCATCTTTTTCATCACCAATTCCCATTGCGCCTTTTGCACAATGTAATGCGCCGATGATGCTTTGGTTGCTCCAGGCTGAACAGAAATGCTTCTGTGCCGGATAGTGGCGCTGATCCTCGCGGTGCTACCACGACAGAAGAATGAATGGCCCGCATCACGTTTCGCAGATGCGGGCCGATCAGTTTTACGCCTTTGGCGGATCGGCGATCATCGCCGTGAAATTGGCGGTTGCCGCGACGGCATCGCCCAGCAGGGCGCGGCCCGCGAACTTGCACACGGTCGAACGCTTCTGCGTGAACTCGACCTCCAGCGTCAGCAGGCAGCCGGGCTCCACGGGCTTGCGGAACTTGGCTTCCTCGATCGCCATGAAATAGACGAGCTTGCCCGACCCAGCCAGGCCCAGGCTTTCCACGGCAAGCACGCCGGCGGCCTGAGCCAGCGCCTCGACGATCAGGACACCGGGCATGATCGGGCGACCGGGGAAATGCCCCTGGAAAAAACCCTCGTTGATCGTCACCGCCTTGACCGCGCGGATGGACTGTTCGGGAACAATCTGTTCCACCCGGTCGACCAGCAGCATGGGATAACGGTGCGGCAGCGCCGCCATCACCCGCTGAATATCCAGCGGGCCGATGACGGCGCGGCCCTCGGCCTCGGCCTCGCTCACCGGCCTTCGGGGGCCGGCGTGGTGGTGCCGGCGGCAGGCTGCTGGGGCTGCTGCTGCTGCGCCTGAGCGGCGCGGACCTGCGCTGCGCGGGCAACCAGCTGCTGATACTGCTGCAACAGCTGCATCGTCTGCTGAGTCGGGCGCCAGTTGGCCGGCGGCGTGATCGCGACGGTCGGCGTCGTGCGGTCCAGTTCGGCCTTCAGCGCGGCAGTGACGTTCGCGGCGTCGGGTGCATAAACAAACGCTTCCGGCGACAGGATCACGTTGATCTTCTTGTCCGCGATGACCTTGGTCTGCGCAGCGGGATACGCGCGCAGCACGGTTTCAAGCGCATAGGCCTGCGCCAGGATCAGCGGTTCGTTCAGCGTGTTGATCGCCTGTTCCGACTGCTGCTGGATCGTCTGGATCTGGGTCAGCTCCGTGCGCTTGGCGGTCTGCGCGGCCTGCACCTCGGCTTCGGACAGCTGATTGTCCTTGTTGGTGTCCAGCGCGGTGATCAGCGGGCGCAGCTGGGTATCCGTCTGCTGGCGACGCTGCGTGATCTGGTCGATATTCTGCTTGTACGTCGTGCGGATCTGCTGGTTGGCGGTTTCGAACGCCTTTGCCGTCAGGATCGCTTCGGACGGGTCGGCATAGGCGATGCCGGCAACCTGCGCGACCGCAGGGGCGGCGCCCAGCGCGATCACCATTGCGGCGAGCGGAAGGTGGTTCAGCTTGGTCATCAGAATGCAGTTCCTACGTTGAAGGTCACAAGTTTCGGATCGTCGCCCTCATAGCTGACGATATCCTTGGCGATGTCGATGCGCAGCGGGCCGAACGGCGAGTTCCAGTTGACGCCGATACCGGCCGTCACACGGGGCTTGATCGTGTCGCCCAGATACAGCTCGTTGAACAGCAGCTGCGGCCGGTTGGCGTTTCCGTTTGCGTCGATCGCCTGCGTCGTCGACACGAAATCGCCGCTCGCATTCTGGCCGATGAACAGCGGATTGCCTGCGCCGTCGCGGGCTTGCGGCGCCTGAAGCACCGGACGGGTCAGGCCAGCCAGCGCGCCCACCTGGACAAACACCGACGGCCGGATGCCCAGTTCCTGAATGCCGCTGCCCAGCGGCGGTTCCAGTTCCAGCTTGCCCAGATAATAGATGGTGCCGCCAAGCGGATCGTCGACCAGCTGGTTGCGGTCCGTCACCGGGATCTGATCGCCGGTATCGGGATCGATGCCGGTATAGGTCTGACGCAGGATGCGGGGGCCGACGCCGCGAATCTGGAATCCGCGGAACTGCGGCTCGCCCAGATAAAAGCGGTCGTTGATCCGGATGGGATCGTTGCCCGGCCCGCGGCTCGATTCCAGCGAATAGATATATCCGCCCTCAAGCGTGGTGGAGAACACCCAACCCTTGCCGAAATTCATGTATTTCCGGAAATCGCCGCGCGCACGCAGATAGCGGACGTCACCGCCCAGACCCGCGACGTCGGCACCGACCACCAGTCGCTGGCCGCGCGTCGGGCGCAGGCGGCTGTTCAGATTGTCGTAGATCAACGACAGGGTGATCGCAGAGGTGATCCGGTTGCCGATCGCATCGCACAGATACCGTCCGGCGCGCAGCGGATCGCACTGCCCGTTCGTAAAGAACTGGCTTTCGTCCAGCGTGATATCGTCCTGCTGAAGCGTATAGCGGCCCGACAGCGTCCAGTATTCGGTCAGCGGAATGCCCGACACGATGTTGAATCCGGTCGAAACCTGCTGGAACGTCGTGTTCCGGTTCTGGCCCAGGAAGTTGAACGAATTGAAGTCGCGCCGGAACAGCGATCCGCCAAGCGCGATGTTCTTGTCGAACAGATAGGGCTCGGTAAAGCCGACCTCGACCGACTTGGCAAAGGTGGAATAGTTCACCTCCAGCCGGATATCCTGGCCCCGCCCACGGAAATTGCGCTGGCGGATCGACCCCTGAAGGATGAAGCGTTCAAGGCTGGAGAAACCGGCCGACAGGCTGAGTTCGCCGGTCGAGCGTTCCTCGACATTGGCGCGCAGCACAACGCGGTCGGGCGCCGAACCTTCGGCCTGCTCGATCTCGAACTTGTCCTGGAAATAGCCAAGCGAGTTGATGCGGTCCTGGCTGCGCTTGACCAGGAACGTGTTGAACGCATCGCCCTCCGCCACGCGCATTTCGCGCCGGATCACCTTGTCCTGCGTCTGCGTGTTGCCGGTAATGTCGATCCGCTCGACATAGGTGCGGTTCGCCTCGGCAATGAAGAAGCCGAGGTTCATCTCCAGCTTTTCGCGGTCCCGGTTAAACTCCGGGCGAACGTCGCTGAACGCATAGCCGAACGTGCCGGCCAGTTCGCTCAGCTGGTCGATGGTGTCTTCGACCAGCTTGGCGTTGTACCAATCGCCCTTCTTCATCTGCAGGCCCTTGGCCAGCGCTTCGTCGTCGAAATCGCGGATCGCACTGTCGACGGTCACTTCGCCGAATTTGTAGCGCGGCCCTTCCTCGACCACATAAGTGATGATGAAGTCTTCCTTGTTCGGCGTCAGCTCGGCAACCGCCGAAATCACGCGAAACTCGGCATAACCATTGGTCAGATAGAACTGGCGCAGTTTCTGCTGATCATAGGCCAGCCGGTCCTGATCATAGCTGGTGTTGGACGAAAAGATGCGGAAAAACCGCGCCTGCTTCGTCGCCATTTCCTTGCGCAGCTCATTATCGCTGAACTGCTCGTTCCCGATAATGTTGATCTGCCGAACCTTGGATTTCGGTCCTTCGGAAATCTCGAACACCACATCGACGCGGTTCTGATCGAGCGTGACCATCTGCGGCTCGACGGTCGCGGCAAAGCGGCCCTGACGGCGATACAGTTCAATGATCCGCGCAACGTCGGCCCGCACGGCAGTGCGCGTAAAGATCTGACGCGGGGCCAGCTTGATTTCTGGCAGGATCTTGTCGTTCTTCAGCCGCCGGTTGCCCTCAAGCACGATGCGGTTGATGATCGGGTTCTCACGGATTCGAACGACAAGGTCGCCCGTCTCGACCCCGGCAATCGACACGTCGGCCAGCAAGTCCGAATTGAGCAGATCGCGGATCGCCTCGTCCACCGACTCGTTGGTGTACGGCTCGCCAACGCGCAGCTTGGTGTAGGACAGCACGGTTTCCGGCTCGATCCGCTGCGACCCTTCGACCCGGATCGACTTGACCAGCTTTACCGGCGCAGCGGCCGGTGCGGCCGGGACGGCCAGTGTCGGTTGAGCCGGCGCCGGCGCGGATTGCTGTTGTGCGGGCGGGGGCGCGGATGGCGCCGTCTGCGCTGCCGCAATACCCGACAGCATGGTGCCGGCCAGCAGCGCGGATGCGCTCGATCCGATCGAAATGAGCTTGGCCTTGGTCACGAACCCCACCTTACAACGAAAAACAACCGCATCTGTCCCAAATGCGCGCGCCAGCCCTGCCCTAACCTGCCGTGCCGATCAACCCGGCGAGGCCGCGCCATACGCCGAATGCGCCAAGATCATTGAAGGTCACGACCAGAACCAGGTTCAACAGCGACACCAGCCCTGCGCGGAACGACCAGTCCATCACGGCCGGATTGACCGGGCGGCCGCGCACCGCCTCTGCCGCATAGAACATCAAATGGCCACCATCCAGCATCGGCACTGGCAGCAGGTTGATGAACCCCAGATTGATGGAAATGATGGCGATCAGGATCACGACATCCCGCCAGCCCAGGCTGAGCTGCTCGCCGGAAATCTTGGCAATGCGCAGCGGCCCGCCCAGTTCGTCGATCGGCCGCTTGCCCGTGATGATCTGCCCGATCCCGTCCACCATCCCGCGCAGCTGCTTCGCCGCCAGCACGACACCGGTCCATGGTGCCTCGATCAGGCTGACGGGTTCATAGACCAGTCCGGCCGAAATCACGCCCAACTGTCCGATGCGATGTTCATTGCCGAATCGGTCGCGCATCCGCTGCACCCCGGTGGTCAGCGGCAGGGTCAGCGCCTGCCCCCCGCGATCGATGGACAGGCCGATCCTCTCGCCTGGCCGCAACTGAACATAAGCGGCCACATCGCCAAAGCTGGATACCGCGCGGCCGTTCAGCGCCGTCATCCGGTCCCCGACCTGCAATCCCGCCTTGGCCGCCGGGCTGCCCTCAACCACCGCGCCAACGACGGGTGGCGTACGCTCGACCCCGATAAAGGTGGCAAGAGTGCCAAGGATCAGGACGGCGATGACGAAATTGGTCACCGGCCCCGCCGCAACGATGATCGCGCGCTGCCACACCGGCTTTGCCTGAAAGGTCTGCGCCCGCGCATCAGCCGGCAATGCCAGCCATTCCGGACTGGGCTGCCCGGCCGGATTCATGTCCCCGGCAAACTTTACATAGCCGCCAAGCGGAACCCAGCCGAATTTCCACCGGGTGCCGCGTCGGTCGGTGAACCCCGCAACTTCCTTGCCAAAGCCGACTGAAAACGCCTCCGCCTTTACACCGAACAGGCGGCCGGCGGCATAATGGCCAAGCTCGTGCAGGAACACGAGCGGCCCGATCACCAGCGCAAAGCCGATGAGATAAAACAAAAAGCCGGGACTCTCGCTCAAGAAACGCCCTTCCTCACCCGCTCGTCCGTCCGCACCCGCGCTTCGGCATCGATGGCGATGACCGCATCGACGCCGTCCGGCGCGGCCGGATCATAGCCGGACAAGAGTTCCTCCACGATTGCGGCAATTTCAAGAAAGCCGATGCGCCGGTCGAGAAAGGCCTGCACGGCCACCTCATTGGCGGCATTCAGGATCGCGGGACGCGCCCCGCCCGCATTCAGTGCCGCCCGCGCCAGCCGAAGCGCGGGAAAGCGGGTTTCGTCCGGCGCCTCGAAATCCAGCCGGGACAGGCTGGCGAAATCCAGCGGCGCGATGGGGGTCGCCATCCGGTCCGGCCAGGCCAGCGTATGTGCGATCGGCACCCGCATGTCGCTGGGCCCCAACTGCGCCAGGATCGACCCATCGACATAATCGACCATCGAATGGATCACCGATTGCCGGTGGACAAGGATCTCGATCCGGTCGCCCGGCACGGGGAACAGCCGGGCCGCCTCGATCAGTTCCAGCCCCTTGTTCATCATGGTTGCGCTGTCGATCGAGATTTTGGCGCCCATGGTCCAGTTGGGATGGGCCACCGCCTGTTCGGGCGTAACCGCCGCCATCTGCTCCAGCGTCGAGGCGCGGAACGGCCCGCCACTGGCGGTCAGGATGATGCGGCGCACCCGTTCGGGTCGCTGAAAATCGAAACACTGGAAAATGGCGTTGTGTTCGCTGTCGGCAGGCAGGATCGTGGCCCCGCTCGCCTTGGCCGCGGCCAGCACCAGCTCGCCGGCGGAAACCAGCGGCTCCTTGTTGGCGATGACCACCGTGCCGCCGCCCTCGATGGCGGCCAGCGTCGGGCCAAGGCCGGCACAGCCGACAATGGCGCTCATGATCCAGTCGGCGGGCAGGCGCGCTGCCTCGCACACCGCCTGTGCGCCCCCCGCAGCTTCGATGCCCGTACCGGCCAGTGCGGCCTCAAGCTGGGAAAGGCAGGCCGCATCGCCCACCACGGCCCGCTGCGCCCGCGTGCGGATCGCCGCCTCGGCCAGCTTGGCAACGTCGCGATTGGCGGTCAGCGCGACGACGCGATACTGGTCCGGCTCGCGCTCGATCAGGTCCAGCGTCGATCCACCGATCGAGCCGGTGGCGCCCAGGATCGTCACTGTCCGCATCAGGCGATGCCCGGCACCAGAGCGAGCAACAGTGCAGCGCAGGGCGCAACCGGGACCAGTCCGTCCAGCCGGTCCATCAGACCGCCATGCCCCGGCAACAAGTTACTCGCATCCTTCACCCCAGCCCGTCGTTTCAGCCAGCTTTCGAACAGATCGCCGATCTGCGCCAGCACGGCCAGTATCGGCGTGGCCATTGCCAGCACTGACGGCAGGCCATAGCGCGACAGGGCAACCGCGAACAGCCCGGCGGCAAGCACGCCGCCGCCCAGCCCGGCCCATGTCTTGTTCGGGCTGACCATCGGGGCAAGGCGCGGGCCGCCGATGAACCGCCCGGCGAAATAGGCACCGATATCGCACGCCCAAACGAGCGCCATCGCCCATAGCGTCAACAGGATGCCATCCGGGCGATCCCGCAGGATGAGCAGCGCCAGGATGGGCAACCCGACATACAGGATACCACCCGACAGCCACAGGCGGCGATCCACCGCCATTGCAAAAACCGCCGCACCCAGGATCAGGCCAAGGCCAAGGAACCCCGGCCCCGCCGCCCAGGGCGACAGGATCGCCAGCGGCACCATCAGCGCCATCTGGCCAAACCATACCGCCCGCGGCGCAGTTTCGGTCAGTCCGCCCCATTCGCGCAGCATCAGCAGCCCGACCACGGTCAGCGCCAGCCAGAAGGCAAAGCCGCCCAGCCAGATGACCGCCATGCCGACCACCGCCAGCGCCAGGCCGACACCGGCGCGAACGGACAGGTCGGCTAAAGGAGCGGCCACCGTGCGGATCACAATCCGCCGAACCGGCGAT
Source organism: Sphingomonas sp. BGYR3 (assembly GCF_025153455.1). Lineage (NCBI taxonomy): Bacteria > Pseudomonadati > Pseudomonadota > Alphaproteobacteria > Sphingomonadales > Sphingomonadaceae > Sphingomonas > Sphingomonas sp. BGYR3. Next base: position 350,900 of record NZ_JANZNT010000001.1, on the reverse strand, counting down.
GTCGCCCGGCAAAGACGCGGACGGCATCGGCCAGTGCCTGCTGGTCGAAATCCGGCCACAGCGTGTCGACGAACAGCAGTTCGGCATAGGCCGCCTGCCACAACAGGAAATTGGAAAGCCGCTGTTCGCCCGACGTGCGGATCAACAGATCCAGCGGCGGCAGGCCCGCCGTGGTCAGCTCGTCATCGAACCGGTCGGCGTCGATGGCATCCGGGTCGACCCGCCCGGCAACCGCCGCCTTCGCCAGCTTGCGCGCCGCCGCGACGATCTCTGCCTGTGCCCCGTAATTCAGGGCGATGACCAGTGTGTGGCCCGCCGATGCCGCCGTCCGATCGACCGCATCGTCGATCATCGTAACCAGATCGGGGGCCAGCGCGCGATAATCGCCGATCACGCGCAACCGCACCCCTTCCTTGATCAGGTCGTTCAGCTCGGTTTTCAGGAAATGGCGCAGCAACCCCATCAGGTCGCCGATTTCCTCCTCCGGCCGCCGCCAGTTTTCGGACGAAAAGGCATAGAGCGTCAGCACCTCGATGCCGAGCGAGCGCGCGGCGCGGGAAACGGTGCGTACCGCCTCCACGCCCTTGCGATGGCCAGCAATCCGGGGGAGCCGGCGCGCCTTTGCCCAGCGGCCATTGCCATCCATGATGATCGCAACGTGCCGGGGGACGGCGGGCGCGCCTTGGGAACCGGCGGGGTCGGAACTCACTTGCCCAGAATTTCCTGTTCCTTGGCATGGGCGGCGGCATCGATGTCCGCAATCGTCGCGTCGGTCAGCTTCTGAACCTCGGTTTCGTGCCGCTTGCGCTCGTCTTCGCTGATCTCGCCCTTCTTCTCGTCGGTCTTCAGGCTGTCCATGCCGTCGCGCCGCACGTTGCGGGCCGCGACCCGCGCCTTTTCGGCATATTGCCCGGCCAGCTTGGCCAGCTCCTTGCGCCGCTCCTCGGTCAAATCGGGGATCGGCAGACGCAGCGTGGTGCCATCCGTGATCGGGTTCAGGCCAAGACCAGCCGAACGGATCGCCTTTTCAACGGGGCCGACATTGGATTTGTCCCACACCTGCACCGACAGCAGCCGGGGTTCGGGCGCGGAAACCGTCGCCACCTGATTGAGCGGCATCTGGGCGCCATAGACCTCGACGGTCACCGGCTCGAGCAGCGAGGTGGATGCGCGGCCCGTGCGCAGACCGCTAAGATCGCCCTTCAGCGATTCGACGGCACCATGCATCCGGCGCTCCAGATCGGCCTTGTCATAAGCGGCCATGGCTGATGTTCCTTCCTATTCTGTTCTGATCAGGCTTCGTTGCGGACGATCGTGTGCGTGCCCTCGCCCCGCAGCACGGCGGACAGATTGCCCTCGCTGCGAATGTTGAACACCACGATCGGAATGTCGTTGTCGCGGCACAACGCGACGGCGCTGGCGTCCATCACCTTCAGGTCGTCGGCCAGCACGCGGTTGAAACTGAGCGTTGCATAACGCTGGGCACCCGCCACCTTCTTGGGATCGGCATCGTAGACGCCATCGACGCTGGTCCCCTTGAACAGGGCATCGCACTGCATTTCTGCGGCGCGCAGTGCGGCGGCGGTATCGGTGGTGAAGAACGGGTTGCCGGTGCCGGCGGCAAAGATCACGACCCGGCCCTTTTCCATGTGCCGCTCCGCACGCCGGCGGATATAGGGTTCGCAGACGCTGGCCATCGGGATCGCCGATTGGACGCGCGTATCCACGCCCAGCTGCTCTAGTGCATTCTGCATCGCCAGCGCGTTCATCACCGTCGCCAGCATCCCCATATAGTCGGCGCTGGTCCGGTCGAATCCCCGCGCCGCAGCGGCCAGACCGCGAAAGATGTTGCCACCGCCGACGACCATGCAGACTTCCAGCCCCGTTTCGGTCGCCGCCTTCACCTCGCGCGCCACCCGCTCGCACGTGGCAGGATCAATGCCGAACTGGCCACTGCCCATCAGAACCTCTCCCGACAGTTTCAGGAGGATGCGTTTGAAGCCTTGGTCAGTCATGGATGCCTGTCGATCAATCTGAATGGGACGCCCGGGCGGCGCTGGTTGCGGCGGACCTTAGTGTCGGTCGTTCGCGCTGCCAAGCGGGGAAGCTGGCGCGGCGGCGATATGCCGGATTTTTGACGATGATGTCCATATGGGCCGTCAGCCACCATTCAGGCAGCGGCAATGTGCCCTATTCTATCGATGGATCGCATACTGTTACGGCGCGTTTTGCCGTGATAGCAGGTGCGATGTTCTGAGCCGCCGGAATGCGCTGCGGCGGAATGGAGATTGACGATGGCGACCCTGAAGCGATTGAAGCAACTGGCCCTGGCGACGGCGCTGACCGCCACGCTGGCCGCTTGTGCCACCCCCACCCCCTATCGCCCGGCAACGGGCAGCGGCTATTCGCGCTCCGGCTATTCGGAGCAGCAGATCGAGCCGGACCGGTTCCAGGTCATGTTTTCGGGCAACAGCGTGACGTCGCGCGAAACGGTGGAACGGTATCTGCTCTATCGGTCGGCGCAGCTGACACTGGAACAGGGTTATGACCATTTCGTCCTGGCCAATCGCGATACCGACAAGCAGAGCCGCACGGTCGTTAATGACTGGGGCGGCGGCTTCGGCGCCTTTGGCGGCTTTGGCTATTGGGGTCCGCGCTGGCGCTTTGGCGGTCCGCGCTGGGGCTATGGCGCGTGGAGCCCCTGGTATGACCCGTTCTGGGATCGCCAGATCGACGTGCGCACGATCAACAAATACGAGGCGATGGCCGAAATCGTGATGGGCAAGGGCCCGAAGCCGAGGACCGATGTCCGCGCGTTCGATGCGCGTGCCGTAATCGAAAGCCTTGGCCCGACGGTCAGGATGCCGACCGCCGGCTGATCCAGCCCGGCATCACCAGAGGCAAGAAAGGCGCGGCGGGATCATTCCCACCGCGCCTTTTCTTTTGTGCATCCAGCCGATGCGGGCGGATCGTCAGGCAATCGCCCCGTGGCAATGCTTGAACTTGCGACCCGACCCGCAGGGGCACAGGGCGTTGCGATTGACGCCGACGAACAATGCCGGGTCAATGTCCCCCTGCGGTTCCGGGCGGGGAATCTGCATCGGGGGCAGCCGCGTGGTGACCAGCCCCAGCGAACCACCATCGACGTCGTACGAATCGTCCTCACCGGTCAGCGGGTCGATATGCGTCGTCAGGAAATCCGGCAGTTCCGGCAATTCCGGCGGTGGTGCATAGGCGAACTGGCTCATCGCCAGCACGCGGGTCACATCCTCGCGGATTTCGGTCAGCATCCGCTCGAACTGGGCAAATGCCTCTGCCTTATATTCGTTGATCGGCGTCTTCTGGGCATAGGCGCGCAGGTGGATGACCGCCTTCAGCGCATCCAGCAGCGCCAGGTGCTCCTTCCAGTGATGATCCAGATTCTGCAGCAGGATCGATTTTTCGACGCGGGTCCAGGTTTCGGGGTCCAGCGTGGCCGCCTTTTCCTCGATCAGCGTATCGGCCATCTGGCGGATCCGCTCCTCCAGCGTTTCCGGCTCGATGCCGTCTTCTTGCTCGATCCATTCCCGGACGGGGGGATCGACGTTCAGCACCTCGCGCGACCGCTGCATCAGCCCATCGACATCCCATTGTTCGGGATAGGTGCCGACGGGACACGCCTCGCCGACCAGCGCGTTGACGGTTTCTGCGCGCATGTCGACAACGACATCGCCCACCGTTTCGGCATCCATGATGTCAGCGCGCTGTTCATAGATCACCTTGCGCTGGTCGTTCATGACGTTGTCATATTCGACCACCTGCTTGCGGATGTCGTAATTGCGGGCCTCGACCTTTTTCTGGGCCGTTTCGATCGCCTTGGACAGCCACTTGCTGGCAATCGCCTCACCATCCCCGACACTGGATCGCATCATCTTGGCGAACAGCGTGTCCGGGCCGAAAATGCGCAGCAGATCGTCATCGAGGCTGAGGTAGAAGCGCGACAGGCCGGGATCGCCCTGACGGCCCGAACGGCCGCGCAGCTGGTTGTCGATGCGGCGGCTTTCATGCCGTTCGGTACCCAGCACGAACAGACCGCCGGCGGCCAGCACCTCGGCCTTTTCCGCCTCGATCTCGGCGCGGATCGCGGCGATTGCCGCATCGCGCTCCGGTCCTTCGGGCATATCGCCCAGCTCGTCCTCGATCCGGTATTCCAGGTTGCCGCCCAGTTTGATGTCGGTCCCGCGACCGGCCATGTTGGTGGCGATCGTCACCGCGCCCAGACGACCGGCTTGCGCCACAATGCGCGCCTCCTGCTCGTGATAACGAGCGTTCAGCACCGAATGGGTGACGCCTTCATTGGTCAGATATTCGCTGAGCAGTTCCGACTTTTCGATCGACACGGTGCCGACCAGCACCGGCTGACCGCGCTCGGCATGTTCCTTGATCGTGCGGGCGATGGCGATGAACTTGTCCTGCAGCGATTTGTAGAACTGGTCGTCCTCATCCACCCGCTGCACCGGCACGTTGGTGGGGATCGACACCACGTTCATCTTGTAGATGTCGTAGAATTCGGCCGCTTCGGTCGCTGCCGTCCCGGTCATGCCCGACAGCTTGGGATACATGCGGAAATAATTCTGGAAGGTGATCGAGGCGAGCGTCTGATTCTCCGGCTCGATCCGCACGCCTTCCTTCGCTTCCACCGCCTGGTGCAGGCCGTCGGACCAGCGACGGCCATCCATCATGCGGCCGGTAAACTCGTCGATGATGATTACCTTGCCATCCTTGACGATGTAATCCGTCTCACGCTTGCGCATGATGTTCGCCTGCATCGCCTGTTGCAGGTGATGGACGACCTGGGTGTTCTCAAAATCATACAGGTTGCTGCCCTTGAGCAGCCCGGCCGCCTCCAGCATCCGCTCGGCCTTTTCGGTCCCGTCCTCGGTCAGCACGATGGAACGCTGCTTTTCGTCCTTTTCGTAATCCTCGGGCGAAAGCTGCTTCACGATGGCGTCGACCGACACATACAGTTCCGACTTGTCGTCCGTCGGCCCGGAAATGATCAGCGGCGTGCGCGCCTCGTCGATCAGGATCGAGTCCACTTCGTCGACAATGGCGAAATTGAACGGCCGCTGGACCATCGATTCGCGGTCGTACTTCATGTTGTCGCGCAGATAGTCGAAACCGAACTCGTTGTTCGTGCCATAGGTGATATCGGCGTGATAGGCGGCGTGGCGCTCGCCATCCGACAGGTTGGGCACGATGACGCCGGTGGTCAGGCCGAGGAAGCCGTAGATACGACCCATTTCCGCGGCGTCGCGCCGGGCCAGATAGTCGTTCACCGTCACGACATGGACGCCCTTGCCCTCTAGCGCGTTAAGATAGACGGCGAGCGTCGCGACCAGCGTCTTGCCCTCGCCCGTCCGCATTTCGGCAATCTCACCCCGGTGCAGGGTGATGCCGCCGACCATCTGCACGTCGAAATGGCGCATCCCCAGCGTGCGGACCGATGCCTCCCGCACCGTCGCAAAGGCTTCGGCAAGGATCGAGTCCAGCTTTTCGCCATTGGCCAGCCGCTCGCGGAACCGGACCGTCTGTGCGGCCAGATCCTCATCGGACAGCGCCTGGATCTGCGGCTCAAGGTCGCGAATCCGGGCGACCAGCGGTTTCATCGAATTGACGTAGCGATCGTTGGACGATCCGAAGAGCGATTTGGCAATACCGCCGAACATGACGTGTTCCTGTCTGTGATCATGAGTGGACCGCAGGCGTTCCCCGCGGTCGAACGGCGCCGACATCCGGCGCGGCTAATCGGAAAAACGGGGTCAATCGCCCCGGCGCAAACTCAAATCAGGCGGCGCTCGCCGCGCAGCAGCGCCCGCTGATCGCCCAGCATCACGCCGGCACCATCCAGCGTCAGGGCCGGAACCGGGCCGCCGATCAGCGCCAGCCAGGGGCGCGACGTCACCGCCTGCGCCACCTCAGCCACCACCGAAATCACGGTTTGCTGGCGCGCCTCGATCGCGGCGTGACCGATCGGCTGGCCAGCCGCCATCGTGCCGGACAGGCCGGTCAGCAACGCGGTCAGCAACAGCAACAGGTTCAAGGCACGCCCTTCGTTACGCATCCGTGCGGTATATACACACAGCGTCCGACATAGTTTCCGAACGACCTGTCGTCCAACGGAAATCGCTGATCGGCTTGCACCCCGGTTTCCAGCCTGTAATCACGCCCGGCATGGACCATTCACCGCTCGCCCGCCCCTTTCCGGAAATCCCCGCCATTGCCGGGGCCGTCCCGCGCATCGCCCGTGCCGGGTATAAGAATTGGGACAGGTGCGACCTGACCTATATTGAACTGGATGCCGGCACCGCCGTGGCCGGGGTGACGACGCAAAGCAAATGCCCGTCGCCGGAAGTGGAATGGTGCCGCAATGCGCTGGTGCTGGGCCGCGCACGGGCGCTGGTCGTCAACGCGGGGAATTCCAACGCGTTCACCGGCAATCGCGGGCGCATGGCGGTGGAGGCGATTGCCGCGCGGGTGGCTGGGCATCTTGGTTGCCAGCCATCCGACGTGTTCGTCGCCTCAACCGGCGTGATCGGCGTGCCGTTGCCCATCGACCGGGCAGAGGCGGGGCTGGACGCCGCCTTTGCCGCCGCGCCCTGTGGCTGGGAAGATGCAGCGGCGACGATCATGACGACGGATACCTTTGCCAAGGGTGCGGTGACCCGGGCCGTGGTGGATGGCCGGACGGTGACGCTGGCAGGGATCGTCAAGGGTTCGGGCATGATCGCGCCGGACATGGCGACGATGCTGGGGTTCATCTTTACCGATGCGGTGATCGATCCGGCGTTCCTGCAGCGCGCGTTGAGCGCCGCCAACCGCGCCAGCTTTTCGTGCATCACGGTCGATAGCGACACATCGACCAGCGACACGGTCCTTGCCTTTGCCACTGGCAAGGCGGGCAATGCGCCCCTGATCGATGACGACAGCGACGGCGCCGATGCGTTTGCCGCGGCCCTCGCCGACCTGTGCCTGCAACTCGCCCACCTGGTCGTCCGCGATGGCGAGGGTGCGGGGAAGTTCATCCGGGTGGATGTGGAGGGCGCAGCCAGTGACGCCAGCGCCCACCGCATCGCGCTCAGCATCGCGAATTCGCCGCTGGTGAAAACCGCCATCGCGGGCGAGGACGCCAATTGGGGCCGGATCGTCATGGCCGTTGGCAAGGCAGGCGAGCCGGCCGAGCGTGATAAGCTGTCCATCCGGTTCGGCGGGGTACAGGTGGCGACCGGCGGCCTGGCGGTAGAGGGGTATGACGAGGCCCCGGTGGCCGCGCATCTGAAGGGCGACGAAATCGAAATCGGCGTCGACCTGAACTTGGGCGAAGGCCGCGCGACCGTTTGGACGTGCGACCTGACCCATGGCTATATCAGCATCAACGCCGATTACCGGAGCTGATTGCTCAGCCCCGGCTGGATCGGATTACAGCTCGCTCTGCAACCATGCGGCCAGTTCCCGCTTGGGGGCCGCGCGGTTGAACCGGGCGACTTCCTGACCGTTCTTGAACAGGATCAGCGCCGGGATCGACCGGATGCCGAACTCCGCCGCCTTGGACGGGGCATCGTCCAGATTGGCCTTGGTGATGGTCACCTGATCGGCCAGTTCTTCCGACAGCTCCTCCAGAGCGGGCGCGATCATCTTGCACGGCGCGCACCAGTCGGCCCAGAAATCGACCAGCACCGGCTTTTCTGCGGTCAGGACATCGGATTCGAAACTGGCGTCGGAAACGGCCTTGGTGGCCATGGGGTTTCTCCTGTCTGGCAACTTGCTTGGAATGCAACTTAGGACGGTGTCGCCCCCGGCTCAAGCAGCGCGTCGGCATAGCTTTGCTGCGGATCGCCCAAGGCCGCCTTGTGCAGGGCCAGCAGCTCGGGATCGAGCGGGATCAACGCCGGACCCGCGGTATAGAGCAGGCCGGCATCCACGATACGCCCCGGAAAGATGACGGACAGCGCAGCGGCATAGGCCGCCATCTGCTTCAGGTGATAGGCCGGCACCTCACCGACATTAGCGGGGACGCGGCGGCCCGTCTTGAAATCGATGATCCGCACCCGGTCCGGCCCGACCAGCAGCCGGTCGACGGTACCGGCAACGACCAGCCCGTCGACCACGGCGGCAATCGGTGCCTCGGCCAGCGCATCGGCGGCGAACAGGTCGGCATAGTCGGGATGATCGATCAGGCGCATCGCGTCCTCGATCATCGCGATCCGGTTATCCGCATCGGCAACGCCCGCCGACCGGTCCAGCCAGCGATCTGCCGCCGCCCGCCGCCGGTCGGCCGGAACCGCCGGCAACCGCTCGAACAACGCGTGGATCAGTCGGCCACGCGCTGCGGCCTCGCGCATCGCCGGGCTTGGCGGCGGATCGGCCACCGTATCTTCCCCCAGCGACGATGGCGCCAGCGGGCGTGGCGGCCGCGCCTCGGCTGGCGCTGGCCGGCCGACCCAGGGGGGCAGGTCAGCGCGGGTGGCCGGAACATGATCCTCGTCGACCCTGCTCTTGTGCCGTCCGGACAGGCCATCCATGCCCCAGCATCGCTCGGCAGCACCCTCTTCGATCGGCGGGATGCCCAGCGCGTCGAACGCCTGTGCGGACAGGGCGTACCAGCTGTTGCGCGGCACTTCGCCCTTTGCCGCAGGGCCGAGTGCGCCGGCTATCACCAGCTCCCGTTCGGCGCGGGTCGCCGCGACGTAGAACAGCCGCCAATGCTCCTCCAGCTCGCGCCGCCCTGCCGCTTCGATCAGGCTGGTCAGCGCCTCGCCCCGCTCGTCCTTTTTGGGGCGGAACAGGGGCAGCTTGATCCCCGGCTCCACTTCCCACTGAAACCCGCGGTCGGGCCTGCGGTCGGGATCGGACGTCGCATCGGCCAGGATCACCAACGGCGCCTGAAGCCCCTTGGCCCCGTGCGCCGTCATCACCCGCACGGCATTGCCGGGTTGGGAGGCGTCCCGCTTCACCTCGACCTCGCCCCGGTCGAACCAGTCGATGAACCGCTGCAGACTGGGCGTTGCCAGCCCCTCGAACTGAAGCGCGGCGGAAAGCAGCTCCTCCACCGGATCGCGCGCCTCCTCGCCCAGTCGTTCCAGCAGGCGCAGCCGCCCCTGGATCGGGCCGGACAGGATCTGTTCCAGGAACCGGTGCGGCGTCGTGAAATCGGCTTGGGCCAGTATCGCATAGAGCGGCGCAATCCGCTCTGGCGGTGCGGTGTCGCGCAGATGACGCCATAACGTCACCCGGTCGCTGCGCACCGCATGGTCGAGCAATTCCTGCTGGCTCCACCCCATCAGCGGAGAGACGAGCAGGCTGGCAAGTGACAGGTCGTCGTCCGGCTGAAGGACGAACCGAATGGCGGCCAACAGGTCGCGGACCGCCAGCGGCGCGTTCAGCCGCAGACGGTCGACCCCGGCAACCGGCACGCCTGCTTCATACAGGCGCGCGACCAGCAGCGCGGCAAGCTCGCCCCGACTGCGCACCAGGATCATGACCTCGCCCGGCTCGACCCTGCCCGACGCAATCTCGTCGCGCAGCCATCCGGCGATCCGCTTGGCAAGCGCCCGGGTGGCATCGTCCACCCAGCCTTCTTCGCCCTCTTCCGTGCCGCCTTGCGTCACGGGCCGCCACAGCCGGACCAGCCCCGGCCCCTGCACATGGGTCCCGTGCGGCTTGATGTCCGAAAACTGGCCCATCGCTCCGTCCGGCAGCACTGCGATCGCCCGGTCGACGAACGTCAGGATCGGTTCCGCCGACCGGAAACTATGCGTCAGGGCCAGGGTTTCGAACGGCAGCTGCGGCGCATCCCGCTCCACCGCCATATCCGGTTCCGCAAGCCGCTCGAAATGGCGGTGGGCCAGCGCGAAATTCAGGGGGTCCGTCCCCTGAAACCCGAAAATCGCCTGTTTATAATCACCGACGGTGAACAGGGTGCGGGTGCCCGCCGCCTGCTGGCCCTCACCTGCAAAAAACTCGTCGGCCATCGCCCGGATGATCGACCATTGGTCCCAGTTGGTGTCCTGCGCCTCGTCGATCAGGATATGTTCGGTGCCCTGATCCAGCTTGTACCGGACCCATTCGCCGATCCCCGGCTGTTGCAACAGGCGGCCGGTTTCCCGGATCAGATCGCTGAAATCCACGGCGCCCAACCGCCGCTTGGCCGCTCGATACCCGTCGGAATAGCGCCGTCCGGCAGCCAGGCCATCGGCCAGCAGATCGGCGAACCTTGCCTGCGCGCGCAACCCGATCAGCCCGCTGCACCGGTCGAACAACCGTGCGGCAAGGTCGGGATAGCCATCCACCTGTGGCACCTGCCCCTTGGCGGTCGATCCTGGCTCGCCATCCTTGCGCGCCCAGGCAAGGTGCAGGTCGCCAAGCGATGCCGCCCGGTCGGCGGGGCTGCGCGCCAGCCAGGCGGCGATGCGATCGGCCCGTTCCAGCCCCTTTTTGGTGCCCCACTCAGCATTCAGCCGCGCCAGCTCGGCCAGCCCCAGCCATTCGGTCGAACATTCGGCGGCGATGGCCGCCTCGACGTCGCCGGGCGGGATCGACAATCGTTCGCGCAGCCACGGGCCAATCGGATCGGGCAGGGCATCCATCGCCTCTGGCGCAGCGGCACAAGAGCGAAGGAACGATTCCGCCCCCCCCTCGCCCAGCCTCAGGCTCAATGCTGCAACCGCATCCAGCACCGTGCGGTCGCCCGCCGCCTCTGCTTCCACCAGCATTGCCGCCAGCGCATCGCGGGCCAGCACCGCTTCCTCCCGCGATTCCAGCGGCCGGAACCCCGGCATCAGCCCCGCCTCCAGCGGAAAGGCGGCCAACAGGCTCTGGCAGAAACTGTGGATCGTCTGAATGCGGATGCCGCCGCCGGGCGCATCCAGCACCTCGGCAAACAGCGTTCGTGCACGGGCGTGCAAGGCGGGCGACAGATGATCCTCGCCCAGCGCGAACAGCTCCTTGCGCAGCATCGCCTCGGGCATCCGGACCCATGCGCCCAGGCGAGCATTGATCCGCTCCGCCATCTCGGCCGCACCTGCCTTGGTAAAGGTCAGGCACAGGATCGCATCTGGGCGAACGCCGGCCAGCAACAGGCGGAATACGCGGGCGGACAGCACCTGCGTCTTGCCGGTCCCTGCGGATGCCGACAGCCAGACATGGCTGTCCGGCGCGGTGGCACGCGCCTGTTCATCCATCAGGACGGGCAGCGGGCGCAGGTTACTCACGGCCCCACCATTCGTCGCGGCGCATCAACTGATCGTAATCAGCATAACGGGCATAATCGGGATGCAGTTTTGCCTTGAATGGTTCATCGCCGGTCAGCCAATGGCGCACCGCATCGGCAAAACCCGCTGCCGCGGTCGGCACGAAATCCTCGGATGAAATGGGATCGCGCTTGGCCGGATCGACCGGGCTGTCGATGTACCCGAACTGCCCGCTGCTGCCCTGTTTGGCCATCGACCAATATTCGAACCCGGTCACATCCCCGCCAATGCCCGCAAAGCCGCCGCGTTCGACCATCAGCCCGATCAGGCCCAGCTGAAAGCTGAACCCCGCACGGATCGCGCGGGGCGATGGCGGCATCCCGGTCTTGTAGTCAATGACGATCAATCTGCCCTGTGCATCCCGGTCAACGCGGTCGAACCGTCCGGTCAGGGTCACGCCCTCAAATTCAATGCTGCCGCCCTGTTCGACGGCCAGCACGCTGCGACCGGCGGCCTGCTGCGCGATCAGTTGATCGGTCATCCATGCGATCGCCTCCATCAGACGGGGTCGCCACAGCGCCCGCATCATCGGATGGGTGGTTTCGGCGGTAAACAGCGCCTCGGCATGATCGCGCAACCGATCAGGGCGCGCCAGATCCTGTTTGGCCCAGCGTTCGAACGCGGCGTGGACGGCGGTCCCTTTCCATGCGGCGCTGACATCCGCGTCCACCGGATCAAGCGGTTCCAGCCGCAGCATCCGGCGCGCGTAAAAGGCATAGGGATCGGCCTTTAGCCGGTCGACTTCAGTGACGCTGATCCGGCGTGGCCGGTTTGCCGCCGGCGGGGCCGGGGCCGGTCGCCCGGCGGGGCGATGCGCAGCCGGGCGGTCGATCGCCTGCGTCCACGCAGTCAGCATCGCCGCCCGCGTGCGCTCCGCCGCCGCCCGCTGATCCGCCGTCAGTGCCTCCAGCCGCAGCCAGAAGCGCGAAGGGATGGTGGGCGCGGTCGCATCCCGTTCCGAACGGGTCAGGATCACCTCCGGCGCGCCCAGCGCCCCGGCCAGGTCATGCGCGGCAAGGCCGATCCGCCGCTCCAGGCCCGGCAGGCCAAGCTCGGCGCGGATGCGCGGGGCAAGCCATGGATCGGGCGCCGGCCGGGCCGGCCAGACGCCCTCGTTCATGCCGCCCAGGATCATCAGGTCGGCCGTCTGCAACTGCGCCTCGATCAGACCCAGGATCGCGATGCGCGGATGCCCGCCCTGTGGCGGGCGGATCGCCTGTTCGTCCATCAACAGCCGCAGCATTGCGGGCAGCGACCCCGGTTCGATCAGCGCCGGGCCATGATCGCCCTCTGCCTCCAGCGCGCCGATCAGTTCGGCCGCCGCCCGGCCATCGGCCCGCGCCCATACGGCATCCCCGGCCAGCGCCGACACCCCTTCGCGCAGGGCAGCCAGCAGCACGCGAAGCGGCGCTGGACCGCCATCGGCCATGCTGGCGAGCGGTTCCAGCAACGGCCGCGCCGTTTGCCACCACGCCGCCGCCCGCTGACGCAGTTCGGTTTCCTCTCGACGGGCGGCCGGCTCCGCCAGATGACGGTCGATCCCGGCCAGGCCCGCTGCCGGTCGCGGACCACGCAGCGCCCGGTCCAGGGCGCGCACCCCCTCGAGCCAGGCAAGCCGATCCTCACCGGCCCGAACCAGTGGATGCTTCAGCAGCGCCAACAGCGGCACCGGCGCAAAGCGCTCTGACACCGCCTCGGCAAGAGCGATCAGCAGCGTTCCGGGTGGCAGGATGGACAGCGGCTGGCCCGCACTGTCGTCAACGATGATGTCCCAACGCCGACAATGGGCGGCAACCCGGCGTGCCAGCGCGCGATCCGGCGTCACCAGCGCCGCGGTGCGGCCGGGTTCCTCCAGCGCCTCCCGTAGCGCAAGGGCGATGGCCTGTGCCTCGTCCGCCGGTGTCGGCAGGCTGGCCATCGCCACGCCGGCCAGGCGCCGCTCATCGGGGCGCTTGTCGATCCATTCCTCGGTAAAGCGAGGCGGGGCCATGGCGGTGGCGACGGCGCGGCTGCGCTGGGGCGCCGCGTCATGTTCGCTGCCGCCCCGCCACAGCCGGAACTCCTCGCGCGCAACGCCCATCCGATCGATCAGCAGCTTCAGGTGAAACTGGGGATGCGTTTCGATGGACGGTTTTCGACGGCCGGTATCGGGATCGGGCTTGTGAGGCCCCAGCGCCTGCCACTGTTCGGCGTCCATCTCGGTCGCCAGTCCCGGCAGCACCACCATGCCCTGCGGCAACTCCGCGATCACGCGAAGGAGCCGGGCGATCCCCGGCGCTGACGCAGTAATCCCGGCCGCACAGACCGGCGTTGCCGGCGGCTCGGCCCGCCAGCGACGGGCAAGACCGTCCATCAGCAGCGCGCGCCGCCGGGCCAGGTCAATGCGCCCCATCCGCTCCAGCTCGCGCGGCCATTGGTCGGCCACCACGCGGAACAGCGCCAGCGACCGCTCCCAATGTTCCGACAGGCCATCGGGCAGCTCGATGGCATCCAGCGCGGCCGGGCTCAGTTCCTCGATCAGCAACTGGTCCAGCGTCCGGGCAAGCTCCCCTGCCAGGCGCATGGCCTCCACGGCATCGATGGCACGACCGGCCTTTGCCTGCGCCGCCTGAACCAGCCGCGCCAGGATCAGCCGCCGGGTCAGCGGGTCGACCGCCGGGGGCGGCGGGTCGTCGGCATCGGCGGGATCGGCCATCACGCCCACCGCCTCGTCCAGTTCGGGATCGCCGATCGCCACCAGCCGGGGGAGCAGCAGTCCTCCACCGCTGGCCCGGACAAACGCATCGCTCACCGATCGCCGGGCGCGATTGTTGGGCACCAGCACCAGCGTGCGGGCCAGCATCATCGGATCGTCCCCGAACCGGCGAAGCAGGCCATCGGCCAGCGCGTCGGCAAAGGCCCGGTGAATGGGAATGGTGTACAGGCCGGGGCGCGCCCGGTCAGCCATTGGCGAGCACCGCCTCGGTCGCGGCGATCGCCGCCGGGGTGCCGACATCGAACCACAGGCCCTGATGCGGCATCCCCCAGGCACGCCCCTCGGCGATCGCGCGTTCCCAGAACAGGTTGGTGCTGAACGGCCCGTTCGGCCAATCGCGGATGACGCGCGGGGACAGGATCTGAACGCCGGTAAAGACAAAGGGGGCGACCCGCCCGGCCTGCCGCCGGCGGGTGATCCGGCCATGCGCGTCCAGATGGAAATCCCCCTGCCCGCCGTGATTATGCGCCCGCGCCAGCGGCACCATCAGCAACAGGGCGTCCATCCGGGCCGGGTCCCATTGCTGCATCAGCGCCCGGATCGTGTCGAACGGCCCATCGACCCACAGATTGTCGCTGTTGACGCACAGGAAAGGGTCATCGCCGATCAGATGCCGGGCCTGGACCAGCCCGCCGCCGGTTTCCATCAGCTGCGCCCGTTCGTCGGACACGGCAATCTCGATCCCCTCGACCCGGCGGGTCAGATGCGCTTCCAGCGCGTCGGCCAGATAATGGACGTTGACGACGGCGCGCCGGACGCCGGCTGCGCGCAGGCGATCGAACACATGGTCGATCAACGGCTTGCCCGCCACCTCGACCAGCGGCTTGGGCCGCGTAGCGGTCAATGGCCGCATCCGCTTGCCCAGACCCGCCGCCATCACCATCGCGGTTTTGGGAACCCGGACGTCCAGTTCCGGGCGGATCGTCACATGCGTGCTCATCGGCGGTCAGGCACCGGCAATCACGATCGGATCGCCGCGCAGGGCGGGCGGGATCACCCGATCGAACCATGCCGCAACCGGGGCCAGCGCGGGATGCGCAAGATCGCGCTCCAGATACGCCCATACGCGCGGACACAAGGTCGGGTAACGCGGCTTCCCATCCCGCTGCCACAGCCGGGTAAAGATGCCGATGATCTTCGCATTCCGCTGCGCCCCCAGAACATGATAGGCCGCATCGAATGCATCGCCCTCCCCGGTCGCTGCCTTGTACCGCGCCAGCATCCGTGCCTCTAGTTCAGGGCGGACCTCGCGCCGGGCATCCTGCAACAGCGAGACAAGGTCATAGGCGGCATGACCGGCAAGCGCGTCCTGAAAATCCAGAAGGCCGAGCGCCGAACCGCCACCGGTCAGCATGATGTTCTCTGCGTGGTAGTCGCGCAGGACCGTGACGACCGGCGCGGGGTTCAGCACCAGTGGCAGCACCGCGTCCCATGCCGCGGCATAACCGGCCGGATCGCTCTCAATGCCCACCGCCGGGCAATACCATTCGGGCAGAAGCGCGGCCTCCCGCTGATAGACGGCGCGGTCATAGACCGGCACATCGGCCACACCCGCCGAGCGCAATTCGACGAGCAGATCGACAGCGGCAGCGTAAACCCGCTCTTCCTCCGCCTCTGAATCTTCCACGACCGCCCGCATCAGCGCGTCGCCAAAATCCTCGATCAGGACCAGCCCGCCCGGCAGATCCTCGCTCAGGATGCGCGGCGCGGCAAAGCCGCGTTCCTGCAACCAGCGCGCAATGGCAATGAACGGACGCGGATCTTCATGCGGAGGGGGGGCGTCCATCAGGACCGCTGTCTCGCCATCGCGCACGACGCGGAAATAACGGCGGAACGACGCATCGCCAGCCAGCGGCAGGACGGCAGCACCGGTCCAGCCAGCACGGTCCAGAAACGCATCGGCATGCGGCGGCGGAATCATGGAAAGGGCCATCGCCGTGTCCAACCGTCCGGCACCTCCGCTGTCAAGGCACGCCCGCCGCCAGGTGCGAAATCGAGCATGAGGCGAAGCGCGTCTGGCCAGGCGTGCACGCCCGCCCGATCCGGCCATTCGACGATCAGCGCATGATCCTGTCGCGCCTCATCAAGGCCAAGTTCCTCGACCTCGTCGGGATCGTTCAGGCGATACAGATCGATGTGCAGAACGGGCATCCGCACTTCCGGCGGGGCATAGGGCTGAACGATCGCAAAGCTGGGCGACGGTGCCTCCCCGATCAGGCCCAGTCCGGCGAGCAAGCCGCGCGCGATGCTGGTCTTGCCCGCGCCAAGGGGGCCTGACAGCGCGATGACGTCCCCCGCCATCACCACATCCGCCAGCGTCCGGCCCAGCGCCTCGCTCGCCGTTTCGTCGGGAAGCATCATCCGCGGGGCAATTCCGCGGTCAGCATCGTGCCCTCGCCCGGTCGCGCCACCAGTTTCAGCGTGCCGCCATGCGCCTCGATCGCCTGACGTGCCAGCGGCAGGGCTAGGTCGCCCGACCCCGGCCGCGACGGCATTTCGTCGCCCGGCCCGTCATCGGCCACGACGACGCGCGTCCGCCGGGTCGTGCCGTCCAGATGCAGCAGCACGCGCGCGCCCGATGGCAGGCCGCTGATCGAATGGCGCATCAGATGTTCCACCGCCTGACGAACCCGGCGCGCATCGCCGCGGATCTCCCCGGCCGAAGGCTGGATATCGACTTCGACCTGAATACCGCGCTCGGTTGCCAGTGCGGCCACCGCCTCTGCCGCGGCCCGCGCCACCGGCTCCATCGCCATCGGCGCACGTTCCGGCTCCACATCCTGATTGGCGGTCAGGTCCAGCACATCGTCGATCAGCGTGCCCAGCCGGGCCGACGCAGTCAGGATCGAGCGCGTATATTCATGCCCCGCATCGTTCAGCGCGCCGCCATATCCGGCATCCAGCATTTCGGCGAACCCGGCGATGGTGGTCAGCGGCGTGCGCAGTTCATAGCTCATGTTCGCCATGAAATCGGTCTTGATCCGGTCGGCGGTCACGAGCGCCTTGTTCCGTTCCTCCAGCGCCTGTTGCGCGCGCAGGGAATCGGTCATGTCCATCATGGTGAGCAGCGCATTGCCATCCGGCAGCGGCACGGCATTCAACTGAAGCACCCGACCGTCCGCCATGGCCAGCGTGCCGCCGCGCTGCGCGCGCTCCAGCGTCGCGGACTTGACCAGCACGGCAATCAGATCGGCCTGACCCGGCTTGGCGAGCAGCGGCCGCAACTTGGCGGCCAGCATGTCCGCGCGCGGATGGCTCGTCATGGTTTCAGGGTCGATGGCCAGCGTTGCCGCGAACTTGGTGTTCCACAACTGGATGCGGCCATTGGCGGCAAATACGCCCAGCGCCTCGGACAGGTTTTCGAACGTGGCCGTACGCACCCGCAACAGCGTGTCCCGCGCGCTGGCCAGCTGGACCTGCTCCGTCCGGTCTTCGAACACCACCAGCAGCCCGCCATCGGGCAATGGCTGGGCCAGCACGCGCAGATGCGCCGCCCCGGGCAGGTGCCAGCTTTCCTCGATCCCGCCATCATCGGCCAGAAACCATTCCCGACGCTCCGCCTTCCAGCTTGGGAAATCGCGCACCTCGGGCAGCCGCTGCGCCTCGCGCATCCGGTCGAGCACGCGGTCGAATTCGGTGCGGTCGGCCAGCCATTCGGGGCGAATGGCGAACATGCGGCGAAACGGCTGGTTACAGAATACCAGTGTCCGGTCAGCAGCAAACTGGGCAACGCCGGCGGACAGGCGATCGAACATCGCCCGCTGCGCCTCGCCAAACCGCTTAAGCGCGCCGCGCGCCTGCTCCAGATCATCGATGTCGACGGCAAAGCCGGCCGTCATCCCGTCCGCCAGCGGCAGGACCTGGAACCGCAGCATCCGCCGCTCACCCCGGATCGTGGCCGGTGCGGCGATGATCACGGGTTTGTTGCCGTCCCGCGCGGTTGCCGCCTGCGCAATGGGTCCTTCACGTCCGCTGACTTCGGCCAGCTCGATCTGCCGCGCGACGATGTCCGCAGCACTGTCGGCATCCACCGCCTCGACATAGGCGCGGTTGACCATCGCCAGTTGCAGGTCGGCAGTGCGCAGCCACATCGGCATGGGGGCCGCGTTGATCAGATCGTTGACCGCGTGGAATGCCGCTCGCCAATCCTCTGCGGCCACCGTCTGCTGCCGCAGGGACCGCTGCGCCACGCTGTCGTCGTGGAACCAGATCAGCACAGCGCCCGGCGTACCCATTGCGACCGGCGAACGATCCCCGGACAGGTTCACAAATCGGTTGCCGTCGCTCATCTCCAGCGATAACTCAAATGATCGGCCGGACCGCTGGGCCATGTTCACCGCATCGACCAGTCGAGCGCCCGTTTCGGCACTCCACAACCGATCGTCCGCGGCCAGCGCCGTCAGCGTATCAGGAACGACATCCAGACCCAGCCGGACGGCAAGCGCGCCATCCGCCTGCAGCCGCCCGTCCGTATCGACCAGCGCCCAGGCCATCGGCGCCGCCGCAATCAGCGCGTTGCTACGCCGGTGCTGGGCAATCAGCAGACGAGCCGACCGGGCGGCCACCAGTCCGCGATGCAGCATGAAGCCGCCGCCGACCAGAACGGCCGCGGCCACGCCCCCAGCAATCGCCAAAACACCGCTGTCAAACATCCCGCCACCCTGATGCCACAGCGCGACCGTCTAGGCGAAGGATTTGATCAGGCAACGAGATTTAACCCCGTGGCCAAACAAAAATGGGGGAGCGGACAAAATGCCCGCCCCCCCAACTACGATTGGATCAAGCTGCTTTAGAAGGCGCCCTGGATCCCCACAAAGGCCATCCGGCCAATCCCGTTCACGGGATAGGCCGAACTGGCCAGGTAGGGCTTTGCGTCCGTAATGTTGTTCAGGCCCAAATTGAGCGTGAACTGGTCATTCGCCTTCAGACTGATGGACGCGTTGTGCACGAAATACTCCCGTGCCCAGCCGGCTGCACCAAACTCCCTGTCAATTCGTTCGATCTGAATCACCGTCGCCAGTGCCTGTCGCCCGACATACTGAACGGTGTAGTTGAAGCCGAAGCCCTTGTGGCCATAGGTGAACGAACCAAGGCCGGACCATTCCGGTGCCCCCAGTTCATTCAGCCCTGGATTGACCAGCGTGGTGTCGACCGGATCAAAGAACCGGTCGACCTTCTCGGTCCAGTTGCCGCCACCGCGAAGGTTGAAATTGTGATCGCCCAGCGAAAAGGCATAGTTGACCGTGAAATCCACGCCAGACGTTTCGATCCGGCCAAAGTTCAGCTGCGTTTGACGCAGGAAGTTAAAGCCGAAGGTTGTTGCGCCAGCAGTTGGACCATTGCGTTCGAACAGATCGCAGAACTGATTCGGGAAAGTCACGTTGTCGTAGCAGGTGTTGACAATGTCCTGCGCCGTGACCACCGCAATCGCATCCTCGATGCTGATCGAATAATAGTCGGCAGAAATGGTCAGCCCCCGCAGAAAGCGCGGCTGAATAACAGCGCCCGCCGTCCAGGTCGTTGCCGATTCCTCCTTCAGCGCAGTGTTGCCACCGCTGGTCCCCGAAAAACGAGCGGTCAGCGGGTCGCTATAGCCCGCGATGAACGCTGCGGCGTTGGGGATGCCAAGCGCAGTTGCCTCTGCGATGCAGTTCTGCAGGCGATTGGGGGTGGCGTTCTGGTTGACCACGTCGCACGGATCCGACGGGCGGAATGTCGCACCCTGTGCAGGGCTGAACAGTTCGGCAATGTTCGGTGCGCGAATGGCCCGGGAATAGGTTCCCCGGACCCGAACGTCCTGAACAGGCGCCCAGATACCGTTGACCGTCCATGTGAACGCACCGCCGATCGTGGAATAATCGGCATAGCGCCCCGCAGCGTCGATCGTCAGTTCATCGAACAGCGGGACATCGGCGAGCAGCGGAATCGAGATTTCACCGAACACTTCCTTCACGTCGAACGAGCCGCCGGTGTTCAACGTGCGGGTGGACGCATCGAACAGCAACGACTGGTTGGGCGACACATCGCCGATGAACGTGCCCGCCGGACCGGCCGGCGATCCTTCGGGCAGAATGCCCAGCTCAAAGTCGCTGAAACGCGACGAGGATTCCTCGCGCCGATACTCGCCACCCACCGCAAACTGAACCGGTCCGCCGGGCAGATTGAAGAACCCGCTGGTGTCACCCTTGATCGTTGCCGAAACGACGAACTGCTCAAGCCCGAACAGGTCGGTCGTCGGCGTCGTGATGAACGCAACCGCTTCCGGGCTCAGCGAATTTTCGCCACCCAGAATATTTGCCGGCTTGCACTGCCCATCCCCAGGACGGAACGTGAAATAACCCGGTGCGATGACCGGGAACACTTCACTGCCCGGATAGAGCGAATTACGGTCAATGTCTGACCGGCAAATTGGCTGTCCATTGGGACCTGTAACCACGTCCAATGCCGCGAACAGCCGGTCATAAAGAACCGAGTTCGACTGGCTGACCGCGCTGTCGGTCCGCCCGTAATTGGCGACCAGTTCGTAATCGAGATTGCTGGTCACTTCGCCGCGCAGGCCGGCCACAACGCGGTAGGTATCGCGCTCTGCCCGCTGGATGTTCGGCCCAAGGTCGAGAAAGTCGCGGCTGACGCGCAGGCCGGTGACGGGATTGCCATTGGCGTCTACGTTCCCCAAAGCATCCTCCGCTGCCAAAGCATCGGCACGCAGCGCAGCGGGAATGAACGGGTTGTCGCTCCTGATCAACAAGCTGTCATAGAACGTGTTGTAATTGTTCCGCGAAACCGTGTTGTTCCGCGCATATTTGGCGTCGAGGAAAAACTCTGCACCAGGCGAGAAATCATAGGTCAGCCGGAGGTTGGCGAAAATGCGCTCGCTCTGCGGCACCAACGACGTCTGGTTGGTCCGCTCTACCGCGCCATCGCCGCCAAACTGGTTCGAACCCGTCGAGACAACGCCGTCCTCAAAAATCTTTACCCCGCCGCCCGGCGTCGAGACATAGCAACCGCCGCCGCCGAAGCCGGTAAGACCGATATAGCTTTCCCGGCAATCATTGACGCCGTTGTTGTTGATATCAGCGTTGAAGAAGCCGTAGTCCGCGCGGAAGATCAGGCCCTGACCCGAACTGATGCCGAACCGGGGGTCCGGCCGGATGACAAAGCTGGGTGCGGCAAGCGCGCGGTTGATCAACGACAGTTCCGCTGCGGTCGGGCTAGTCCCCGTCGGAAACAGCTGGTTGTATGCAGCCGTGCCGGGCAACGGGATGACATAGCCGAACGGCAGGCGGCCCTGCGCCGAGGAAAAGCGGCGGGCGAAATTCGGCATCGACGCCGGATCGATATCGCCGCGCTGAAACCGCAGCAGCGGGTTTTGATACGTCGTGCTGTTATTGCCGCGACCATTGTCCCGCGTGAACGGACGATCGCCGAACAAGACCTCCTGCTCCAATGTGTAGCCGGCCGAGAAGGTGATATTGCCGCGACCATCGATAAAATTCTTGCCATAGGTCAGGTCGACCGACTGGCCGCCGCCTGATCCTGAAGTGGCGAAATTGGACTGGGCATTCAGCTGCAGCCCCTCGAAATCCTTTTTCAGGATGTAATTTACCACGCCCGTCACCGCATCAGCACCGTACACGGCGGAAGCGCCGCCGGTCAGCACGTCAACGCGATCGATCAGGGCGGTTGGAATAGTGGACACGTCCACGGTCTGGGATCCGGCGACACCGGATACGTGGCGATACCCGTCGACCAGGACCAGCGTGCGGTTGGCACCCAGCTGACGCAGGTCCAGCGTGGCCTGCCCAACGCCGCCGCCCGGGCGCTCGATGGAGTCAGCCACAGTCCGCGATGAGATCAGTGCCGGGATCTGGCGCAGTGCAGCGGTCGCGTCCTGACTGCCGTTCGCAGCGATATCCGCCGAGGATATGACGTTGATGGGCGATGGCGCCACCGCGTTCGGATCGCGAGCAAGGCGACTGCCGGTAACGATGATTGCATCGTCAGCGGTCTCTGGATCGACCGCAGCAGCAGTATCCGACAGGTCCTGCGCCATCGCGCCGGATGCCAGGACCATGGCAAGGCTCGTTCCGACTGCCAGGCGAGCAGCCCGGACCCCTGTTCTCTTGAGCATTAAAACACCCCAAAAATAGTGATTGAGCGATGGCTGGCCCGTTACGCGGCCTGCCATGTTCCCCTGCGCTTGCTCACTCGGGACCGGACGGTTTGCCGTCTTCTGCCCATTACGAAGTGCAATGGCAGCATTATGCTGCACGCGCGCGCAATGTAAACCAGGGCACGCCGTTTCCGATGAGAGCGAGGCGAGCGGGCAACACTGATCGCGCGCCGATCCCTACCAGGATCGGCATATGGTGGCTGGGCATGATGCAGAATGATTTGCGTAACTTGTTCGAAGGCACGCAGCCTGATGTCACTGTGCACACCGGGAGCACTGAAGCGGATAGCGTGATCCCCGATAAGGCATAATCGCGCGCCATTGTGGTGTTTCTACAACACCCGCAAACTGTTCTCACACCCTGCCCTGTGGATTATACGTATCAGCGTTGCATCGCAGCGCGGACGGGTAGAGGACGGCTGTCTGCCCGAACCTGGGGTTTTTCGCGTAAGGGGTGCGTTCATGAAAGTTTGTATGCGTTCAGCGTTGCTGGCCGGTTCGTTCCTGGTTCCCGCTTCACTCATCGTCGCTTCGCCTGCCATGGCGCAGGAAGCCGGGCCGGCTCAGGAAGAAGCCACCAGCCCAGCACCGGAAGACACCGGCGAGGATATTGTCATCACTGGAAGCCGCATTCAGCGCCCGGCGGTCGACAATCCCAACCCCGTCATTTCCTATAGCTCGGAAAACCTGCAGCAGTCGGGCCGGGTCAACCTGACGGACGTACTGGTTCAGAACCCGGCCCTGCTCGGCTCCAATACGAGTGCCCAGCAGTCCGGATCAACGGGCGACACCGGGTCCACCGCCATCCAGCTGCTCAATCTGCGCAACCTGGGTACCAACCGGACGCTGGTGCTGATCGACGGGCGTCGTCACGTCGCAGGGGTGCCGGGGACGGCATCGGTGGACATCAACACCCTTCCGACCGAGCTGGTCCGCCGGATCGACATCCAGACTGGCGGCGCATCGGCGGTCTATGGTGCGGATGGGGTGTCCGGTGTCGTGAACTTCATCCTGCGCCGCGATTTCGAAGGTGCGGTGGTTCGGGCGCAGACCGGCATTTCGGAAGAGGGCGATGCCGGCAACCGGTTCCTGAGTGTCACGCTGGGTACCAATTTTGCCGAGAATCGCGGCAATGTGGCGCTGTCCTATGAATGGCGCGACGATGATCGCGTGAACAGCTTTGACCGCGGCCGGGTCGGCGACCCGCGTCGGGCGTTCGGTCTGGTCCGCAATCCTGACGATTTTCCCGATGATCCCAATGTGTTCGACCGGCTGCTGTTCAACGACCTGCGCTATGCCGACAGCTCTCGCGATGGTGCCATCGATCTGGGTTCGATCGACCCGGATACCGGCCAGTTCATTGTCGGCGGGTTCGACGGCGTACCCGAATTTACCGGTTCAGGCGGCGTTTACGACCGGGGTCGGCTATTGCCGTCATCGGGTGGCCTGACCCAGGGCGGGTCGAGCACGCCGCTGGCCGGGTATCAGGGCGATCTGGCGCCGCAGAACGAGGTGCACAACGTCAACCTGCTGACCAGTTTCGAGGTCTCGCCGGCGCTGCGCCTGTATGCACAGGGCAAATATGCCAAGACGCGGAGCTTCACGATCGCTCAGCCGAGCTTCGATTTCTTCACCTATCTTGAAGCGGACAACGCCTATCTGGTCGACCGTTTCGGCGCGGGAACCCAGGGCGCCCTGATTTCGCGCGACAATTTCGATTTTGGCATCCGTGGCGAGCGTTCCGTGCGCGAAACATGGCGCGGTGTCGTGGGTGCGGACGGCCGCCTGAGCGACAATGCGACCTATGACCTCTATTACACCTACGGGGTTACCGACAGCGAGTTCCTGTCGACCAACTACCGCGTGACCGACCGCTATCTGGCGGCGCTGGATGCCGTGCGCGATCCTGTTTCGGGCAACATCGTCTGCCGCTCGACGCTGAACCCGAATGCAGCGCCGTTCCAGCTGGATTTCGGATCGGTCCAGTTCCCGGGTTTCCAGACGTTCACGCCGGGCGCGAACAGCGGCTGCCGGCCGCTGAACGTACTGGGCGACGGTGTCGCCGATCAGGCCGCTCTGGACTTTATCAACGTCGACCTGGTCAACACGTACAAGGTGCAGCAGCACGTCGTGTCGGGATCGATCAGCGGCGATTTCGGTCAGTTCTTCGAATTGCCGGGCGGGCCGATCCGGTTTGCCGTGGGTGGTGAGTACCGCAAGGAAATCAGCGATTTCGTCCCGGATCAGTTTGTCCAGGACGGCGTCCTTGCCGATTTCTCGCAAACCTCGCCGGTCAGCGGCGAGTTCGACGTGAAGGAGGTTTTCGCCGAGCTGAGCGCGCCGCTGCTCCGCGATGTTCCGTTCGCGCAGCTGCTGGAACTGAACGCCGCGGTCCGTCTGTCGGATTACTCGACGGTCGGGCGCACGGATACCTGGTCGTTCAGCGGCATCTATTCGCCGATCGACGATATCCGCATCCGGGGGACCTATTCACAGGCCGTGCGCGCCCCGAACATTGCCGAGCTGTTCTCGCCGGTCAGCGGCACGTTTTCGTTCATCGACGATCCGTGCGACCCCGAGAACATCCCGGAAGGGACCGAGTTCCGGCAGGCAAACTGTACCGCCCTGCTCACCTCGCTTGGCATCAATCCGGCAACGTTCAGCCCGACGACCGATCCGACGGCCACGGTCAGCCTGCCCGGCCGCGTCGGTGGCAACGTCAATCTGAGCGAGGAAACGGCGCGTACCTGGACCGCTGGTGTCGTGCTGCAGCCGAGCTTCATCCCCGGACTGGTCGTTACCGCCGACTGGTATGACATTCAGCTGAAGGACGCGGTTCGGACGGCAACGGCGCAGGAAATCGTGGACCTGTGCGTTGACCAGCCTACGCTGGACAATGTGTTCTGCGGCAATATCGGGCGGTCGACCAGCACAGGCTATGTCAACGACTATCTGATCAATCCGCAGAACGTCGCGGCCATCAACACGGCCGGTCTGGACGTGCAGGTCAATTACAATTTCGAGGTTGCCAATATCGGCAATTTCAACCTGCAGGTCGTTGGCAATTACCTGAACAAGTTCGATTTCGAACCGACCCCGGGCGCCGCGGTCGAAATCAGCAAGCTGACCGTTGGCTATCCCGAATATTCGGGTACCGCCGATCTGACCTGGACGAACGGTACGCTGATGATCAACTATGGCCTCAATTTCTTCAGCAAGACCCGCCGATTCACCGACGATCAGGTCGCGGCCCAGCCCGACATCTCCGATCCGCAATACTTCTTCTATCGGGAGAAGTGGGAGCATGACGTGCAGGTCGCGGTGAATGTTGAGGAGAATTTCCGCTTCTATGCCGGCGTCAACAATCTGTTGAACGACATTGGCGACGTGGCGTCGGTCAACCAGCCGTACAGCTTCCTTGGCCGGTACTTCTATGCCGGTGCGCGGGTCGCCTTCGGCCCGGACCGGTAAGCCGGAACACATGGACCGGAAGGGCGCGTGGAGCGATCCACGCGCCCTTTTCGTTGGGCGCTGTCCGTCTCGACAGGCGGATGCGCATGAAAAAAGGGGGCGCCCCGGCCGAAACCGGGACGCCCCCTTTTTTGTCGCTATCGCGCGGATCAGTAGCGGTAATGATCCGGCTTGAACGGGCCGGCCTGCGGCACGCCGATATAATCGGCCTGCTTTTGGCTCAGCTGCGTCAGCTTCACGCCCAGCTTTTCCAGGTGAAGCGCCGCCACCTTCTCGTCCAGATGCTTGGGCAGGACATAGACTTCGTTCTTGTACTGCTCGGGCCGGGTGAACAGCTCGATCTGCGCCAGCGTCTGGTTGGTGAAGCTGGCCGACATGACGAACGACGGGTGGCCGGTCGCATTGCCCAGGTTCACCAGACGGCCCTTGGACAGGATGATGATCTGCTTGCCATCGTCGAACTCGACCAGATCGACCTGCGGCTTGATCTCGGTCCACTTGTAGTTGGAAAGGGCGGCAATCTGGATTTCGCTGTCAAAGTGACCGATGTTGCACACGATCGACATGGGCTTCATCGCCTTCATGTGATCGGCGGTGATGACGTCGGCATTGCCGGTCGCCGTCACGAAGATGTCGGCGCGCTGCACCGCTTCTTCCATCGTCACGACCTCAAAACCCTCCATCGCCGCCTGCAGCGCGCAGATCGGATCGATTTCGGTGACCAGGACGCGCGCGCCGCCATTGCGCAGCGACTGGGCCGAACCCTTGCCGACATCGCCAAAGCCGGCGACGACAGCAACCTTGCCGGCCAGCATCACGTCGGTGCCGCGACGGATCGCGTCGACCAGCGATTCCTTGCAACCATACAGGTTGTCGAACTTCGACTTGGTAACGCTGTCGTTCACGTTGATCGCGGGGAAGGGCAGCTCGCCCTTCTTGGCGATGTGATACAGGCGATGGACGCCCGTGGTGGTTTCTTCCGACACGCCCTTGATGTTCTTCACCGTCTCGGTGAGGTAACCGGGCTTGCGAGCGATGAATTCCTTCACCGCGCGCTGCATCTCGACCTCTTCCTCATTCTCCGGTTCGCCAAAGCTGTGGCCAGCCTCAAGCTTGGCGCCCCACAGCGCGAACATGGTGGCATCGCCGCCGTCGTCCAGGATCATGTTGCAGGTTTCGTCGCCCCAATCGAAGATGCGGCCGACATAGTCCCAGTAATCGGCCAGGCTCTCACCCTTGACCGCGAACACCGGGATGCCGGCGGCAGCGATGGCGGCGGCGGCGTGATCCTGAGTGGAAAAGATGTTGCAGGTCGCCCAGCGGACATCAGCGCCCAGCGCGGTCAGCGTCTCGATCAGCACGGCGGTCTGAATGGTCATGTGCAGCGAACCGACGATCTTCGCGCCCTTCAGCGGCTGCGTCGGACCGAATTCCTCGCGCAGCGCCATCAGGCCGGGCATTTCGGTTTCGGCGATGTCGATTTCCATCCGGCCCCAGTTGGCGAGGCCGATATCGGCAATCACATAATCCTTGGCGGCGTCGATCGTCGCGGTGGCCACAGTCAAATCTCCTGGTCGGCAAAAAGGGCACGGCGCCTCCGCCATGCCATCTGCCCGACCCGATACAGGGGGACGGGGCCGAACGCAATCGCCGTATAAAGAATCCTTTATATGCCCGGAACGCGAGCGGCGGAAATCAGGCGTTGCCCCCACCGGGCGCCAGCAGTCGCGGGTCGATCCCCGCCCGCTCGAACCCGTTCGTCCAGCGGATTTCGGCCGGCATGTCGAACACGATGTCGGTGTCGCCGCCGACATTGAACCAGCCATGGCGGGTCATCTCGTCCTCCAGCTGTCCCTCACCCCATCCGGCATAGCCAAGCGCGACCAGCCAGCGGGATGGCCCCCGCCCCTCTGCAATCGCCCGCAGCACATCGACCGTGCCCGACAGCGCCCAGTTGCCCGCAACATCGATCGTGTCCTGCCCGCTCCAGTCCAGGCTGTGCAGCACAAAGCCGCGCCGCAGCTCGACCGGCCCGCCGAAATGAACGGGGCCGTCCGGGCACTCGCGCGCCTCGATCTCCAGCTGATCGAACAGGTCGTACAGCGACAGCCCCTCGATGATCGCGCCGATGCCGATGCCCAGCGCGCCTTCATCATTATGCGCGCACATGGCGATCACCGCCTGTTCGAAGCGAGGGTCGCCGATGCCCGGCAGGGCCAACAGCAACTGGCCGACAAGATAGGGTGGCGCGTCCATGACGCCCGACTATAGTGCGCTGCATGGCAAACCCAAGCCCGCCCGCTGTTTCCGTGGTCGTTCCGGCATATGGCGTCGCGGACATGGTCGGCGAAACGCTGGCATCGCTCCAGGCGCAGACGCTGACCGATTGGGAGGCGATCGTGGTGGACGACGGCGCGCCGGACGATGTTGCCGGTGCCGTTGCCCCGTTTCTGGCCGATCCGCGCATCCGGCTGCTTCAAACCGACAATGGCGGACTTGCCCTGGCCCGCAACCGGGCGATTGCGGCGGCGCGCGCGCCCATCCTGTCGTTGCTGGACGGCGATGACCTGTATGAGCCGGAGTATCTGAGCGCGATGCACGCGGCCCTGATCGCCGACGACCGGCACGGCTTTGTCACCTGCGACGCGACCTATTTCGGGGATTCGCGGGACGGGGAGCGGTTCACCGATTATTTTCCGCAGGTCCTGCCAATCACGCTGGACCGGGTGCTGGCCCGGCAATTCTATGTCTTTGGCGCGGGGATGTTTCGACGTTCCGCCTTTGATGCGATCGGCGGGTTCGATGCGTCGCTTCGTTCGGCGGAGGATCTGGACTTCTGGGTTCGGATCCTGTCGGCCGGGTTCAGCGGCGGCTATGTGCCCCGGCCCCTGCACCGCTATCGTCGGCGATCCACCTCCCTGTCGCGCAATTCGGCGACGCTGTTCCGGTATGAAGCAGCCGTGTATCGCAAGGCGCAGGCGGCGCTGACCGGGCGACCGGAGGAGGCGACCGCGGCACGCATGGCGGCGCTGATCGAACAGCGGCTGGCGCGGGCGGAGGGTGAGGCACTGATCCTGGCCGGCAACACGTCCGCGGGGCTGGCCCGGCTGAACGACGGGCGCATGGCGGACGAATCCCTGAAATGGCGGATCATCATGGCGATCCTGACGGTGGCTCCCCCGCTCGCCCGGCCGATCCTGTTTGCCCGGGCACGCAACAATCAGCGGCCATGACGGTTCGCCTTTCAATGTCGCGCCACGCATCCTAGATCACGCGCGCATTTGCACAATCAAAGGAGGAACACGCCATGAGCATCCAACCCGGCGACAAGCTGCCCGACGTCACGCTGATCAAGGCAACCCCGGACGGCCCGGACGCGGTCCAGTCCAGCGACTTCTTTGCCGGACGCAAGGTCGCGCTGTTCGCTGTCCCCGGCGCGTTCACGCCGACCTGCTCGGCAAAGCACCTGCCCGGTTATCTGGAACAGGGCGATGCGCTGAAGGCCAAGGGCGTCGATGAAATCGCCTGTGTGTCGGTCAACGATCCGTTCGTCATGGGCGCCTGGGCAAAGGCGAACGAGGCGCAGGGCAAGGTGACCATGCTGGCCGACGGCAATGGCGAGTTTGCGAACGCAATCGGCCTGACCATGGACGGTTCGAAGTTCGGCCTGGGCACCCGCAGCCAGCGTTATTCGATGATCGTCAATGACGGCGTCGTCGAAGCGCTGAATGTCGAAGCGCCCGGCGAGTTCAAGGTCAGCTCGGCCGAGCACCTGCTCGAAACGCTGTAATTTTCCGGTCGCCCCCGCAACGACCCTTGCGGGGGCGAACCTTATGGTGGAACCTTCGCCGCCTGACAGTCGTTCCTTGTCCCGAACTCACGGAGGATTGCGATGACGACAGATAGCGGCCCGGACGCGGCCACCAAGCCCGCCAACGCCAGCGACATTGCCGTGCCCGCCAAAAAGGCACCGGCGCGCAAGCCCAGTGCAGCCAAGACCGGCACCACGGCGAAAACGGCGACCACCAAGGCGCCGACGACGCGCAAGTCCTCTGCCAGCGGCACGGCGGCAAAGACCACGGCGTCATCTGCAAAGCCCAAGACGCCCGCCAAGGCCAAGGCGAGCACCGCCAAGGCCAGCCGCAAGAAGAGCGAATCTGCCGTCGAAAAGACGGTCAAGGCGGTGAAGGCCAACCCCGGCACGATCGCTGCCATCGCCACCGGCGCTGCGGCCGCGGTCGCCGGCGCAATCTTTGGCGCGACCAAGCTGCGCAGCAAGGGCGTGAAGTCCGGCGGTTCGGCAAAGACTGTATCGCCCGCCAAGGATAGCAAGTCGGACGCCTGAACCCCCGCGCCCGGTTTGAAAATGCCACGGATGAAACGATCCCTCGGCGACGGTCTTGTCAGGTTCACATTGTCGGCCTAGCCCGGTCGGCATGAAACAGGCATCAACGATCGTCGCCGAGCTGGAGCAGCTGTACCAGCAATCCGTCCGCAATCTGAAGGAAGCGCTGACCCGCTACCTTGACGATGCGACCGTCCCGCCCCCCGGCGCGCGGACAGACGGCAGTTTTGCCTATCCCGAAATACGCCTGACCTATCATGGCGAGGATCAGCAGCGGCCAGCGCCGCTCCGGTCCTTTGGCCGCCTGAGCGAATCCGGGGATTACCGCATCACGGTGACCAAGCCGGCGGTGTTTTCCGATTACCTGACCGAACAGCTTGATCTGCTGATCCAGGCGTATGACGTCGATATCGATGTGGGGCTCAGCCAGCAGGAAATCCCGTTTCCCTATGTGCTGGACCCCGGCCATGCGCTGAGCCTGGATCAGGTGTCGGCCATCGAGCTTGCCCGCCATTTCCCGGCGACCGAACTGGCGCATATCGGGGACGAAATCGCCGACGGCATCTGGGACGATGGAACGGGCGTCCGTCCGCTTGCCCTGTTCGATGCGCTGCGCACGGATTTTTCGCTGGCCCGCCTGCGCCACTATACCGGCACGCCGGCCGAACATGTTCAGCACTATATCCTGTTCACCAACTATCACCGCTACGTCGATGAATTCGTTCGCTGGGCCTGCGACCAGCTGGGTCCGGACAGCCCCTATACCGGCGTGTCCGCGGCCGGCGGGGTGATGATCCGGGCGGGCGATGATCCGGAACGACTGGTCAGCGACAGCGCGTGGCGGCGGCATCAGATGCCCGCCTATCACCTGATGGCCCCCGGCGGCGCGGGCATCACGCTGGTCAATATCGGCGTCGGGCCATCCAATGCAAAGACGATCTGCGATCACCTGGCGGTGCTGCGTCCCCATGCCTGGCTGATGATCGGCCATTGCGGCGGTCTGCGCCCCAGTCAGCGGATCGGCGATTACGTGCTGGCCCATGCCTATCTGCGGGACGACCATGTGCTGGACGACGTGCTGCCGCCCGAAATTCCGGTCCCGGCGATTGCGGAGGTTCAGCAGGCCCTGGCCCGCGCGGCCCAGACCGTATCGGGTGAGGATGGCGAGGAACTGAAGCGTCGTCTGCGCACCGGCACCATCGTCACCACCGACGATCGCAACTGGGAACTGCGCTTTTCGAAATCGGCCCTGCGCTTTTCGCTGAGCCGCGCGGTCGGCATCGACATGGAATCGGCAACCATCGCGGCGCAGGGTTTCCGCTTCCGCGTCCCCTATGGCACGCTGCTCTGCGTGTCGGACAAGCCGCTGCATGGCGAACTGAAGCTGCCGGGTCAGGCGAACCGCTTTTACGAGCGCGCCATTGCCGAGCATCTCAAGATCGGCATCGAAACCTGCGAAGAACTGAAGCGCGAGGGGTCAAAGCTGCACAGCCGCAAGCTGCGCGCGTTCAACGAGCCGCCGTTCCGCTGACACCTGCCGCGCCCTCCCCGGACGGGAGGGCGCGTGCCGGTACCCCGGTTACCAGCCGTCCGCCTCTCCCTTGATCTGCTCATCCAGCCACGCCTTTAGCGGGGCGAAATATTCAACCATCGCCTTGCCCGACATTTCGCGGCTGCCGGTAAAGGCTTCCAGCGCGTCGGGCCATGGCTTGGACGCGCCCATTTCCAGCATCGCATTCAGCTTCGCGCCGACTTCCTTGTTGCCATAGAAGGAACAGCGGTGAAGCGGCCCTTTCCACCCCGCCTGCTCGCACGCCGCCTTGTAGAACTGGAACTGCAGCAGCCGCGCCAGGAAATAGCGGGTATAGGGCACACTGGCGGGCACGTGATACTTCGCGCCGGGATCGAACTTGTCGCTGCCGCGCTCCTCGGGCGGCACCAGCCCCTGATATTGCAGGCGCAGCGCATCCCATGCCGCCTGATACCCGTCCGGCTTTACCGACCCGGAAAACACCGCCCAGCGCCATTTGTCGATCAGCAGGCCGAACGGCAGGAACGCCACCTTGTCCATCGCCTGACGCAGCAACAGGCCGATGTCCTTGTCCTCGCTCGGCACCTTGGCCGGATCGAGCAGGCCGATCTGGACAAGATAGTCGGGCGTGATCGACAGCGCGACGAAATCGCCGATCGCCTCGTGAAACCCGTCATTGGCGCCGTTCAGATACAGATAGCTCTGATCCTTATAGGCGCGCTGGTAATAATTGTGGCCAAGTTCGTGATGGATCACGACGAAATCGTCGCCATTCACCTTGATGCACATCTTGATCCGGATATCTTCCTTCTGGTCGATGTCCCAAGCAGAGGCGTGGCACACGACCTCTCGGTCCGCAGGCTTGACGAACATCGATCGCTGCCAGAACGTTTCGGGCAACGGCGTGAAGCCCAGCGAGGAATAAAAGCCCTCACCGATCTTCACCATGCCGACCGGATCGGCCTTTTTCGCCTCCAGCAGTTTCGTGACGTCATACCCGATATCGCCCGCACCCTGCGGGGCTACGACATCATAGATATTGCCCCATTCCTGCGCCCACATATTGCCCAGCAGATCGGCCCGGATCGGCCCGGTGCGCGGCTGAACCGCATCGCCATATTTCTCGTTCAGCTTCTTGCGGGTGTAGATGAAGAGGGAGCGGTACAGCGGCTCGACTTCCTTCCACAATTTGTCGGTCAGCCGGGCAAACTCGGCCGGGTCCATGTCGTAATTGGAACGCCACATCGCGCCGACGTCGCGAAAACCCAGTTCCTTGGCACCCAGATTGGCGATCTCGACGCTGCGCGCATAATCCTTGCTCATCGGCGCGCCGACATTGTCGTGCCAGCTCAGCCACATTTCCTTGAGCTTTGCCGGGTCGCGTTCGGTGCCCATCGCGGCCTCGATGTCCGATCCGTTGATCGGCTTGCCGTCCAGCGTGCCGCGACCCTTGCCATAGGCGGACGACATCTTGGTCACCAGGGTGGCCAGCTCATCCGCCGCGCCCTGCGTCGTCGGCGCGGGCAGGGTCAGGCTGGAGCGCAGGATATCCAGTTTGCGCTTGGTATCGGCCGACAGGCCGGGGATTGCGGCATATTTCGCCGCCTCCAGCGCGTATTTCACGGCCATTTCCGTGCCCTCGGCACCGCTCTGTGCAGCGAGTGCGTCGGTGTCGTCGGTGATGTAGGTGGCGTTCACCCACTGGATCCGGCTTGCCTCGATCGAAAAGTCGAACGCTGCCTTTTCCGCGGCCGCGACAAAGGCGTCGGCATCGGCGGGGGTCAGCGCCTTTTCCGGGGCAGGCTTAGCTTCGGCAGCAGGCTTGGCAGGCGCGGGCTTTTGCTGCGCCAGCACGGGCGTCGCCAGCAGGCAGGCAAGGGCAAGGGCGGATACACCGGTACGGATCATGATGGCTGGTCCTTTGGACGCGACAGACGAGTGCGCGTCTTGTGAGCCAGCGTATCGCAACCCGTCAAGCGGTCAGGAAATCCCGGATCGCCTCGCCCAGCTCCCGCTTGGTGACCGCGCTCATGTGATTGCCCGGCACCTCAACCAGCCGCGCATCGGGCAGGAGGTCGGCAAGCGCCGCGTGCGAGCCATTGTCGTCGTCGTCAACGCCCGCGGCAACGAGCACGGGCTGACCGATCCCGGCAATGGCACCCCGCGGCGTGTCGACGAATGTGTCGAGGATACCGAGCAGCGCGACCGGATCACCGCCGGTCGTCTTGAGGAACGCCTCAGCCATCCATTCGGGCGTGCCGCGGGCATGGCTGCCAAGACCGGTCAGCACGCGGCGGAAATGACCAGCGCGCGCGCCGGTGTCCAGCAACCCCTCCAGCCCCATGCCCGACAGGATGACCCGGCGCGGTGCAGGCGCATGGCCGCGCGCCAGGACACGCACCACGGTCCGCGCGCCCAGCGAATAGCCGCCAAGGTCATAGCAGCCTGCATCCAGGTCAAGATGCGCGATCAGCGCCTCTGCATCCATCGCCAGCGCGTCAGCGGGATAGGCAGCGGCGTCGTGCGGCCGTCCGCTTTGACCGTGCGCGCGCAGATCGGGCATGATCACGCGGAATCCGGCCTCGGCCAGAATGGCAGCATGGCCGTACTTGATCCAGTTCGTATTCGCGTCGCTGAAATAGCCATGGATCAGCACCAGCGGCCGCCCCTCGCCCAGCTCGTGCCAGGCGATGGGGGTGCCGTCGAAACTGTCGAACCGCTGGATGCCGTCCATGGCGTTCTGCCTCAGCCCTTTTTCAGGTGGCGGCGGCCCAGCAACTCCGCGATCTGCACCGCGTTCAGTGCCGCGCCCTTGCGCAGGTTGTCGCTGACGCACCACAGCGACAGGCCGTTGTCGACGGTCGAATCCTCACGAACGCGGCTGACGAAGGTCGCATAGTCGCCGACGCATTCGATCGGCGTCACGTATCCGCCGTCCTCACGCTTGTCGACCAGCATCACGCCGGGCGCTTCGCGCAGGATATTCTGGGCCTGTTCAGCCGAAATCTCGTCCTCGAACTCGATATTGATCGCTTCCGAATGGCCGACGAACACGGGCACGCGAACGCAGGTCGCCGTCACCTTGACCTTGGAATCCAGGATCTTCTTGGTTTCGGCCACCATCTTCCATTCTTCCTTGGTCGACCCGTCGTCCAAGAAACTGTCGATGTGCGGGATCACGTTGAACGCGATCTGCTTGGTGAACTTCTTCGGTTCGGCCTGATCACCAACAAAGATGTTGCGGCTCTGTTCGAACAGTTCGTCCATGCCCGCCTTGCCCGCGCCGGAAACCGACTGATAGGTGGCAACGACGACGCGCTTGATCCGGGCCGCATCATGCAGCGGCTTCAGCGCGACGACCATCTGCGCGGTCGAGCAGTTGGGATTGGCGATGATATTGCGGACCTTGTACCCGTCGATCGCCTCAGGATTCACTTCCGGCACGATCAGCGGCACGTCCGGGTCCATGCGATAGAGCGAGGCATTGTCGATGACGACGCAGCCGGCAGCGGCGAAGCGCGGCGCGTGCAGCTTGCTGCCATCGCTGCCGATGGCGAACAGCGCCATGTCCCAACCGGTGGGATCGAAATGCTCGATATTCTGGACTTTCAGTTTCCGGCCTGTCTCACCGAACTCGATCTCGTCGCCCTGGCTGCGTGCAGAGGCCAGTACAGCGATCTCGTCGATCGGGAATTCCCGCTCGGCGAGGATGTTCAGCATTTCGCGGCCCACATTGCCCGTGGCAC
Source organism: Sphingomonas sp. BGYR3 (assembly GCF_025153455.1). NCBI lineage: Bacteria > Pseudomonadati > Pseudomonadota > Alphaproteobacteria > Sphingomonadales > Sphingomonadaceae > Sphingomonas > Sphingomonas sp. BGYR3. The sequence goes on along the minus strand of NZ_JANZNT010000001.1, from coordinate 315,591 downwards.
CCGCGACGACAACCCGATAACCCATGATAACGTCCAGTTCCTTGAAAGCTCCCGCTCGGTGATTGAGCGCGGCTCCTTTAGCGCCTTTGCGCGGCGTTGAAACCCAAGAAAGCCTGTCCGTTACACGAAGCCAAGGTTGCGCGACGCAAAGTTGCCGAGATTGGGCAGGATCGCGCCCAGCTCCGCATCCGGCACCCCGAACCACCGCGCCAGCGTCGCCGCATATTGATCGGTCGCGGTCGAAGGCAACAACCGCCCCTGACCCACCTGATCGTCCGTCTCGATCGAGATGTGCGGCGCCGTGCCGTAATAGCGCCCGCCCTTCACCGCCCCGCCCATCACGAAATGATGGCTGCCCCAGCCATGGTCGGACCCGTCGCCGTTATTGACCAGCGTGCGACCGAAATCGGATGCGGTGAACGTTGTCACCTGTTGCTGCACGCCGAGTTCAACCAGCGCCATATAGAATGCCGCCATCCCCTCATCCAGTTTGGCCATCAGGTCGGCGTGCTTGGCCGACAGGTCATTGTGATGGTCGAACCCGTCCAGCGAGACAAAGAACACCTGCCGCCTTGATCCCAGCTCGCCCCGTGCGCCGATCAGCCGGGCAACGATCCGCAGCTGGTCGGCCAGTTTGTTCTCCCCCGGCGCTAGGTCGAACCCCGTTTTCAGGTCCACCTTGTCCAGCGCCGAATTGACGATGCCCTCCATCCGCATTGATCGTCGGGCCAGCATCGCCAGCTCGTTTTCCATCGCGTGGTCGCGGTGTGCCGTCATCAGCGTGTTGAGCGCGGCTGCGATGGCCGGTGATCCATAGGCCGATTTCTGGATGGGCTGCACCTTGATCGCGCCCTTGGGGCTGATCTGATATTGCAGTGCCTTGTCGCCGGATACGAACACCGCATTGCCGCTGGCGGAAATGCAGGTGAGCAGCGAATGCTGGTTCCGCTCCATCGCCCAGTCGCCCAGCCGCCCGCCCCAGCCGACGACAGCGCCCTCGCTGCCCAGCGCCTGCCACACCGATTGCTGGTCATTATGGCTGAACAGCTTGGGAGGCAGCGGGAAGTTCGCCCGGTCATTTCCATCGAACTGCGCGCGGGTCAGCGGCGTGATCAGCGGGCCGACGTTCAGCACGGGTGCAATCTTCCCGGCATCGAACAACAGCTTCACGCGCGGCATCTGCGGCGGGACCGCATAGGCGATGTCGTCGGTCAGCGTTTGAGCCACGCGCGGCTTGAGCGTCGTCGCCTCAAGGTCCTTGCGGCCATAGCCGATCGCCCCGCGGATCTTCAGATACCGACTGTGATTGACGGGATCGACCGGGATCAGCGTGTTGCCATGATCGTTGCCGCCATAAAGGAAGATGCAGACCAGCGCCCGGTAATCGTCCGCCCCCGGCGCCGCCGCCTCCGCCATATGACCCAGGCTCATCGCCAGCGGGGCACCCGCCCCGATCGCCGTCAGCTGCGATGCACGAGCAAGCAGGGTCCGGCGGCTGACGGGCGTGGTGATGATATGGGCCATGCTCCGCCCTCCCCCCTTACTTCTCGACCAGATATTCGGGCGACGCCATCACCAGCAGACAGGCGCTGGCCAGCCGGTCGAGCTTGCGCTCCTCCGGCGCATCGATCGTCAGCGGGGTGTCGGCCAGCGCATCGGCGATCAGCGTCACCGATGCGTCGGACAGTCGCCCGGCGGCCAGATGCAGGTTCAGCCATTCGGTGACCGCCCGGGCGTCATGCGCCATCGGCAACAGTGCGGCATAGCTGGGGCGGATGCCCCGCGTGCCCCAGCGGATCGTCCATTGCAGAAAGTTCAGATAACCGGCGATGCTGGTCTCATTGGCAATCTGAAACTCCGGGGCCAGTTTGTCCGCCCGCGCGATCTCGGTCTGCGGCGGGCGATAGCCGGGGCGAAAGAAGTTGAACACCGATGGCGACCGCAACGGGCTTTGCGCCAGCGCCTCGTCATTGCGGCTGGTGTCGAACATCTCGAACGGTTCATCGACCTGTTTCAGGCCGACCGTGCGCGCCCAGCCGACATAGCGGAGGACCGGCTCCCTGACCTTTCCGGAAAGGCGGTCGTCGGGCCGGGGCGGCGCCATCGCCTCCGGATCGGTCAGCACGGCGCGCCACACCGCCTTCAGGTCACCGCGCACGCCCTTGCCATTGTCGGCAAAGGCGGCGGCGACGCGCCCGACATAGGCGGGGCTGGGATTGCTCGTCACCAGTCGCTGGATCATCTGCCGGCCAAAGAACGGGCCGACATTCGGATGGTTGAACAAATGATCATGCGCCATGGCTAGCGCCGTCTCGCCTGGCGTGCCCTGCGGGATGGTCAGGCCGAGAAAGGTGACCGCCAGGCTGGAATGTTTCGCGGGATCGAGCACCATCGGGTCGAGGCAGAATTCCTGGCTGATCACCGGATAATCCTGCCATGCCACATCGGTCCGTTTCACCCGGCGCATGTCATGGTCGTACCCGGTAAAGACCCGCGCCAGATTGGTGACGTCACTCTGCGTATAGGTTTCGATCGGCTTGCCCGCCGCGTCCAGCCGCACTGTCCCATCGGCATTGAGTTCATACAGGCCGATGGTGAACAGCTGCATGATTTCGCGGGCATAATTCTCGTCCGGCTGTCGACCGGTGGCCGGGTCTTCCTTCAGATTGCCCTTGGTATTGAGGTACATCCCCATCGCGGCGTTCAGCGTCACCGCCTGCATCAAATCGCGGAAATTGCCAAAGGCATGGCGGGTAAGCACCGACCAGTAACCCGCCATCATATAGGGCGGCCAATATCCGTCGATCGGGTTGAGCGAGACGACAAAGAACTGCGACAGGGCAAAGGCAAGCCGCTGTCGCATCTCGTCCGGCTGGGCGATCAGCTGGTTCCAGATCATGTGATCGCCCGCTTGGGGCCAGAAATAGCGCGCCTCCCTGGTCACCGCGGCATGGCCGTTCGCCGTCAGCCATTCGGCCCCGCTCTGCCCAGGCGCGGCAGCGAAATGCCGGTCCAGCCAGCGATCAGGCCCGATGCTCAGATAGTCGGCAATGTCATCGGGGGTGGCGGCGAACTTGGCGCGCTGAATGAACCGGGCCGCCAATGCTGCATCGCTGGTCGCGGTCGCCACCAGGCTCCTCCCCTGCTTTCGTTAGCGCAATCATACGCCAGGCAGTGGTCCGGTCAATCAGGCCGCCTCGCTGGGCATGGTGGTCCAGCCAAGCCGGGGAATGGCGATCGATCGCCGTCCCGAAAGGTCGGTGCGCACGACGAACAGATCGCGGCTTTCGATATAGCCGATCAGGCGGCGCACCCGGCCGAGCGATGCCGTGCCATAGACGCGGGCCAGTTCCTCATCGGCAGGACAGGCCACCCCCTCGCGCGCAGCACGGGCAATCAGCAGGAACGGCCCCAGCATCTCGTCTGGCAATTCCCTGGCCAGCCGGAATGCCGGTGCCCATTCAGCATCCAGCCCGTCGATGATCCCGGCGCGGGCAGCGGACAGACGCCGCGAGAACGCCGCCAGATCGACGGGCGGCTGTTTCAGACCCTGCATCCGGCACCGCACCTGGAAATCCTGAAACAGCACGGCCGCCGGGCGGGTGGCGGAATCCGCCTCCTCCACAATCGCCTTCAGCACATCGGCAATCACTGCCTCTGCATCCAGATCGGCAAACAAATCCGGTTCCGGCTCCGGCGCATCTTCGGGCCGGGGGGCCTCGATCACGGCGAGCACATCCTCGGCCGATACGGGTTCCGGTTCCGGTTCGCGCACGATCTGGGGCGCGTGGTCGACTGGCGCGAACAGCAGGTCCTTCATGTCGCCAGCCGGCGCATCGGGAAGCGGGACCAGCTTGGGGCTGCCGCTGCGGGCACTGGTTTCGACCGAGCCGATGGTGACCGCAACCGGGCGACGCGACACGGCCGGGCCAAGGGCAAGGAAATGCCCGCGCGCCAGATCGCGGATCGCCTCTGCCTGACGGCGCTCCATGCCCAACAGATCGGCCGCGCGCGCCATGTCGATGTCGAGGAACGTGCGGCCCATCAGGAAATTGGACGCCTCTGCGGCTACATTCTTCGCCAGTTTGGCCAGCCGCTGGGTGGCGATCACCCCGGCCAGGCCGCGTTTGCGACCCCGGCACATCAGGTTTGTCATTGCCGACAGGCTGGCCCTGCGCACCTCCTCGGCCACTTCGCCGCCACCGGCCGGGGCAAAGAGCTGTGCCTCGTCCACCACCACCAGCGCGGGATACCAATGGTCGCGCGGTGCATCGAACAGGGCATTCAGGAACGTGGCGGCACAGCGCATCTGACCCTCGGCCTCCAGCCCCTCAAGGCTGAGCACGACAGAGGCGCGATGCTGGCGGATGCGCTCCGCAAACCGCTCGATTTCACGCTCGGCATGGTCGGCGGCCTCGATCACCACATGGCCATAGGCATCGGACAGGGTAACGAAATCGCCCTCCGGGTCGATCACCACCTGCTGCACCCGGCCGGCACTTTTTTCCAGCAACCGGCGCAGCAGATGCGATTTGCCTGAACCGGAATTGCCCTGAACCAGCAGGCGCGTCGCCAGCAATTCCTCAAGGTC